>DATLZE010000160.1:0-10152 GCA_035574195.1 Burkholderiales bacterium | reverse complement strand
CGACGGCCGCATCGCCCCGGAGCCGCGCATGGACGCCTCCTACGTCGGGCAGGCGGTGCTGTTCATGGCGAACCTGCCGCTCGACGTCAACGTCTTTCACATGACGATCATGGCGACCAAGATGCCCTTCGTCGGGCGCGGCTAGTCGGCGGCAAGTCCTTCTCCGCCCGGGTCCGTCCGGGCACTATTCCGGTAGGCTTGCCGGATCATCTCCACGGCTGCCCGGGCGGCCGCGGAGCGGAATCCTTCGCGCGGCCAGAACACCGCCACAGTGCGCACCATGCGTGGCCGCAGCCGGATGCAGCGCAGCCCCAGCACGGCCCGCGCCATCCGTTCGGTCTGCATGGTGGCCAGCCGTCCGTGACGCACCGTCGCCAGGATGGCATCGGTCGAGTTGATCTCAATGCGGATGTCAGGGCGCACGCCGACGGCCGCGAAGCGGCTTTCCACCAGCCGGCGCGAGGGAAACTCCTCTGTCATCAACGCGAGCGGCTCGCCATTCAGCCGCGAGAGGTGCACCTCCCGCCGCCCGGCGAGCCGGTGGCCTTCACCGACGATCAGCATGAGGGGCTCGTCAAAGAGCTTCTCGGCGACGATGCGATCGGAGCCGGGCGGCATGTAGGCGATGCCGAAATCGATCTCGCCTTTTGCCAGACACTCCTCAATGTCGCCGGTCGCGAGCTGACGTACGGTCACGTGTATCCCGGGATAGGCGGTGGAGAATTCCGAGAGGATGGACGGCAGCAGGGTGCTGTTAAACGACTGAAAGGCGCCGATCGATAGCGTGCCACGCATCAACCCCTGCAGCTCGCCGAGCGCCGCGGTGCCCGCATGAAGCGCTTCCAGCGCCCGCTCGACGTGCTGATGGAAAAGCTTCCCGGGCGCTGTGAGACGCACGCGGCGTCCCACGCGGTCGAAAAGCGGCGTCCCGAGCGACTGCTCGAGCTGACGGATCTGGTGAGAGAGTGTCGGCTGGGTGACGCGCAGCTCGGCCGCAGCCCGCGTGAAACTGAGATGGCGGGCGACGGTAAGAAAGTAGCGAAGATGGCGCAGCTCCATGCGGGTCGATGTGTCCATGTGCAATATCTATAAATCCCATAAAGATAAAGCATTTGATCTATCCTGGGGAGGACGACTACTATAAAACGCAGGGGGAGTAAGGAAGCATGGCGCTCGCCACGGCCCAGGTTACGTCGCGGGAACGCGCTGGTGAGCGGCTCGAAATCGCGCACGTGGAGGCGATTCCCGTGGCGCTGCCGCTCAAAAAGCCAGTCGTCATGGCCGGCGAGCGCATCGAGCGCTCGCAGTCTCTCATCGTCCGCGTGGAGGCTACGAACGGCTTGGTGGGCTGGGGCGAGGCGCCGGCTGCGCCGCTCATGACTGGCGATGTGCTGCCCGGCATGGCCGCTGCAGTCACCGATCACCTCGCGCCGCTCGTCCGCGGTCAGAACGCGCTCGAGCGGGCCGCGCTTGCCCGTTGCTGCGCCGGTGCGCTCCTGCACAATACCGGCGCAAAGTGCGCGCTCGATATGGCTCTCGACGACCTCGTCGGTCGCCATTTCGGCGTGTCGCTCGCAGACCTGCACGGCGGCGCGCTGCGCGAGGAGCTGGTACTGATGTACCTGCTCGGCAATCCCCGGGTGGAGGACGATATCGCGGAGGCCGCCGCCCGCTGCGCGGAAGGCTGGTGCTTCTTCAAGCTCAAGATCGGCATCAAGCGCCCGGCCGAGGAGGCCGCCGCCGCCCTCGCCGTGCGGCGCGCCCTCGGCGAGGGCGTGGCGCTGTGCGCGGATGCCAATACCGGCATGCGCTACGCCGACGCGCTGACTTTCGTTCGCGGCGCCCGCGACGCCGGGTTGCTGTTCGTCGAGCAGCCGCTCAAGGCCGAGGACTTCGACGGCATGGCCGCCCTCGCTCGCGAGAGCCCGATTCCGCTGTGTGCCGACGAATCGGTGGGCAGCATCGCGAGCCTCGTGGCGCTACAGCGCGCAGGCGCGATTCAGGGCGCGAACATTAAGACCATCAAGTTCGGCGGCATCGGTATCACGGTGCACGCCATGGTCGTATGCGAAGCCCTGGGCTTGTCCATCAACCTCGCCGGCAAGGTGGCAGAATCGAGCATCGCCGGCGCCGCAACTGCCCAGCTCGGCTCGCTGGCACCCAACCTCGACTGGGGTCTGAACATCACCACCCATTACCTGGTGGAGGACCTGACCGCGACGCCGCTGCGCATCGAGCGCGGCTGCGTTCGCCGACCGCGCGGTCCCGGCCTGGGCATCGAAGTGAGCGAGGAGAAGGTCAGACGGTTCCGGATCAAGTGAGCGCGGCCGCGGTCGATCCGTCGCAGCCGCCGCGCAAACTGTCAACACGAGCTCTGGGAGAACAGCACATGCAAGGCAGGTCATTCCCCGTTCTCACCGGGCCCGCCGCGTGGCGCGGGCCGCAGCTGCAGAACGACTCCTCCTGGATCTATCGGTTCGACGACGAAGCGCTCGACGAGCTGGACGCGGCGCTGCGCCACGTGGAGCGTGCCGGCGTGCAGATACCGTTTCCGGCGACTGCCTTTCCGCTCAAGCGCCTCGCCGGCGAGCTCGACGACATACTGGAGGAAATCGAGCGCGGCCGCGGGTTCGTCCTGCTGCGGGGCATTCCGCGTGACCTCTACACCGACAAGCAGTGCGAGATCCTCTACTGGGGCATCGGCATGCATCTCGGCACGCCGGTTTCACAGAACGCGCGCGGCGAGCTGCTCGGCCACGTGCGCGATGAAGGACGCAGCCATGCCGATCCCAACGCGCGCGGCTACCAGACGCGCGAGCGCATGGATTTCCACACCGATCTGCTCCCGGTGGACGTGCTGGGGCTGTTCTGCATGCGTACGGCGTTGCGGGGCGGCGCAAGCAAGCTCGTGAGCGCTCTCACGGTGCATAACGTGTTGCGCGAGGAACGTCCCGATCTCCTCGAGGTGCTGTACGGCACGTTCCACGTCGACTGGCGGGACGAGGAGCCCGAAGGCGAGCTGCCGTGGTTTACGCTACCGATGTTCAGCGAGCGCGACGGCTACGTCACCACGCGCATCAACAGCCTACCCTACTACGAATCATGTGCCCGCTTCGGCGAAGCCTATCGTCCGACCCCGATGCAGCGGGAGGCGCTCGTCGCCGTGCAGGAGATCTGCAACCGCCCCGAGTTAATGCTTTCCATGGACTTCCAGGAAGGCGACATCCAGCTCATCAACAACCACATCATGCTGCACGCGCGCGAGGCCTTCGAGGATCATCTGGAGCCCGAGCGCAAGCGCCATCTGCTCAGGATGTGGATCGCTGTGGACGATGCGCGGCGCCGCCCGCTCTCCGATGCACTCGCCGGTCGCTATCACTGGGTGAAGGCGGGCGGCATACCGGTGAAGCGTACCGCGGTGGCCGCCCGGTCGTGACGCTCGGGTACGGCCGCCCATGACCGGAAACGCCGCCGTCCAGCCCTCCGGCGTCGCCGCGCCTGCTGACGATGTGACGGTCGACGAAGGCGGCGGCAGTGCCCGCCGGCTCACCGGCGCCTGGGGCATGGTCGTTCAGGTACTCGCCGTCGGAACGACCGTATTCCATCTGCTCGCACTGACGGTCTATCCGCTCGATCCCTGGGTGTTTCTGGGCACGAGCCTCGGGCTCTTCTGGATCCTCGCCCTGTTGCTCTTTCCTGCGTCCAGGTTGACCTCGCGCGGTGTCACACCCGTGGATCTCGCGTGGATCGTCGCCGCTGTAGGCGTGATCGCATATCTCGCCTGGAATTACGACGCCATGTACGACCGCGTCGGCTTCGAACCCTCGACCGCCGACTGGATCGTCGGCCTTGCCGCCCTGTTGCTGACGCTGGAGACATCCCGCCGTGTTCTGGGGTGGTTCTTCCCGGTGCTGAGTCTCGCCTTCGTCCTCTACGCCGTGGCGGGCGGTGCTCTGCCCGGCATCTGGGGGCACCGCGGCTACGAATTCGACCGGGTGGTCAGCACGCTCTTCAGCACAGAGGGCCTGTACGGATTCGCGATGGCCGCGGCCGCGACCTATATCGTGCTCTTCGTCACCTTCGGCGCCTTCCTGCGCGCGACCGGGGTCGGCCCCGTCTTCATGCAGCTCGCCACCGCTATCGCCGGGTGCGCACGCGGCGGACCCGCGAAGGTCGCGGTGCTCTCCAGCGCGATGTTCGGCACGATCTCGGGCAGCTCGATGGGCAACGTCGCGACGGTAGGCACCCTCACGATTCCGCTCATGAAGCGGATCGGCTATCCGCCGGCCTTTGCCGGTGCCGTCGAGGCAGCCGCCTCCACAGGAGGACAGATCATGCCGCCAGTCATGGGCTCTGTGGCCTTCGTGCTGGCCGAGGCGACGCTCACGCCCTATCGGGACGTGATGCTGGCCGCACTCATCCCTGCGATCTGCTACTTCGCCACCATCTACTTCGTCATCGACTTCGAGGCGGTAAAGCTCCGGCTGCGCGGCACGACCGCCGAGGAAACGCCGCGACTCACCGCGGTTCTGCGCGACGGCTGGCTGCTGCTCGTGCCGATCATGTGCCTCGTTGTGCTGATCGTCTTCGCCGGGCGGTCCGTGGTGCAGTCGGCGATCGTGAGCGTGGGCGTTGCGCTCGTCGCCGATTTTATACGGCGCCGCCGACCGATTCACTGGCGCGATGGCCTGAAGGCACTGGCCGAGGGCACGACCGGCGCGATCGAGGCGGTGTGCGCCTGTGCCTGCGCCGGCATCTTGGTTGGCGTCTTCAGTCTGACCGGGCTCGGCAACCGCTTCGTCGATCTAGTGCTCGCCTACGGGCAGGACCAGCTGGCGCTCGCCCTCCTGATCGTCATGCTCGTCACCATCCTGCTCGGCTTCCCGCTGCCCACTGTCGCGGCCTACATCATCACGGCTGCGGTCGGCGCGCCGGTGCTCGCCAAGCTCGGCGTGCCGGTGCTGGCCGCGCACCTTTTCATCATGTACTACGCCTGCGTGTCCACGCTGACCCCGCCGGTCGCGCTCGCCGCCTTCACGGCCGCCGGCATTGCTGGCTCCGATCCCAACCGCACGAGCTGGATCGCAACGCGTCTGAGCATCGCCGCCTACATCGTACCGTTCGTGTTCATCTACAACCCCGCCATTCTGTGGGAGGGCAGCTGGCATGAGATCCTGCGGGCGCTCATGGCCTGCCTGCTCGCCGGCTACGCTTTTGCGGGCGCGACCAACGGCTACCATCATCCGTTCGCCCGCGTGCTTCTGTTCCTGTGCGCAGTCGCGATGCTCGCGCCGGATCCGCTCGTCAATGCAGCCGGCGTCGCCCTTGTGGCGGCGATTGTGCTAGCAAGCCGCGCGCATCCCGGCCTGAACCACCCGGCAAGCAGGTAAGCGCAGCCCGTTCCAACGTCAAAGGAGAAGACCATGAGTCACGTGAAGAAAGCCATCGCCTGTGTGTTGGCCGCTGCCGCATTCGCGGTCGCTGCCGCGCCCGCCCTTGCTCAGGACCGCAGCGGCTGGCCGCAGCGCCTGACGCTTGGCACCGGCCCCGTCGGCGGCTTCGGGCACACCACCGGCAGCCCCTGGGCAAGCACTGTCGGCGCCGCGGTGGGCGTGCCGATCTCGGTGGAGTCCACCGGGGGCTTCCCGATCAACATGCTGATGGTGAACGACCGCAAGGCGGACATCGGCTACTCGACGAGCGACGTGGCCTTCCAGGGATGGCAGGGGGACGACTGGTCGAAGGGCAAGCCGGTGCGCAGGGTACGCATGCTGATGGTGCTAGACGCCAACGTGCTGCAGATATACGCCCTGCGCAGCGCCGGTATCGCCTCCATCTCCGATCTGAACGGCAAGAGCGTGAATCCCAGCCGCCGCCGCTCCGCCACCGATCTCGTGCTGCGCGATGCGATCGAAGCGATCGGGATCAAACCCTCCCGCATCACGAACGTGAGCCCAGCCGACGCGAATAATCTGCTCGGCGACGGACGGCTCGATGCCGCCGCCGTCATGGGGAGCATCCCGCACCCGGCCGTGACTGAGTTCGAGGTCAATCACGACACCGTGCTGATCAGCTTCTCTGCCGCCGACCTCAAGAAGTACCTTGCCAAGGCACCGTTTATGAGAGCGTTCACCATCCCGGCCGGCACGTTCAAGAGCCAGAAGCAGCCGGTGCAGACGGTGGCAAGCTACATCGTGGTGCTGGCGCGGGATGATCTTCCGGAGAGCCTCGCCTACGAGCTCGTCAAGGCGACTTTCGCGCGCAAAGAGACGCTAGCCGCCGCACACAAGTCCTTCGGGCGCATCGACCCGAAGAGCATCCTGAACGCCACGATTCCGGTTCATCCGGGCGCGATCCGCTACTACGAGGAGCAGGGCATCAGGATTCCGCAGAACCTGCAGACCGCGAATTGAGACGCGAGGCGCTCGCCACCGGCTGCAAAGGCCCACTACCATGAAAGCCATGATACTCGTCGGCGGTCGGGACCTGCGGTACGAGAGTGTCCCCGATCCGACGCCGGCTCCGAACGAGGCCGTCGTCAAGGTCATGGCGTGCTCGATCTGCGGCTCGGATCTACACGCCTACCACGGCAAGCATCCCCGGCTCACCTTTCCGCGCGTGCTTGGGCACGAGTTCGCCGGCGAGATCGTCGCCTTGGGCAGTGCGGTCCGAGGCTTTCGCATCGGAGACAGGGTCTGCTGCGATATTGACCTCGCCTGCGGCCGGTGCTACCCCTGCAGCGAGGGGCGCGGCAACATCTGCGAGCGGCTGCAGACCATGGGGTTCGACCGTGACGGCGCCTACGCCGAGTACACCGCGGTGCCCGACCTAAACCTGCACCGCCTACCCGAGAACGTCGGCTTCGACCAGGCGGCGGCGGTGCAGGTGCTCGGCATCAGCTACCATGCGGTCATCGACCGGGTGCGGCCGCGCCCCGGAGAGCGTGTCGCGGTGATCGGCGCGGGACCGATCGGGCTCGGTGCCGCCCTCATCGCGGGCACGCTCGGCACCGAGGTCACCATCCTTGACGTGCTCGACTATCGCCTCGCGCTCGCACGGCGTCTCGGTATCCCCGCCGCAATGGACGCGCGCGCCAGCAACCTGCGTGAGCGCGCGCTCACCGCGACTGGCGGGCGCGGCTTCGACAAGGTGATCGAGTGCGTCGGCGGCTTTCAGGAGCGCACCATCGCAGACGCGGTCGCCATAGTGAAACGCGGCGGTCAGATCACGGTCGTGGGTACTTTTCCCGAAAACCGCGCAACGATTCCGATCGCGTACCTCAAGGACCGCGAGATCGACATCAATTTCTCCCGAGGCAATTTCCGCGCCTTTCCACCTTGCCTGGATCTGATTGCGAGCGGGAAGATCGACCCGCTGCGCTACATCAGCCACCGCTTTCCGCTTCAGCAGGCCGAGGAGGCGCTGAGGCTGCTCGGGAAGCGTGATGCACACGCGCACAAGATCGTGCTGCACCCGTGGGCGCACCCCCACGATACAGGAGGAGACCCGTTATGAAGCCGAGACTGCTCGCCGCCATTGCGTTCGTCGTCGCCGCGACGACTGGTGCGTCGTCGGCCGACGCACAGCAGAACTATCCGTCGCGCCCCATCCGCGTGCTCATTCCGTTCCCCGCAGGCGGTGCCGCAGACACCATCGGGCGAACAATTGCCGAGCCCCTTTCCGCTCAGCTCCGGCAGACCGTAGTCCTGGACAACCGTCCGGGCGCAGCCGGCCGGCTCGCGACCGAGATGCTGGCCAAGGCCGAGCCCGACGGCCATACCCTGCTCGTGGGCGGCGTCGGACCGATTTCGATCAGCCCGTCGCTTTACAGCAAGCTCAACTATGACGTGGAGCGCGACTTCGTGCCGATCACCATGGCCGCGGAGCTCATCAACGTCATGGTCGTCAATCCGTCGATCGGTGGCGCCGGCGGCATCCAGGATTTCGTCGCCTGGGCGAAGAAGCGGCCGGGAGACGTGCGCTTCGGGAGTTCCGGTCCGGGACAGCTCGACCACCTCGCGGGCGAGTTCTTCCAGCGGCTGACCGGTTTGAAGATGATACACGTGCCGTACAAGGGCGGCGGTCCGGCGCTCGTCGACCTCGTCTCGGGCGACATTCAGCTCATGTTCGCGACCTACGTGACGGCCTTGCCGCACATCAAGGGCGGACGCCTGCGTGCAATAGCGGTAGTCACGCCCGAGCGTCAGCCGCTGCTGCCCGAGCTACCAGCGGTGGGAGAAGTGGTACCGGGCTTCGGCATCCGCAACTGGAACGGGTTCTTCGCGCCTGCCGGTACGCCCCGCCCGATCGCCGATCGGCTGTTCGTCGAAATCAACAAGGCCATGCTCGTGCCCGAGGTCAAGCGACGTCAGAACGCGGCCGGCATCGTGCCGAGCGGCAGCTCGTCTCGCGCGGAGTTCGCCAACTTCATCCGCGAAGATACGGCGCGCTGGGCCAAAATCATTCGGGAAGCGGGCATACGCATCGAGTAGCGGTGTGCGTCAGGCACGGCGGCGCCGGATCGCCTCGGCGATCGCAGCGTTGTCCCATCCGCCCTCGCCGCGTCGCATGCAGTCGTCCAGCAGCTCGGTATAGAGGGCGGCGAAGGGCAGCGCCTGACCGGCGGCGCGCGCCTGTTCAAGCATCAGCCGGAAATCCTTCAGGCTTTGATCGACGCGGCTCTGCGGCTGCGCGTAGTCGCGGCGCACCATCGCGGGCCCCTTCACCTTCATGACGCTCGAATGCGCCGCCGACCCCATCGCCACTTCCAGAAACGCCGCCGGATCAAGCCCTAGCCGCTCGGCGAAGACGAGGCCCTCCGCCAGCGCAGCGCGATTGAGGCCGAGAATGAGATTCACAGCGAGCTTGGCGCGCGAGCCTGTGCCGATCGCGCCGAGGTGATAGCGCCGCGCGCAGATCGCGTCAAGCACGGGCGCCGCGCGCTCGAGCACTGCGGAATCGCCTCCGATCAACGCGACGCCCTCGCCCCTGGCGACCTGCTGGCTCGTGCCCGAGACCGGTGCCTCCAGCAGCGACACGCCGAGCGGCTGCACGCGCGTGGCGAGCGCCGCGAGGCGATCGGGGTCGCAGGTGCTCATGCACACGACCGTGCGCGGCGCACCGCCCGCCGCTTGCGCGATGCCGTTCTCCCCGGCGACCACCGTCTCGACCTGGTCCGTGTCGAAGACCGCCACCACTAGCGTGTCGCATTCGCGTGCCACCTCCGCCGTCGTGGCGACCGCGCGCGCGCCGAGCCGGCCGATCGCCGCCTGCTTCGCCTCGTCCACGTCCGTGGCCACCACCTCCATGCCGGCTTGCATGAGCCGGCGCGCGCATGCGGTGCCGAGCAACCCCACACCGATCAATCCCGCCTTCAAAGCCATGCCCTCCTCTTTTGCGCTCCGCGATCGATTACGATTACAGACTGCCCGAGCCTTGCACGAGCGATCCCATGCCCCGAGTTGGCATCCGCGGTCTCAGCCTCCATTATGAAATTCTCGTCACGAAAGGGCCATGGCTCGCCCTCTCGCCCGGAGGACGGCGCGCTATCGAAGGCATCGAGCCGCTGGCGCGGCGCCTCGTCGCAGGCGGATGCCACTTGCTGGTGCACGACCGGCGCAACTGCGGCGCCTCCCACGTCTCGATCGATGGATCGCTCGGATTACGGGCACTGTGCGGAAGACCCGCATGAACTGCTGCGGCAGCTCGACGCGCTGCAGGCCTGGGTGGGCAGTAGCTACTCGGGCTCGCGCTTGGCGCTGCTTTTCGCGATCCGCCATCCGCAGGCGGCACGCAGTCTCCTGCTGTGGCGGGTCACGGGGAACGCGGCGGCGGCATGGCGGCCGTCTGTGCCACCTAAGAGCTAGCCGAGCGCATCCGAGGGCGGCCGGAGAACTGCGCACGCCTCATGGCCATGGAGCCGACGCGCTTCATCGAGGTGGTATCGCGGTGAAACGAGGACTTACTCGCCGAAGCGGACAAGCCGATGATCGGCGCCGACGAGGCGGCGCTGGGCGCGATCCGGCGCTCGACCTCAACCCGGAGTCCAAGCGCATCGTGCACGCCTGGCTCGAGCCCGCGCTCGCACGCGCGCTGCCCGAGGAGCACTTCCAGTTCGAGCGGCACGGCTACTTCACCGCCGACCTCGAGGAC
>DATLZE010000159.1:0-11599 GCA_035574195.1 Burkholderiales bacterium | reverse complement strand
CCGAACTGCTGCTCGCGGCGCTCGGCCTGCCCAACAACATCACGGGCTCGGGCAACGCGCCCGCCGCGGTCGCGCCGGGCACCGTGATCCAGGGCTATCGCAGGGTGCGCATGCACCAGGCACAGTTGACCGCGACCAAGGCCTTCGGCCCGATGCTCGGCGCCGAGCAACTCGCGCTCGTCGCGGAGATCGGCTACACCTATCTCGACTTGCCCTCCGGGGTGCTGTTCAACGGGCCCGCGACCCACCTGCCCGCCCCAGGCTCCTTCACGGGAGCTTCCAATGGATCGAGCCAGCCGGGCGGCGCGGGCTACGCCACGCGGGGTTCTTGGGGCTACCGGCTGCTCGCGCGCCTGGACTATCCCAATGCGCTCGCCGGCGGCACGCTCTCCCCGCGCCTCGCCTTCGCCCACGACGTGCACGGCGTGGGCCCGACCTTCAATCAGGGGAGCAAGGCGGCCACTTTCGGCATCACCTACGGACTGAAGCAGCGCTGGGCGGCCGACCTCTCGTACACCGTCTTCTGGGGCGGGCGCACCTACGCGGGCACCGACCCGGTGCCGACGGCCGGGCAATCGAGCGCGTTTGCCTCGAGCGCCAATCCGCTCAAGGACCGGGACTTCATCAGCCTGAGCGTGAGTTATTCGTTTTGACGGGAGCGACCGGCAGGCAGGAGGAGATATCAGGATGCACACCCACCGATACGCCGCGCGGGGCGCGGCGGCGCTCGCGTTTTTTCTCGTATCGGCGCCGGCGCCGGCCGCAGTCTCCGCAGAGGAGGCCGCCCAGCTCGGCAAGACCCTGACACCGCTCGGCGCCGAGCGCGCGGGCAACAAGGCGGGCAGCATACCCGCTTGGGAGGGCGGCATCACCAAGCCGCTGCCGGGCTACCAGGAAGGCGGCCACTACCCGGACCCGTTCGCGAGCGACAAGCCGCTGTTCACGATCGACGCCTCCAACCTGGAGAAATACAAGGCGAATCTCACCCCTGGGCAGATGGCGCTGCTCAGGAAGTACCCCACGTGGAAGATGGTGGTCTATCCGACGCGCCGCAGCGCCGCCTTTCCCGAGGCGCATTACCGGGAGACGATCGCGAACGCGACCCGCGCGAACCTCGTGGCGGGCGGCAACGGCTTCACCGGAACCAAGGGCGGCATCCCGTTCCCGATCCCGAAGAACGGGCTGGAGGTCATCTGGAATCATCTCGCGCGCTATCGCGGCGACACCTACGCGATGAACTGGAGCCAGGCGGCGGTGCTGCGCGACGGCAGCTACACGCTGGTGCGCTTCGAGTACGAGTACGACTTCGATTACGGCAACCTCTCCAAGCCGGAGGCCGCGCGCCGGGACAACAAGCTCTTCAACTTCCTGCAGGTGGTGACGGCGCCCGCCCGGCTCGCGGGCCAGATCCTGCTGGTGCACGAGTATGCGGACCAGGTGCGCCAGCCGCGCCAGGCGTGGACCTACAATCCGGGACAGCGGCGCGTGCGCTTGGCGCCCAACGTCGCCTACGATAACCCGGGCACCGCCGCCGACGGGCTGCGCACCAACGACGACTTCCTGATGTTCAACGGCGCCACCGATCGCTACGAATGGAAGCTCGTGGGCAAGCGCGAGCTCTACATCCCGTACAACTCCTACCGCCTGGTGGGCAACACGGTGGGCTATGCCGATGTGATCCGGCCGGGGCACCTCAACCCCGATCTCGCGCGCTACGAGCTGCACCGCGTGTGGGTGGTGGACGCGACGCTGAAGCCCGGCACCAGCCACATCTACAAGCGGCGCACGTTCTACCTCGACGAGGATTCGTGGATGGTCGTGGTGGTGGACAAGTACGACGCGCGCGACGAGCTGTGGCGCGTGGCGGAGCAGCACAGCATCAACATGTACAACATCCCGATGACCTATCCCATGCTGGAAGCGCACCACGATCTGCAGTCCGGGCGCTACATCGTGATGGGGCTGCGCAACGAGGAGCCGCGCATCTACGAGAAAATCCAGCGCAGCGAAGCCGACTTCACGCCCGCCGGGCTGCGCGGGGTCGGCACCCGCTAGCAATTCGCCGCTCCGGCTCCCGGAAAACTCCTGGAGGGGCTCGGGTTGTCGGCGCTCAAGGAATTTGCCGGGCGCGGATGCGGCAGGCTGCTCGGTCTCGCCTTCTGCGCCGCGGTGTTTCTCGCTGCGGTCTTCGCCTTTTCTCCGCGCGCGATTCCCGAATTCCCCGCCACCGGCCTGCGCATCGAGACGGTGCTCGTGCTCGCCGCTGCCCGCGCGGGCGAGCGGCTGGTCGCAGCGGGCGAGCGCGGCCGCATCTTTCTCTCGGACGACGACGGGCGAAGCTGGCGCGCGGCGCATTCCCCGGTCGAAGCGACGCTCACCGCGCTCCATTTTCAGGACGCGCGCAACGGCTGGGCAGTGGGCCATGATGCGGCGATCCTGCGCACCCGGGACGCGGGCGAGACTTGGCAGGTGGTGCGGATCGCGCCGCAGGAGGAGCGGCCGCTGCTCGATGTGTATTTCCGCGACGCGCTCCACGGGTTCGCCGTCGGCGCCTACGGCGCGTTCCTCGAAACGCACGACGGCGGCCGCACTTGGAGTTCCCGCCAGATCATCGAGGACGACCGCCATCTGAACGCCCTGGCGCCTGCCGCAGGCGGCCTGCTGATCGCGGGAGAGTCGGGGACGGTGCTGTCTTCGCCCGACGGCGGGGCGCACTGGATGCCGCTCGCGCCGCCGTACCGGGGGTCGTTTTTCGGCGTGCTCGCGCCCGGCGGAGATGACTTGATCGCATTCGGCCTGCGCGGCAACGTGTGGCACTCCCCGGATCTCGGCGGCACCTGGAGCGCAGTCGCGAACCCGAGCCAGGCATCGCTCATGGGCGGGCGCGTGCTCGCGCCGGGCAGCGCCGTGCTCGTGGGCCAGGACGGAACGTTGCTCGTGACGCGCGACGGCGGCCGCAGCCTCGGCCTGCGCCGGGAGGCGAGCGGAGCCGCTTTCGCCGCCGTGCTGCCGGCGGCGAACGGGGACCTGCTTGCGTTCGGGGAGCGCGGCGTCACGCGCCTCCCCGCGGCTGCGAGGCCATGAGGCTCGAAGCGCTGATCGAGCGCATCGCCGATTTCGTGTTCGAGCGCCGGCGGCCGCTGCTCGCGGCGTTCGCGGCGCTGACCGCGCTCCTCGCCTTCACCGCTACCGGCCTGCGGGTTGACGCCGGCTTCAGCAAGATGATCCCGCTCGAGCACGAGTACATGAGGGTCTTCACCGCCTACCGCGAGACCTTCGGCGGTGCGAACCGCGTGCTGGTGGCGGTGATGCGGCGCGACGGCCGCGACATCTTCGACGCCGCGTTCCTGCGCAAGCTCAAGGCCGTGACCGACGAAGTGTTCTTCCTCCCTGGCGTGGACCGGCCGTCGGTGACCTCGCTGTTCACGCCCAACGTGCGCTTCGTCGAGGTGGTGGAGGAGGGCTTCGCGGGCGGCAACGTGATTCCGGCGGACTACCGGGGCACGCCGGAGGACCTCGAAAAAGTGCGCCGCAACGTGCTCAAGTCGGGCAACGTCGGCCGGCTCGTCGCCAACGACTTCAGCGGCGCGCTGGTGCGCGCCGAGCTGCTGGATGCGGATCCCGTCACCGGCAGACGGCTCGACTACCGAGAGGTGGCGGCACGGCTCGAGCGGCTGCGGGAGCGCTTCGAGGACGAGCACGTGAGTTTGCACATCATCGGTTTCGCCAAGGCGGTGGGCGACATCGCCGACGGCGCGCTCGGCGTGATCGCCTTCTTCGGACTCGCCTTCGCCATCACCGCTGCGCTGCTCTTCCTCTACTCGGGCTCGCTCAGGATCACGGCGCTCGCGCTCGCGTGCGCCCTGCTGCCGGTCGCGTGGCTGCTCGGGCTGCTGCCGCTGCTCGGCTTCGGCATCGATCCGCTGTCCATCCTGGTGCCGTTCCTGATTTTCTCGATCGGGGTCTCGCACGCAGTGCAGATGACCAACGTGTGCAAGCACGAGGCGGCGGCGGGCGCCGAGCCGCTCGAGGCGGCGCGCCGCGCCTTCCTCCGGCTGGCGGTGCCGGGCACGGTCGCGCTCATCGCCAACGCGCTCGGTTTCATGGTCATCATGCACATCGAGATCGCCATCGTGCGCGAGCTCGGCATCACCGCCAGTCTGGGGGTGGCGCTGATGATCGTCACCAACAAGCTGCTGCTGCCGGTCGCGCTCTCCTATACTCGGCTCGAGCCTGCGGCGCTCGCCGCCGCGCGCGTCTCGGGCGGCCGTCTCGACGCCCTGTGGCGCCGTCTCGCGCGCTTGACCGAGCCCGCCGCGGCGCTGCTGGTGCTCGCCGCCGCAGCAGCGCTCGCTGCGGCTGGAACCTGGCAGGCGCGCCACATCCGGACCGGGGATCTCGGCACCGGCATACCGGAGCTGCGCGAGGACTCGCGCTACAACCGCGACAACGCGCTGATCGTGGAAAAATTCTCGATCGGCGTGGACGTGATCTCGGTGATCGTGCAGACCCAGGGTATCGCGGGCGCCTGCACCGATTTCGCGGTGATGGACCGCATCGACCGCTTCGAGCTGTTCCTGCGCAACGTCCACGGCGTGCACTCGGTGGTGGCGCTGCCCGGAGTGGCCAAGGTCGTCAATGCCGGCTGGAACGAGGGCAACCTCAAGTGGCGGGCGCTCTCGCGCAACCGCGACGTGCTCGCGCAGTCGGTGGCGCCGGTGGATACCGCGACGGGTCTGCTCAACAGCGATTGCAGCGCGATGCAGGTGCTGGTGTTCACGCGCGACCACCAAGGCACCACCATCGCCCACATCGTGCGCGAGATCAAGCGCTTTGCGCGCGAGCACGACACCGAGAATGTGCGTTTCCTGCTCGCCGGCGGCAACGTCGGAGTGATGGCCGCCACCAACGAGGCGGTGGACGCAGCCGAGGCGACGATGTTGCTATCGCTCTTCGGCGCGATCGTGCTGCTGTGCTGGATCACGTTCCGGCAATGGCAGGCGGTGCTGTGCATCGCCGTGCCGCTCACTCTGGTATCTATCCTTTGCAACGCCGTGATGGCGGTCCTCGGCATCGGGCTCAAGGTCTCGACGCTCCCGGTGATCGCCCTCGGAGTGGGCGTCGGCGTGGACTACGGCATCTACCTCTACGAGCGCTTGCGGCACCATCTCGCCGCAGGAGTGAGGGAGGCGTTCTTCGAGGCGCTGCGCAGCCGCGGCACCGCCGCGGTCTTCACCGCCGTCACCATGAGCATCGGGGTCGGCAGCTGGGGCTTCTCCGCTCTCAAGTTCCAGGCCGACATGGGCGCGCTGCTCGCCTTCATGTTTCTGGTCAACATGCTGGGCGCGATCATCCTGCTGCCGGCGCTGGCTTCGCTGCTGCTCGGCGGCGGGGCTCGCGCGCGAGACACGCACCGCGCGGGGGTCTAGAATAGGGGCGACCCGCGGCCCGGAGCGCAAAGGGGAGGCCATATGCCCAGACAGGTGCAGGATGCGTACATCGTCGCCGCCGTGCGCACCCCCGTCGGCAAGGCCCCGCGCGGCGTGTTCCGCCACGTGCGGCCCGACGACATGCTGGCGCACGTGCTCAAGAGCGCGCTCGCGAAATGCCCGGGGCTGGATCTCGCTGCGGTCGAGGACGTGATCGTCGGCTGCGCGATGCCGGAGGCCGAGCAGGGCATGAACGTCGCGCGCGTCGGCCTGCTGCTCGCGGGCTTTCCGGACAGCGTCCCGGGCATCACCATCAACCGCTTCTGCTCCTCGGGCGTGCAGGCGGTGGCGCTCGCCGCCGACCGCATCCGGCTGGGAGAGGCCGAGGTGATGATCGCCGCGGGCACCGAGAGCATGAGTCTCGTGCCGATGGGCGGCAACAAGCCCTCCTTCAGCCCGGCGATCTTCGAGAAGAACGAGCACGTCGCGATCGCCTACGGCATGGGCATCACCGCGGAGAGAATCGCCGCGCAGTGGAAGATCAGCCGCGAGGAACAGGACCTCTACGCGGCGGAGAGCCACCGCCGCGCGATCCGCGCGACCGACAGCGGAGAATTCAGGGACGAGATCACGCCCTATCCAGTCAGCGAGCGCGTCCCCGACCTGGCGACGCGCGAGGTGCGCGTGCACACGCGCGAGGTGGTGAACGACGAGGGGCCGCGCCGCGACACCTCGCCGGAGGCGCTCGCCCGGTTGAAGCCCGCCTTCTCGGCGCGGGGCAGCGTCACTGCCGGCAACAGCTCGCAGATGTCGGACGGAGCGGCAGCGGTGGTGCTGATGAGCGAGGCTGCGCTCGCGCGCTACAACCTGCGCCCGCTCGGGCGCTTCCTGGGATACGCCGTGGCGGGCGTGCCCCCGGAGATCATGGGTATCGGGCCGGTAAAAGCGATCCCCAAGGTGCTCGGGCAGGTGGGGCTGCGGCAGCAGGACGTGGACTGGATCGAGCTCAACGAGGCGTTCGCCGCCCAGACTCTCGCGGTGATCAGGGAGCTCGATCTCGACCGCGAGCGGGTCAATCCTCTGGGCGGGGCGATCGCGCTCGGCCATCCGCTCGGCGCGACCGGCGCGATCCGGGTGGCGACGCTGCTGCACGGGCTGCACCGCCATCGCAAGAAGTACGGCATGGTCACCATGTGCGTCGGCACCGGAATGGGGGCGGCCGCAGTGTTCGAGGCGCTGTGAGCGCCGCGAGACCGGCGTCGGGCGATGACAGGCGCAGATACCGCGCTGGCTGGGAAAGGGAGATGAAGCGTCGCAGCGCTCCGCTCGGCTCGCCAGCGCAGTGCGCCGCGGCCGTCGGCCGCACTGCGGCGCGGCTCGCGGCCGCCGCGATGGCAGCCGTGGCGATCGGTGGTTCAGCGCCCGCAGTGGCGGCCGAGGTCGCCGGCGTCAAGGTCCCGGAGAGGGCGACGCTCGGCAAGGGGCTGCCCGAACTGGTGCTGAACGGCGCGGGGGTGCGGTACAAGCTGATGACGGTCGAGCTCTACGTGGGAGCGCTCTACCTCGCCTCGAGGATGAAGAGCGCGAAGGAGGTGCTCGCCGATCCCGGCCCGAAGCGGGTGCTGATGCACGTGCTCGCAGAGGAGCTCACGGCGAAGGAGCTCGTCGCCTCGCTCAACGACGCCATCGCCGCCAACCACATCCCGGCCGAGATCGCGCTGATCGAGAAGCGGCTGCGCGACCTGAACCGCACGATGGCCTCGATCGGGACGCTCAAGCGGGGCGGCGTCGTGCTCGTGGATTTCTTGCCAGGCACTGGCACCCGCGTCACGGTCAACGGCGAGGAGCGGATCACGATACCGGGCGAGGATTTCCACCGCGCGTTGCTGCGGGTGTGGCTCGGGGAGCGTCCGGTGGACGGGCGGCTGCGCGACGCGCTGCTGGGCGCAGGCGGCGCCCCCCGGCTCTTTTAGCGACGCGCATGGGCGGGGCGCTACCTCCCGCTCTGTCCTCCGCGATTCACTGTGCGGCGATCGGGCCTGGGCGCGCGACGCCGAACCCCTGCACGTAGTCGGTTCCCGTCTCGCGCAGCCGGTCGAGCGTCTCGCGCGTCTCGACGAACTCGGCGATGGTGTGCAGGCCGGTCTTGCGGCACACGGTGTTGATCGCCCTCACCTTGGCGAGCTCGGAGGGGTCGCGCAGCATGTTCTGGACGATGACGCCGTCGATCTTGATGAAATCGATCGCCAGACCCTTCAGGTGCGAGAACGAGACCCGGGTGCTGCCGAAGGCGTCGAGAGTGAAGCGGCAGCCTGACGGCTTGAGCGTCTGGATCAGGCGCCGCGTCTCGGCGTGGTGGTTGACCGCGTCCGGTTCCCCGATCTCGAAGGCGAGCGCTCGGGCCGGGTATCCGGTGCGCTTCAGTTCCTCCTCCACGAAGCGCGCGAACTCGGCGCTGCGCAGCGAGGCTTCCGACAGGTTCACGCAGTAGAGCGGCAGGCGCCAGGCCGGATCTGCCTTCTGGCGCGTCACGCACCACAGCATGAGGTTGCGCACCACCCAGCGGTCGAGCGCCTCCATCATGCCGTAGCGCTCGGCCACCGGCAGGAAGCCCCCGGGCGGCAGCAGGTTCTCCTCCTCCTCTTGGAGCCGCAGCAGGATCTCGAACACGAGCGGTTCGGGCAGCCCCGTCCTGAGCGGCAGGATCTTTTGCGCGTAGAGCAGGAACTGGTTCTCCCTGAGCGCGCGCTCGAGCTTCGTGCGCGGATCGTCCCAGCCGAGCAGCTCGTCGGCGATCGAGCGCAGGTAAAGCGCCTCGCCCTCGGCCTCGGGCGCCGCCGCCTCCCGGGCTGCTGCTGCTGCGCTCGCGGCCGCAGCCGGGGCGATCCGGGTGAGCAGGAGATAGAAACCCTGCGGCGTTCCGTTGCCCGGGGCGTAGGGCACGTGCCGCGCGGTGAAGGTCGGATCGGTCTCGCCAGGGCTATCCCAGACGAGCTCGTAGTCCACGGACTTTCCGGCGAGCGCGGGCGCGATGTGCGGCACGATCGCGGCATAGACGGCGGGGCCGACGACGTCGCGCAGCCGCTGCCCCGTGATCTGCTCGGCGGAGAGCCCCGTTTTCTTCTCCATCGCGCTGTTAGGGTAGTGGCAGCGCTCGTCGCGGTCCACGAAGAGAATCAGCGATGGCAGGGCGTCGCTCACCAGGCGCAGCCTCGCCTCGCTGATGCGCATCGCCTCGAGCGCGCTGCGGCTGCGCGCGATCTCCCGATTGAGTTGCTCGCGCAGACGGTTGAGCTGCACGGTGCGCCGCGCGATGATCCACTGCGCCTGCGCCGTCGTGCTGGCGAGGGCCACCACAGCGGCGAACAGCACACCGCCCAGGAACATCACCCACCGCGCATCGAACTCCGTCCAGTAGATCGTCGCGATCAACATCGCGCCGATCAGCCCGGCCGCCAGGCAGGCCAGCGCGATCTGGACGGGGCGCTTGTCGAGCAATACCGGCAGCTTCATGCGGACGGCTTCGCGCGGCCGGGGCCGTTACATGTTCGGGTAATTCGGCCCGCCGCCGCCCTCCGGCGCGACCCACACGATGTTCTGCGTGGGGTCCTTGATGTCGCACGTTTTGCAGTGGACACAATTCTGGGCGTTTATCTGGAGACGAGGATTTCCGCTGTTCGCATCGCGCACGATCTCGTAGACTCCGGCCGGGCAATAGCGGGTCTCGGGCGCGTCGTAGAGCTCGAGGTTGATCCGGATCGGGACCTCCGGATCCCGGAGCGTGAGGTGGCACGGCTGGTCCTCGGTGTGGTTGGTGTTGGACAAGAACACCGAGGACAGGCGGTCGAAGGTGATCACGCCGTCGGGCTTGGGATAGACGATGGGGGTCGCCGCGTTCTTGTGCAAGAGAGTCTCGTGGTCGGCGTGAGCGTGGTGCAGCGTCCAGGGCGCGCGGCCGCGGAACACGATCTGGTCCACGCCCACCATCAGGGTGCCGAGCACGAGCCCCTTCGCCATCCAGGGCTTGAAGTTGCGCGCACGGTAGAGTTCCTCGTAGAGCCAGCTCGAGCGAAACGCTTCGGGATAGGCGCTGAGCTCGTCGCCCGCGCGCCCCGCCGCGAGCGCCTCGTACGCCGCCTCCGCCGCGAGCATGCCCGATTTGATCGCGGCGTGGCTGCCCTTGATGCGCGAGGCGTTGAGGAAGCCGGCATCGTCGCCCACCAGGCAGCCGCCCGGGAACACGAGCTTCGGCAGCGACTGCAGGCCGCCCGCGGCGATCGCGCGCGCGCCGTAGGCGATGCGCCTGCCGCCTTCGAGGAACGGACGAATCGCGGGGTGTGTCTTGTAGCGCTGGAATTCCTCGTAGGGGTTCAGATAGGGATTGCGGTAGCCGAGTCCCACCACGAAGCCGATCGAGATCTGGTTGTTGTCGAGGTGGTAGAGGAACGAACCTCCGTAGGTGTCGTTCGCGAGCGGCCAGCCGGCGGTGTGCACGACGAGCCCCCGGCGGTGTTTCTCGGGGCGGATCTCCCACAACTCCTTGAGCCCCAGGCCGTATACCTGGGGGTCGGAGCCGGCGTTGAGGCCGAAGCGCTGTTGCAATTGCTTTCCGAGGTGACCGCGGCAGCCCTCGGCGAAGAAGGTATAGCGGGCGTGCAGCTCCATGCCCGGCTGGTAATTGGCGGTGGGCTTGCCGTCGCGCCCGACGCCCATGTCGCCGGTCGCCACGCCGCGCACCGCGCCGTTCTCGGCGTAGAGCACCTCGGCGGCGGCGAAGCCGGCGAAGATCTCCACTCCGAGCGCCTCCGCCTCGCGCGCGAGCCAGCGGCAGACGTTGCCGAGGCTGACCACGTAGTTGCCCGGGTTCCTGAAGCACGCGGGCAGCAGGAAATCGGGAACCTTGTACGCGGCGCGTTCGGTGAGAAACAGGAAGCGATCCTCGGTGACCGGGGTGTCGAGCGGGGCGTTGCGCGCTTGCCAGTCGGGGATGAGCTCGGCGAGCGCGCGCGGGTCCATCACCGCGCCGGAGAGAATATGTGCGCCGACCTCGGAGCCCTTCTCGAGCACGCACACGCTCACCTCGCGCGCGTCGCGCGCGGCGAGCTGTTTCAGGCGGATGGCGGCGGCGAGCCCGGCCGGGCCCGCGCCCACCACCACGACGTCATATTGCATGGATTCGCGCTGTGTCATCGTCCCTTCCAGTCGGCGTTTTCCGGGCATTATAGGGCCAGTGCGCGCGTGCTCCGCTCACGCCTCGCCCAGCACCATGCGGGCGGCGGCGACTCCGCTGCGCACGGCCGATTCGAGCGTTGCGGGATGCTCGCCCGCCGTGTAGTCGCCGGCCAGATAGAAGTTGCTGAGCGGCGTGCGCGCTCGCGGGCGCTCGAGCCCCGGCGTGCAGGCGAAAGTCGCGCGCTTCTCGGCGATCACGCGATACCACAGCGGATCGGGCAGCATCCCGAGCTGCTGCTGCAGCTCCTGATGCACGAGCAGCGCGAGCTCGTCCTGGGCGAGCTCCTGGTGCGCGCCCTCGGCGCTGATCACCACGCCGATCACGCCAGGCTGGCCGCAAAGCCGGCCGCGGTCGAAGGCCCATTGCAGCAGCGCGCTTTCGAATCCGAGCATCGGCGCGGGCAGACTGACGTGCTGCGGGTAGCCCAGATAGACCGAATAGATCGGCTGGTAGGCGAGGCGCTCGATGGCCTCCGCCGTCTCCGCCAGCGCCGACACACCGACCACGAAGGCGGCTGCGTGCTGCGGCGCGAGCGCGCACACCACATGGCTGAATGCCCGCTCCCCCTCCGCCCAGCGCACCGTGAAGCCGCCGTTCGCCGGATCGATCGCGATGACGCGCCGGCCGGTCAGCACCTCGCCCCCGCGCGCGGCGACGTAGGCGGCGGCGGGCTCGGGAAAGAGCGCCGAAAGATCGGCGCGCGGCAGCAGCAGATCGGAGGCGCCGCGGCCGGCGTCGAGGCCGTCGCGCAACACGTTGAGGAACACCCGGGCCGAGGCGCGGGCGGGCGGGGTATTGAGCGCCGCCACGCACAGCGGCCGCCACAGCAGCCGCGTGATGCGCGCGCCCTGCGCGTTCTCCTCGAGCAGCGCGGCGACGCTCCGGTCGCGATCGAGCGCGTAGCGCTGCCGCCTCATGCGCAGCAGGAAGCGCGCGG
>DATLZE010000158.1:0-2063 GCA_035574195.1 Burkholderiales bacterium | reverse complement strand
CACCGAACGCCCCCGGGAAGCCGACGAGCACCCGGTCGGCGAGCCTCGCCAGCACGCGGTTGGCGAGCCCCGCCACCGAGTTCTGCTCGTGGATCACGAGCGGGCGGTTGAGAAACGCCGCCATCATGCCGCCGGGAAATGAGACGTAGCCGCCCATGCCGAGCACGACATCCGGGCGGTGGGCGAAGATCGCGCGCGCGCTCTGCCAGAACGCGACCAGCAGCTCGAGCGGAAGCCACACCATGCGCAGCCAGCGCCTGCCGCGCACGCCCGAGAAGCGGATCCACGCCATGGTGTAGCCGCGCGGTGCGACGAGCCGCGCCTCCATCCCGGCGCGGCTGCCGAGCCACACCACGTTCCAGCCCTGCGCGCGCAGGTGCTCGGCGACCGCGAGCGCCGGGAAGATGTGGCCGCCGGTGCCGCCGGCCATGATCATGATCGTGCGGCTCACGATCCGGACCCTCCCGCCACGCAGGTCGCCGAGAACATGGAGCGCAACCGCCCGGAATCGCGTTTTTTTCCGCGAGCGCCATGTCTCCTGCGGCTGTCGCTTCCGTTCATACGGTGAATCCGCGCATCAGCTGGCGGTTCTCCCAGTCCACGCGCAGCAGCACGGCGAGCGCGCAGCAGGTGGCGAGCAGCGCGCTGCCCCCGAAGGAGAGCAGCGGCAGCGGCAGGCCCTTGGTCGGCAGCAGCCCCATGTTGACGCCCGCGTTGATGATCGCCTGCACGCCGATCCACAGGCCGATGCCCTGCGCCACCAGCGCGCTGAAATAGCGCTCGAGGGAGGCCGCGCGCCGCCCGATGGCGAAGGCGCGCGCGACGATCCAGGCGAGCCCGAGGAGCACGGCGGCGACCCCGGCGAAGCCGAGCTCCTCGGCGATCACCGCGAGCAGGAAATCGGTGTGCGCCTCGGGCAGGTAGAAGAGCTTCTCCACGCTCGCGCCCAGCCCGACGCCGAGCCATTCGCCGCGCCCGAAGGCGATCAGCGCGTGCGAGAGCTGGTAGCCCTTGCCGTAGGGGTCGGCCCACGGATCCATGAAGCCGGTCACCCGCTGCAGGCGGTAGGGCGATGCGAGGATCAGCAGCACGAAGCCCACCGCGAGCAGCCCGAACAGCCCCGCGAACAGCTTCCAGTTCATGCCGCCGAGAAAGAGGATGCCGAGCGCGATCACGCTGATCACGACGAACGCGCCGAAATCCGGCTCGCGCAGCAGCAGCCATCCCGCCGCGAGCATCACCACGAACATCGGCGCGAACCCCCGGCTGAAGCTCGCCATGTGCGCGGCCTTGCGCACGGTGTAGTCGGCGGCGTACAGCACCACGAACAGCTTCATGAACTCGGAGGGCTGCAGAGTGAAGAAATGAAGCGAGATCCAGCGCTGGCTGCCGTTCACCTCGCGCCCGACGCCCGGCACCAGCACCAGCACCAGCAGCGCGCAGCCCGCCAGGAACAGCCACGGCGCGGCGCGCTGCCAGGCGCGCATCGGCACCTGGAACGCGAGGCAGGCGGCGGCCGCGCCGAGCGCCGCGTAGAGCGCCTGGCGCGCGAGATAGTAGGCCGGCTGATAGCCGGTCGCGCGGCTTGCCTCGGCGATCGCGATCGAGGCCGAGTACACCATCACCAGCCCCAGCCCGAGCAGCAGCAGCGCGGTCCACAGCAGCGACCGGTCGTATTCGGCGAGCGGCGCGCGCGGCTTGAAGTCGGCGTAGAGCACCGCTAACCCCGCTCCTGCGCGAGCCGCGCCACCGCGGCGCAAAACGCTTCGGCGCGGTGCACGTAATCGCGGAACATGTCGTAGCTCGCGCACGCCGGCGAGAGCAGCACGGCGTCGCCCGCGCGCGCGGCGCGGAAGGCCTCGCGCACCGCCTCCTCCATGCCGCCGGCGCGGCTGAGCGCCACACCGCAGTCCGCGAGCGCCGCCTCGATCCGCGGCGCGTCGCGCCCGATCAGCACCACCGCGCGCGCGCGCGCCGCCACCGCGGCGCGCAGCGGCGCGAAGTCCGCACCCTTGCCGTCGCCGCCGGCGATCAGAATGACCGGCGCCTCCAGGCCCTGGAGA
>DATLZE010000157.1:0-2283 GCA_035574195.1 Burkholderiales bacterium | reverse complement strand
CTCGCCGCCGCGCAGGCGCTCGGGGCCGCCGGCGTGGACATCCGCCGGCTGCGAGTGGTGCACTACAGGTCGTCCTCGGAGGCCGCGGCGGCGGCGATCGGCGGTCACGTGGACCTCGTCGTCACGCATCCGGCGGCGCTCCTCGCGCAGGCGCGTGCGGGGAGGCTGCGCCCGCTCGCCGTGAGCGCGCCGCGGCGCCTGGAAGGCGAGCTCGCGCAGGCGCCGACCTGGCGCGAGCTCGGAGTGGATGCCGTCTTCAGCAACGTGCGCGCGGTGATCGGCCCGCGCGGGTTGCGGCCCGAGCCGATCCGGTACTGGGAGAGCGTGTTTTCGCGGATCGCGGCGAGCGAGGAATGGCAGCGCGAGCTTGCGCTGCACTACCGCAGCGAGGCCTTTCTCGGGCATGAAGCCGCGCGCGCCGCCTGGCGCCGGCTGCGCGAGGACATCTCGCAGCTCCTCTTCGAGCTGGGGCTCGGGCGGCGCTGAGCCGCGTGCGACGTTTCGAACCCCGAGTTGACCTCGAGCCTCGAGCGTCGAAGCCCGGACACCGATTCCCCGAAACCTCTACCAGCCCTCCATCACTTCCTCCACCGGGAACGCCAGCCCCGCCGATTTCCACACCTGGGCGACGCGCGCGATCGCTGCGGTCGCCTTGGATTGCCACTCGGGATGGCGCGGTGCGCGGTCGAAAACCTTGAACTCGGCGGGCGCCGCGCGGCTGCCGAAGCGCTCGTGCAGCCGCCGCGCGAGCGCTTCCATGCGCTCGCGCCCATAGACGACCACGGTCCAGTTGCGGCTGGCCGCGAGCCCGGAGAGCGCCAGGCGGTAGTGGTAGTGCTCCCAGTAGCGCAGGTAGATGTCGAAATAGTCCCCGCGCAGCACCTCCCCTTCCTCCATCCCCATCCACACGAGATCGCGCTTCACCCACTCCTCGATGTTGCCGCGCGCGTCGAAGCGGCCGTCGAGCGGGAGCCCCGTGGACTTCTCGTAGGTCGAAACGCAGGCCGCGACCGGATGGCGCAGCGTGACGATGTACTCGGTAGCCGGCCCGAGCACTGCGTTCACGAGCGCTCCCTGGTAGGCCGCCTTGGTCGCTTTTTTGGGGACGATCGTGCGGCCTTCGCGATCGCGATAGGAGCCGGCGAAGAATACCTCCACCATCGCGAGGTACTCGGCGAGCTGCTGGGTCATCGCGGTATGGGCGTTGTGGCGCTCCTCCAGCTTGAAGGGAGCGAGGTCGGGGAACCCGTCGTGCGCGATCGCCTCGGGCACGCGCGCCGGGTCGTGTCCGATCGCGACGAAGAGCTCGCGCGTGAGGTAGGAGCCGCCGTGGCGCGGGCAGCCGACCACGCAGATGAAGCGGTAGCGCTCTTGCAGCGCCTTGAGCTTGGCGAGCAAGCCGATCGTCACCGCCGTGAACAGATCGTAGGCGCGCAGGATCGCCTGCCCCCCGAGGGGATGGGCGATGACGCGCTCGGCGACCGACTGGGCGTACTGCAGGCGCCGCTCGGCCTCCGTCGGCACCAGCTTTTCCGAGATCTGATCCCACCAGCTCGACTCCTGCGCGCGGCCCGCGATACGCGCGTCGAGAAACTCGATCATCGCCGGCGAGACCGGCAGCTCGCGGTCGGTCAGTTTGATCTCGACACCCATGGTGGCACCTACCGGCAGCCGCGGGCGAGCCTCGATGAACGCAGAGCAGGCGATTCGGTGCGCGCCGCGTTGCTCATCGGCGGTTTCATTTTGCACTCGAGCTCCGCTGGCGGCGCGTCTCGGCGAG
The DNA here is from genome assembly GCA_035574195.1 of Burkholderiales bacterium. Classification (GTDB taxonomy): domain Bacteria; phylum Pseudomonadota; class Gammaproteobacteria; order Burkholderiales; family SG8-41; genus SG8-41. The sequence continues at coordinate 503 of DATLZE010000157.1, read as the reverse complement.
CAGGATTCCAGCGGCAACTGCGACGTTGAGGCTCTCCACGGTGCCGTGCATCGGGATGCGCGCGAGCTCGTCGCAGTGCTCGCGCGTGAGCCGCCGCATGCCCTCGCCCTCGGCGCCGAGCACCCAGGCGAGCGCTCCGTCGAGCTTCACCGAGTAGAGATCCCGCTCGCCCCCCTGGTCCGCGCCGAACACCCACACGCCGCGCTCCTTGAGCTCGCGCAGCGTGCGCACGAGGTTGGTCACCGCGACGAACGGCACGCTCTCGGCCGCGCCGCTCGCCACCTTCTCCACGACCGGCGTGATGCCCGCCGCGCGGTCCTTGGGCGCGACGACCGCGTGCGCGCCCATCGCGTCGGCCACCCTCAGGCAGGCGCCGAGGTTGTGCGGGTCGGTGACGCCGTCGAGCACGAGCAGCAGCGCCGGCTCCGCGATCCGGTCGAGCACGTCGTGGATGTCCCCGGGCGCGGGCTCCGGTTCCACGCGCGCGACCACGCCCTGGTGTC
>DATLZE010000156.1:0-9631 GCA_035574195.1 Burkholderiales bacterium | reverse complement strand
GCCGGCGGCGGCCTCGAGCGAGAACAGCGCGAGCAGGGCGAGCCAGGCGGCCGCATCGAGGGCTTCCGCGAGCGTGCCGGCCGCGGCATAGAGTGCCGCGTTGCCGGCGAGCAAGGCGAGGAGCGCGGCCTTGAGCCGGGGGATCCCGTGCAGCGGCGAGGTCGCGGGCACGTTCGGCGACACTACCTGCGCCCGGCGCCGGCGGCCGCGGGCCGCGCGCCGTACCACTGGGGAGCGAGCGAGCCCGCGATCATGCCCGCGCAGCTCGCGAGCAGCCCCGCGAGCTGCGGCGGCCACAGCCCATCGGGGGCGAACGCCTCGAGCGCGAGCCAGACGGCGAGCCCGGCGAGGATCGAGGCGAGCGCGCCCTGAGCGCTCGCGCGCTTCCAGTAGAGGCCGGCTGCGAGCGGCACGAACGCCGCCACCAGCGTCACTTTGTAGGCGCCGACCACCATCTGGTAGATGGTGGAATCGGAGTGGAGCGCGAACACCGTCACCCCGAGGGCGAACGCCGCGACCACGGCGCGCATCGCCCACAGGAACTCGCGGTCGGTGAGCTCCCGGGAGATCAGTTTCTTCAGCACGTTCTCGGTGAAGGTGACCGAGGGCGCGAGCAGCGTGCCGCTCGCGGTGCTCATCACCGCCGAGAGCAGCGCGCCGAAGAACAGGATCTGCGCCGCGAGCGGCATGTGGCCCATGACCAGCGCGGGCAGGATTTTCTGGTGGTCCTTGTCCATCAGCCCGGAGACCAGCGCGGGGTCGATGAGCAGCGCCGAGTAGGCGATGAAGATCGGCACGAAGGCGATCAGGAAGTAGATCGCGCCGCCCAGCACCGAGCCCCACACCGCGACGGCTTCGCTGCGCGAGGAGGCGATGCGCTGGAACACGTCCTGCTGGGGGATCGAGCCCAGCATCATCGTGACCGCCGCGCCCACGAAGGCGAGCAGCTCGCGCGCCTCGGGCCGCGGCCAGAACTCGAAACGGCCGGCCGCGTGCGCGTGCGCGATGACCGCGCCCGCGCCCCCCGCCTTGTCCGCGGCGACGAAGGCGATGTAGAGCACGCCGGCGGCGATCACCACCATCTGCACGAAGTTGGTCCAGGCCACGGCGAACATCCCGCCCCACAGCGTGTAGAGGAGCACCACCGCCGCCCCGATCACGATGCCCGGCCCGGTGCCGACCGCCCCGCCGGTGACCACGTCGAAGACGAGCCCGATCACCACGATCTGGGCCGAGAGCCAGCCGAGGTAGGAGACCGCGATCGCGAGGCTCACCAGCACTTCGGCGGCGGCGTCGTAGCGCCGGCGGTAGTAGTCCCCGATGGTGAGCAGATCCATGCGGTAGAGGCGCGCCGCGAAGAACAGCCCCACCAGCACCAGGCACAGGCTCGAGCCGAAGGGGTCGGCGACGATGCCGCGCAGGCCCTCCTTGAGGAAGGTCGCCGGGATGCCGAGCACGGTCTCGGCCCCGAACCAGGTGGCGGCCACGGTCGCGGTCACCACGTAGAGCGGCAGCGTGCGCCCCGCCACCACGAAGTCGCGGGTGTCGTGCACGCGCAGCGCGGCGGCGACGCCGATGGCGATCGAGAGCGCGAGGTAGAGGATCACGAAAGCGAGCAGCATGGCACGAACGAGGTCGAATCCCGGCCGCAGGGGCCGCCGGGGCGGGCAAGCATGAAAACGGATTTCACGGTTTCCGTATTTTCCGTGCCGGACTCCTCAGCGCAACAGCAGCACGGCGAGCACCAGCGCGAGCAGCGCGGCGATCGCGGTGAGCACGCGGTTGCGGCGCTGCTCTTCCCGAAGGAGCCTCGCGAGCGCCTCCTCCGCAGGGGGCTCCGCCTGGCGCTCCGCCGCGCGGTGCACGAGGCGCGGCAACTGCGGCAGCAGCGCGCTCCAGTAAGGCGCCTCCCGCTTCACGCGCTCGACGAAGCCGCGCCAGCCCACGCGCTCGGCCATCCAGCGCTCGAGATAGGGCTTCGCCGTCTCCCACAGGTCGAGATCGGGGTCGAGCTGGCGCCCCAGGCCCTCGATATTGAGCAACGTCTTCTGCAGCAGCACGAGCTGCGGCTGCACCTCCATGTTGAAACGGCGCGAGGTCTGGAACAGGCGCACGAGCAGCCGCCCGAAGGAAATCTCCTTCAGCGGCTTGGCGAAGATCGGCTCGCACACGGCGCGGATCGCGGCCTCGAACTCGTCCACGCGGGTGTGCTTCGGCGCCCAGCCGGACTCGATGTGGGCCTCGGCGACCCTCCGGTAGTCGCGCCGGAAGAAGGCGAGGAAGTTCTGCGCGAGGTAGTTTTTGTCGGTCTCGGTGAGCGTGCCCATGATGCCGAAGTCGAGCGCGACATAGCGCCCGTCGGGCGCGACCAGGATGTTGCCGGGGTGCATGTCGGCGTGAAAGAAGCCGTCGCGGAAGACCTGCGTGAAGAAAATCTCCACGCCGGCGCGCGCAAGCCGCTTCAAGTCCACGCCCTGCGCGCGCAGCTGCTCGACCTGCGACACCGGCGTGCCGTGCATGCGCTGCATCACCATCACCTCGCTCGAGCAGTAGTCCCAGTAGACCTGCGGCACGAGCAGCAGCGGCGAATCGGGGAAATTGCGCCGCAGCTGGCTCGCGTTGGACGCCTCCCGCAGCAAATCGAGCTCGACCTCGAGGTGCTTGGCGAACTCGTCCACCACCTCGTGCGGGCGCAGCCGCCGGCCGTCGGCCCACAGCGCCTCGATCAAGGAGGCGATCGCGTGCAGCAGCGCGAGGTCCTCGGCGATCACCGGCCCGATGCCCGGCCGCAGCACCTTGACCGCGACCTCGGTGCCGTCGGCGAGCCGCGCCAGGTGTACTTGGGCGACGGAAGCGCTCGCGACCGGCGTGGGATCGAACGCGGCGAACACCTGCTCGAGTGGCCGGCCGTAGACGCGCGCGAGGATCGCCCTCACCTGCTCGGCGGGGAAGGGCGGCACCTGGTCCTGGAGCCGCGCGAGCTCGTCGGCGATGTCGGCGGCGAGCAGATCGCGGCGCGTGGAGAGCACCTGGCCGAACTTGACGAAGATCGGCCCCAGCGCCTCGAGCGCGAGCCGCAGCCGCACCGCGCGCGGGGCCGCGAGCCGCCGCCAGAAGAGCGCCGCGCCGAGCGCCGAGCGCAGTCCCCGCACCCGTTCGTGGCCGAGCAGGAACTCGTCGAGCCCGAAGCGGGCACCGACGCGCAGGATGGTGGCGAGGCGCAGCAGGCGCATCGGGCCGATTGTAACTGCCGCTCTCGCGCCCCGGAAAGCGCGCGGCCCGCCCCCGTTGATGGCGCGCGGCGCGGCTCTTGCAGGTCGAGCGCCGCCGCTCCTGGCTCGCCGCGGCCGCCGGACGCGGCGGGCTCACCGGGGAGCGCTCCGCTGCCGCAAGAGGGCGAAAGAGGGCGCGGGCGGAGGGAGGACAGGAGCGCCGCGCTCCCTTATCTGCCGTGCGCTCTTTCCCCGGAGAGCCGGGCGATCCGCGCCTCGAGCCGCGCGACGGCATCGCGCAGCTCGTCCACCGCGTGCCCGAATTCCCGCACTTCGCGCGCGCCCGCGATGAGCGGCGCCTCCTCCGTCCAGTACTCGGCGAGCGTGCGCCCGAGGTGCTCCAGCGTTGCCTCGCCCCAGCGCTTGAGCGAGCGGCCGGTCTCGGCCATGCGGTGCGCGGCGACGTCGCCGAACCAGCGCGAGAGATCCTCCTCGAGGTCCCAGTCGAGCTCGCGCGCGAGGCGGTTCACCACGGCGGCGAGCTCGGCATCGCCCGCGGCCTCGACCTCGCGCCACGCCGACTCGTCGCGCGCAGCGATCCGCGCGAGCAACCCCGGCGTCAGCCGGAAGGTGGCGGCGGCAGCGGCGCCCTCCGCGGCCGGAGCGATCGTGCCGTCGGCGAGCACGGTGAACGAGAAGCCGAAGGGCGCGATCTCGAAGCGCGCGCTCTTGCCGGCGTGAGGCTTGAGCGCTTCGCGCGCCCAGTCCGCGCCGTAGAGCAGGTGGTTGATGAACGCGGCGACCGGGGGCTCGAGCATGGGAGGATCGGCCGCCCCCGCGCGCCGCTAGGCTTGCTGGATGCCGGCGAGCAGCCAGCCGCTGGCGCCGGCGGCGGGCTTTTCGAGGTGCCAGATCTCCTGGAAGGGCTCGGGCGGGGTGCCCGGCGCTTCGCGCGCCAGCCCCTCGAAGCGCACGCTCGCGACGTAGCGATCCGGCTCGGCGGCGAGGTCGAGGACTTCGGCGCGCAGCTCGAGCACTTCGGTCCTCTGGCCCGAGATTCCGGCCGCGCGGGCCTCGGCTTCGAGCTCGCGCAGCAGCGCGGGTGTCAGGAAGTCGCGCAGCGTCGAGAGATCGCCGCGGTCGTTCGCCTCCTGCAGCCGCACGAAATTGCGCCGCGCGTGGCGCACGAACTCCGCGGCGTCGAAGCCCGCCGGCCAGCGGGCGGCGGGCTGCATCGCGGGGAGCGCGCCCGGCGCGGAGCAGGATCCGGATCCCGGCTCGATCCCGGCGCCCGCAGTCGCGTAGCGCAGCGCTTGCCGGTGCACGCGGGCGCGCAGCGCGCGGGCGAGGAAAGCCAGGCCGGCGGCGAGGAGCGCGAGCATCAGCAGCGCAGCGGCGACGCCCGCCCAGCCGTGATCGAGGAGGAGCGCGGCGAGCCCCGCCCCGAGCGCGAATCCGGTGAGCGGCGCGAGCCATTTCGGAGTTGCCGCGGGCTGCTGCGCGGGCGAGGGCTGAGCGGCCTGTTGCTGTTGCGGTTGCTGCGCAGGGGCCTTCGGCGCGGCCGGCTGCTGGGCGGGCAGGCTGCGCTGCATGCCGAGGTTGCGCCCGCCGCCGAGGCGCCGCGCCTCGGCATCCTGCGCGATGAGCGCGAGCCCGATGAGGGCGGTCATGGCGTAGAGGAGCTTTTTCACGTCGCCTCCTGCGCGAGATCCCGGCTCGGGGCGGCATGCGTTGAACGGCGGCTTTCGCCCGTTCGAACGAGTGCAGGCGGCCCCATCGCCGCTCGCGTTTCAGCGAAAATTATACGCCACCCGCGCCGCGCCCGGAGGGCGCACGCCTCGCTCAGCGCACGGTGTAGCTCACGAGCTCGGCGACGAGCCAGTCGTCGCGCACGAAACGCGGGCCGCCGTCGTCCTCCTTGGAGACGAGCAGCAGGCCCGCGCGCCCCGCGCCTCCGTAGAGATAGCTCAGGTACATGGAGGAGGCCTCGCGGCGCACGACCTGCTTTACCGCAGGCGCGTACCAGTCGTATTCCACGATCTCGCTGCGGCCGCGCACGCCGAGCACCCAGTAGTCGAAGAATACCTGGCGCTTCACCTTCAGCGCGTCGAACTCGCCCGCAGGCACCTTCACCCGCTCCCAGCCGAGCACCTGGGCGTGGATGCTCACCGGAAAGCGCCTGCCGTCCGCGGGGTCGGTCGCGATCACCTGCGCGCTCCAGCGCTTGCCGGCGGCGAGCGGGAAATCGAATGCCGGATACGCGGGGCTGTATTCGAAGCTCTGCAGATTGGTGGCGGGGCGCCTGAGCCAGTTCCAGTGGCGATCGTAGAGCTGCTCTTCTCGCGCCGCGCCCTCGAGCTCGGCTATGACCTTCACGCGCTGCGCGGCGACCTCCGCGACGCGGTAGCTCTGCTCGCCGCGCGGCAGCCCGGTGTAGGCATCGCGCACGCGGTAGGTCCAGGTATCGCCCGCGCGCACCTCGGGTGCGGGCACCTGCGCGGGCATTCCGGCGGGCGGCTGTTGCGGCAGGGGCGCGGCGCAGGCGGCGAGCAGCGCCGTGGAGAAAAGAAACGCGCGCTTCATGGTGGTCTCCACTGCGTTTTCCAACCCGGTGAACAGGGAGCGCGGCGCGGCTATTCCGCCGCGCCGGGTTCAGGCCGGGCCTAGAGCCGGTAGCCGCGGTGCAGCGCGACGATGCCGGCGCTCAGGTTGAAGTATTCGACCCGCTCGAAGCCGGCCTGTTCCATCATGCGCTTGAGGGTTTCCTGGTCCGGGTGCACCCGGATCGATTCGGCGAGGTAGCGATAGGCGTCGGCGTCCCCCGCGACGATTGCGCCGAGGCGCGGCAGCACCCCGAACGAGTAGGCGTCGTAGAGGGGCCTCAACGGCTCCCACACGCGCGAGAACTCCAGCACCATCAGCCGGCCTCCGGGCCTCAGCACGCGCCGCATCTCGGCGAGCGCCGCGCCCTGGCGGGTCATGTTGCGCAGCCCGAAGGCGACGCTCACGCAGTCGAAGCGCCCGGTGGCGAACGGCAGGCGTTCCGCGTCGCACTGCACCACGGGCAGCACCAGGCCCTCGTCGAGCAGCCGGTCGCGCCCGCGCCGCAGCATTTCGGCGTTGACGTCGGCGAGCACCACCTCGCCGCGCGGGCCGACGCTGCGCGCGTAGAGGCGCGCGAGATCGCCGGTGCCGCCCGCCACATCGAGCACGCGCGCGCCAGGCCCGACGAAGCTCTGGGCGACGGCGAAGCGCTTCCACAGCCGGTGCAGCCCGAACGACATGAGGTCGTTCATGAGGTCGTAGCGCGACGCGACCGACTCGAACAGCCCCGCGACGCGGCGCGCTTTTTCCGCCTCGGGCACCTTGCGAAAGCCGAAGTCGGTGGTCTTCTCGCTCATCGGAAGCGATCCCCGTTCCCCGTGACTCCTCGCCCGCCGCTAGCGGCAGGAGAGCGCCCGGCACGGGAGGCGGGCGGCGAGCAGCGAATCACTTTTTCTCCACCGCCTCGCGGCTCGCGCCGGCTTCCTCCAGGCGCTTCAAGTAATGACGCCACATCTCCTCCTGGCGCAGGCCGTACTCGTAGAGCAGGTCCCAGGAGTAGATGCCGGTGTCGTGGCCGTCGGAGAAGTAGAGCTGGATCGCGTAGTGGCCGACCGGCTCGATGCGCGTGATCTCGACGTCCTTCTTGCCGGTCTGCAACACCTCCTGGCCCGGGCCGTGGCCGCGCACCTCCGCGGAGGGCGAATACACGCGCAGGAACTCGCACGGCAGGCGAAAGCTCTTGCCGTCGGCGAAGGAGATTTCGAGCACGCGCGATTTCTGGTGCAGCTTGATCTCGGTCGGCTGCGGCACGCCCTTGTCGAGCCCGGCCATGAATTCCTCCAGGAAATATTCATCATAAAGGAATTTGCCGCGTCGGGGTCGGCGGATTCCCGACTCTGCAGCAGGGGAAACCGGCGAGCGGGCGGCCGCCCGTCGGGCCGCTGCCTCTCGGGGCCGGCCGTCAGATGAGCGCGATGGTTCCGCGGTCGAAGTCGGCGCCCTTCTCGAGCAGGTCGAGCAGCTTCGCGACGTGCTTGCGGTCGGTGTAGAGCTCCACGAAGCGGCCGCTCTGGAACCAGCCCGCGGGCAACACCAGTGTCGCCGGGGTGGCGGGTGCGGGCACTTCGGGCAGCAGGAGCGCGCGCTCGTTGCGCGGCAGGCCGACCGGCGAGAAATTGGACGGGCGCACCGCAATCGCCTGCGGGAGGCCCGGGAACAGCCGCACCCCGCAGTAGATCTCGCCTGTCTCCTCCATTCTCAGCCATTGCACCATGCCGAGATGGAACTGGCGGCCGCCCGTGCGGCGTACCGCGAGCAACTGGTTGTGCCCGATGCGCGTCCCGCTCTTGGGTTCGCGCAGCATGCACATGAAACCGGAGGCGCTGTGGTTGAGGACCTGCCACGGCTCCAGCGGGGGGGCGGCCGCCTGCGCCTCCGGGTGCTCGACCCGCGCGATGAAGCCGTAGGCATCGAGGTCCTGCTTCTCGCGCGAGGTGAGCTCGCCCGGCACGCGCGCGGCGCGGCCGCCGCCGACATGCCAGTGCACCGCATCGAGCCCGAGGCACACCTCGGCTTGCTCCGCCGCCTGCGCCCGCTCCTCCTGGCGCGCGGTGCCGGCGCGGCACCACTGCACGTAGAGCAGCATGAGCAGGTTTTCGCAGCCCGGCTGGCGCGCGTCCTCACCGAGCCCGAGGCTCGCCGGGGACTGCCCCTGCTTGAGCAGGTTGATGGTGTGGCGCAGCGTTTTCGCGAGCTGCTCGAGGTCGAGGTAGCGCAGGCTCGGGCTCGGCTCGATCTCGGCCCCGGGCACGATCCCGCCCGAGCCGGCGAGGTCCACCGCGAGCGGCGCTATCGGGCCCGCCGGCAGCGGCCGGGCGGCGATGCCGGCGAGCGGTGCCCAGCGCTCGAGCCAGCGCGCGACGAAGGCGGCCTGGCGCGCGGAGAGCGAGAAGGGGTTGGCGAGGTGCACGAGCAGCGCCTGCACGTAGCTCTCGGCGCAGCTCGAATCGGGCTCGCACTGCGCGAAGACGTCCTGCACGCGGATGCGCGCGAAGCCCTGGCTCTCGGCGAACGCATAGAGCTCGTGCAGCGAGCGCCACAGCGCTGCGGGCGGCTGGCGGTAGGCGCGGTAGTAGTCGCCCATCATGTTCGCGTGGCAGCGCATGCAGCGCATGGTGGCGAGCGCTGCGTGCGGCGCGATCGCCAGATCGCCCTCGCGGTAGGCCCTGAGGCAGAGCTGATAGTTGCGGATCGCCTCCTGCCACAGCGCGATCACGTTGCCCCACACCGTCGCCTCGCCAGAGTCGAGCGGCAGGGGCTTGCCGGTGTAGCGCTGCGCCGACTCGCCCTGCACGAAGTGCATCGCCTCCTTGAGCGTCTCCAGGATCTTCAGGCGCTCGAGCGCCGGGAGCGAGGCGGCCGCGAGGCTCGCGAGCTGGTCGGTGAGCAGCAGCTGGGTGAGCTGCACGTTGGTGAGCGTGAGCTGCTCGAGCCAGCGCTTGCAGCCGGTGCTGTCGGTGAACTGCAGGGCGGCGGGCGTGGCGGAGCGCGGTTGAGTGATCATCGTCGGGTCCTTCCCAGGGTCTCGCGTGCGGTCGGGCCATCATGCTTGCCTCGGAGACGATGGCGCCGGCCCGTCGGACAGCGCACCGCTCCGCCGACAGGCTATCCTAATTGCAACGAGGCGGTATGTGAATTAGTTCACCGCGGGCGCGGCGAGCGCCGCGAGGCCACGGAGAAGAAAGTCACGTTCCGGGCTCGCGTCCCGGGCGCGCCTGCGGGCGGCCGAGCCGCCGCGCGAGCGCGCGCGCGATGGCGGCGGCCGGATTCCTCGCGCGCGGCCGCCGCCGTCGGCGCAGCGGCGCGCTCCAGATCGCGCCGGGATAGTGGGGATCGTCGCGCCGGCGCGGGATGACGTGCCAGTGCAGATGGGGCGTGACGTTGCCCAGGCTCGCGAGGTTGATTTTCGCCGGCCGCAGGAGCGCGCGCAGCACCGCCTCCACCGCGAACACGACGCGCATGAGGTGCGCGCGGCCGCGGGCGCCGAGGTCGGTCATCTCCGCCACGTGCGCGTTCCAGATCACGCGGCAGAAGCCGGGGTAGTGCGGATCGGCCACGTACACCACGCGCAGCCGCGCGTCGCGCCACAGCACCCGGCCCCCGTCCCGTTCGCACAGCTCGCAAGTTTTACGGTTCGCCTCGCCCATTCGCGTCGCCGTCTGCGCGTGCGTTCAGAGCTGCCGGCCGAAGGCGAATCGCGCCGCGGCGGCGAGCAGCCCCGCGGCGAGCGCGAGCGCGCGCGCGCGCCAGCGGGGATCGCCCGGGCACAGCGCCTCGAGCAGCGCCCGCTTCGCGGCATGATCGGGCGAGCCGCC
>DATLZE010000155.1:0-14969 GCA_035574195.1 Burkholderiales bacterium | reverse complement strand
CGCGGCTCGCCGCGGTGCGCTCTCCGGTGTGGGAGGCGGCGCAGCCCGAGCAGCGGGAAATTTTCGCGAGCAACGTCGCGGCGCTCGCTCGCGCGGGAGCGCTCGTCGAGCCGGTCGAGCTGCCGGCGCCGTTCGCGCAGGCGCACGCGGCGCAGCGCGCGATCATGGGCTACGAGGGGGCGCGCAGCCTCGCTGCGGTGCAGCGCGAGCACCGGGAGCGGCTGAGCGCGCGGCTGAACGCGTTTCTCGACGAAGGGGCGCGGGTCGGGGAGGCGCGCTATCGCGAGGCGCTCGCCACGCGCGCGCGGCTCGCCGAGACTTTCGCGCGCTTCATGAATCGGTTCGACGCGGTGGTGACCCCGCCCGCGAAGGGCGAGGCGCCCGCGACGCTCGAGGAGACCGGAGACCCGGTGTTCTGCACGTTATGGACGCTGCTCGGCGCCCCGGCGCTCTCGATCCCGGTCGGGCTCGGCCCGCAGGGCCTTCCGCTCGGGCTGCAAATCGTGGGTGCGCCCGGGAGGGACGCGGCGGCGCTCGCGGCAGCGGCCTGGTGCGAGGCGCAGCTGCCGTTTGCCGGCCTGCCCTGAACCGGCCGCGACCTTCCCGGAGCCCGACGACATGAGTTTCACGCCTGTTCCCGAGCCGACCGCGCGACTGCACCGCTCCGAGCTCTATGTGCCGGGGACGTCCCCTGCGCTCTTCGAGAAGGCCGCACGCTCGGCGGCGGACGTGGTGACGCTCGATCTGGAGGATGCGGTCGCGCCCGAGGACAAGGAGCGCGCGCGCCGCGACGTCGTCGCTGCGCTGAACGACATCGCATGGGGCGAGAGAAGCGTGGCGGTGCGCGTGAACGGGCTCGACACGCACTGGATGTACCGCGACGTGATCGAGCTGGTGGAGAACTGCCCGCGGCTCGATCTCCTGGTGATCCCCAAAGTGGGCGTGGCGGCCGACGTCTACGCGCTGGACCTCCTGGTGACGCAGATCGAGCGGGCGCGCGGCCGCGAGCGGCGCGTCGGGCTCGAGCTCATCGTCGAGACCGCGCTCGGGCTCTCCAACGTGGAGGCGATCGCGGCGGCGAGCAGGCGCGCCGAGGCGATCGCCTTCGGCGCGGGCGATTTCGCCGCAACGCTGCGCGCGCCGGCGACCGAGATCGGGGCGCTCTCACCCGATTACGGCGTGCTGGGCGAGCCCGACACCGGCGGCCGGCGCGCATTTTACCCGGGCGATCCCTGGCACGCCGCGCAGCTGCGCATCGCGGTGGCGTGCCGCGCGCACGGGCTGCGCCCGGTGGACGGCGCCTACGCCGATTTCCGCGACGCAGAGGGCTATATCGCTGCCGCGCGGCGCGCGGCAGCGCTCGGCTACGAAGGCAAGTACGCGATCCACCCGGCACAGGTCGAGCTCGCCAACCGCGTGTTCACGCCCGCCCCGGAGACGCTCGCCCGCGCGCGCCGTGTGGTGGAGGCGATGGAGCGCGCCGCGCGCGAGGGAAGGGCGGCGGTGCAGCTCGACGGGCGCATGGTGGACATCGCCAGCGTGCGCATGGCACAGCAATTGCTCGAGCGGGCGAGGCGCATCGAGCAGGCGCGCAAGCCTTAGCCGGCGGCTCCCCCGGTTGCGAGGCCGGGGGCATCGCCCAGGCGGCGTGCTCGGGGCACCGAGCGGCGACGAGCCCCGGGCCCGCGGCCATCGCCGAGAGGGTCGAGACGCGCGAGCAAAGAGAGATCGTGCGGGAGGCGGGCTGCGGGGAAATGCAGGGCAGCTGCTTCGGAGCGCCGCTGCCGCCCGATATCGTCGCGGCCATCGCGCGGCGGCCACCGGCGGCCGAATCGCGCTCCGGCGTCCGCCTGCTCCACCCGGACCGCGGGCAGGAGGGCGCGGCCCGCCGCTTTATCGCATTCCCGAATTTGGCTACACTGGCTGCAGAATGCGCGGGCTTTCGCAGGCTCGGTGCGCCGCGGGGGGGATCGCAATGAAGACCGTCAGACAGCTGCTCCAGGCGAAGGAGAGGAAGGAAATCTACACGGCCACGCCCGACATGCGCGTCTTCGACGCGCTGAAGCTCATGGCGGAGAAGAACGTCGGCGCGCTGGTGGTGGTCGAGAACGAGCGCATCGTCGGCATCCTCTCCGAGCGCGACTACGCGCGCAAGGTGATCCTGCACGGCAAGTCCTCGCACGACATCCCGGTGCGCGAGATCATGACCAGTGAGGTGGTCACGGTAATGCCCGGGCAGACGGTGGACGAGTGCATGCAGCTCATGACCGATGGCCGCTTCCGGCACCTGCCGGTCGTGGAAGGCGGGCGCCTCGTCGGGGTGGTCTCGATCGGCGACCTGGTGAAGGAAGTGATCTCGGAGCAACAGCAGACCATCCGGGAGCTCGAGTCCTACATTCACCGCTGAGCTTTGCGCCGGCGCGCGCAGTTCAGCGTTCAAGATCCAGTATCGGGAGTTTGGCGTTCGGCGCCAAGCCCGTTAGACAGAACACGGAACCCGGCCCATATGCGCTTCGGTGCAATCATCATCGGCGACGAGATTCTCTGCGGCAAGCGCCGCGACGGGCATCTCGCCAAGGCGATCGAACTGCTCGGCGCGCGCGGGCTCGTGCTCTCCTGGGCGCAGTATCTCGGGGACGATCCCGAGCTCATTACCGAGACCCTCCGGCGCACGTTCGCGGGGCGCGACGCGGTGTTCAGCTTCGGCGGCATCGGCGCGACTCCCGACGACCACACGCGGGCGGCCGCCGCGCGCGCGGCCGGTGTCGCCCTCAAGCTCCACCCGCAGGCCGAGGCCGAGATCCGGGCGCGCTTCAACAACGACCCAGCGCAGATCACCCCCCAGCGCCTCGCGATGGGCGAGTTTCCGGAGGGCTCCGAAATCATCCCCAATCCCTACAATCGCATTCCCGGCTTCAGCTTCCGCGGCCACCACTTCCTGCCTGGATTTCCGGAAATGGCCTGGCCGATGATGGAGTGGGTGCTCGACACCCGCTACCGGGAGCTGTTCGCGCCGGGGAGCGTCGCGGAGTCCTCGATCATCGTGCGCGGGGCGGGCGAGAGCCAGCTGATCGAGCTGATGAAGGAGTGCCAGGGCCGCCACGAGGGGATCAAGGTGTTCAGCCTGCCGCGGCTCGAGCCCGACCGCCACATCGAGCTCGGAGTGCGCGGGCAGCCCGAGCAGGTGGCAGCCGCGATCGCTGTGCTCAAGCAGGGCGTCACCGCGCTCGGCTTTCCGTGGACCGAAAGCCGCGAGGCGAAACGATGACGCGGAACGAATTGCTCGCCGCCTGTTTCTCGTTCAGCGGGCACGAGGAGCAAATAAAAAGCCCCGGTCATCCGGGGCTTTTCTTTCCAGCGGCCATGCGTTGAACGGCGGCCGATCCGTCCCGTTCGAGCGCGTGGACTCGAAGCGGGCGCTTCGCGTCCCGCTTCAAGCCGATTTCTTCGCCTTCTTCCCGCCGTTCACCGCCTGCTTGGCGACCGCCTCCAGGTTGGCCTGGGTCGTTTCCGCCAGCTGCTTGGCGACCTTCGACAGGTTGTCATAGGCGGCGTTCACCGCGGTGATCGCGGACTTGAGCGCGGCGATGCCGATCTCGGAGCCCGCGGGGGCGCTCTTCGCCAGCTTGTCGAGCGCCGCCACCACCTGCCGGTTGAACTCGGCGACCTGCTCCTCGACCAGCTTGCCGATCTCGGCCTGGGTGGCCGCAGCCGCGTCGTAGACGCTCTTCGCGTAGGCGCTTGCCTTCTCGATCGCCGGCTGCGCCAGCGTGTCCTTGAGCGCGGCGAGCTGTTGCAGATCCTTCACCTCGGCGAGTGCCTTGGTGCTCTCGACCGTGTCCGCGAACGCGGACTTCGCGGCCTTGAGCTGGATGTCCAGCATGCGCTCGGCACCCTGGATCGCGATTTCGGCGAACTTCGCCGCCGCTTCCAGATTCGCCTTGTTGAGGGCGATCAATTGCTCGGGGGCTTGATACATATACATCTCCTGTAAAAACAAACACTTACTTCAAGAACGGGCCATTGATGTTGCAGTGCACAATACGAATTATATGGTTAAAAACTGGCAAGTCAAGCGTACCTGACCAAATTTTTTTGCAATGCAATAGGCGCGCTCTGTAAAGCGAGTCTCGCGAAGCCACTTCAAATGAAAAAACTATTTATAATCATATAGCTATTACACAGGGAGGAATCGTGACGACCATCTTCGGCAAGATCATTCGGCGCGAGGCCCCGGCGGACATCGTCTACGAGGACGAGCTATGCCTCGCCTTCCGCGACATCAACCCGCAGGCACCCACCCATATCTTGATCGTTCCCAAGAAGGAGATTCCCAAGCTCTCCGACGCCGGGCCCGAGGACGAGCGGCTGCTCGGCCACCTGCTGCTCGCCGCAGTCGGAATCGCGCGCGAGCTCGGAGTGCAGGACGCGTTCCGGCTCGCGATCAACAACGGAGCCGCAGCAGGACAGAGCGTGTTCCACCTCCACCTGCATCTGCTCGCTGGCCGCAAGTTCCGCTGGCCGCCGGGCTGACCGCAGGGGCGGGGGGCGGGAGGCGAAAGCCAGACCGCCTCAAGTTTCGAGGGGCAGCCTGACCGGTTTTCCGCTCGCCGCCGAGCGCTCGATGGCGATCGTCGTTTCGAGGTTGACCCGCGCCTGCTCGGGCGTGGTGTGGGCCGTGGGGCGCCCGGTGACGAGGTGATCGAGCCAGGCGCGCGTCTCGTTCGCGAGCGGCCCCCAGAACTCGTCGAGCGCCCAGTCGCCGGCGGTGTTGCTGCCGAGGAAGGCCATCTCGACCCGGTGCTCCGGCACGTAGGCGTGCGGGATGCCGCGCTCGGAGTAGAGCAGGTGGTCGAGGTGGTCGTCGTCGATCAGCATGGTACCCTCGGTGCCGAGAAGCTCCACGCGGTCCGATTGGCCGAGGGTGGGATATTTCGCCGGCAGCGCGTAGCTGATGCCGAGGTTCACCACCGCGCCGTCGGAGAAAGTGACGATCGCCCAGGTGACGTCGTGCGCGCCGTAACCCGCCGCGCGGAACACGCCATGCTGCCCGCGCGCCACCACTTCCACCGGCGTGGCGCCCTCCAGGAACCAGCACATGAGGTCCACGTAATAGGTGAGCACATCCATCACCGGGGTCGCGTGCGGGTCGCGCTCGAGGATCGCGAAGGCCTGCGCGCGCGAATTGTAGACGCGGGCGAGCGCTCCCACTACCCGCCCGAGCCGGCCGTGACGCAGTTGCTCCTTGGCGCGCAGAAAGCATTCCTTGAAGCGGCGGCTGTAGCCGATGCGCAGGTTGCCGCCGGTGCTGCGGAGCGTCGCGAGGATCGCATCCGCATCCTCGAGCGTGAGCGCAATCGGCTTCTCGACCAGCACCGGCTTTCCCAGCTCGAGCGCACGGCGCACCGGCTCGGCGTGGCTGCCCTCGGGAGTGGAGACGATCACCGCGTTCACCTGCGGGTGCGCGATCACTTCGAAATTGTCGCCGGAGTGCAGGCCCGCGCCCGCCTGCTCGGCGAGCGCGCGGGCGCGCTGCGGGTCGCGGTCGGAGACAGCGAGAAAGCGCACCGCAGGGTGCCGCGCGGCGAGTTTCGCGCGCAGCGTGCCGATGCGCCCGGCGCCGACCACCGCGATGCCCAACTCTTTGCGTTTCATTCAAGTCACCTCGGGTCTGCACGGTTTCCCGACGCGCAGGACGCGGAGACTCGTCCGGGGAAGGACGACCGCTCCACCGCTCCGCGTTTCACGGCGCTCTCGGCGGCCTCCACGTCGAGCGGTTGTCTTTCAGTACACGCGGTTGTGCGGCGCCTCCCGCCGCACCAGCACGCGCTCGATGTTCGCCCAGGCCTCGCGGAAGAGCTGGGCGGAGGCCTGGCGCGTCACTCCCGCGATGTGGGGCGTGAGCAGCAGGCGGCGCGCGCCCTCGCCCTCCAGCGCGAGCAGGGGATGATCGGTGTCCGGCGGCTCGGCCGAATACACGTCCACCGCGGCGCCGGCGAGCCGCCCCGAGTTGAGATGGGCGGCGAGCGCGGTCTCGTTGACCACCCCGCCGCGCGAGGCCTGTATCAGCACCGCCCCGGGTTTCATCAAGCCGAGCTGGCGCGCTCCGATGAGGTTGCGGGTCTGTGGCACGAGCGGCACGTGCACGCTCACGATATCGGCCGTCGCGAGCAGCTCCTCGAGCGGCAGGCACCGCGCCCCGAGCCTGGCAGCCGCCTCCTCGCGCGGCGCGGGATCGTGGTAGACGATCTCGCAGCCGAAGCGGCGGAACGCCTCGGCGACGGCGGCCCCGATCGTGCCGAAGCCGACGATCCCGACCGTCAGGCCTTCGAGCCCGGGAAGGTTGTCCATCACCAGGCGCCCGCGCGCCGAGACGTAGTTGGCACCGCGGATCTCCGCGTCGGCCCAGAGGAGCCGCCGCAACAGCACGATCGCGCAGCCGACCGCGTATTCGGCCACCGCTGAATTGCTGCCGCCGGGTACGTTCGCGACCGGAATGCCGAGGCGCCTCATCGCCGGCTCGTCCAGACGGTCGACGCCCGCGCCGGTGACCTGCACCAGCTCGAGCCGCCCGCCTTCGAACAGCGATGCCGCGAGCTTCGGCCCGACCGCGGGGATGAGGAGCGCGCGCGCGCTTCTCATCAGCGTGGCGAGCTCTGGATCGTCGGGACGGCGGTAGGCGATGGAAAGCGCGGCGGGCGGCTCTACCCCCACGCGCTTGAAGTCGGCCTCGGGCCGCAGGCAAAGGACGTCGAAGGGCATCGAAGATCAGGATCGGGCCACGGGAGTCACGGAGCACATGGAGCGCTTCAAAGCCGGATGCCGGCAACCGAACCAGGGAGCGGCGGAAATGTGCGGGACGGGACTCGAATCGCGCGTTCCGTAATTTTCTCCGTGTTCTCCGGGGCTAAATTTTTCCCTCGCTCCTCTCCCGCGTGCTGCGCGCAGCGACGTCGGCTACGGGAAAGAAGCACAGCAGCACCAGCGGCTCGGTGCCGGTGTTGCGCGTCACGTGCGCCTCTCCCGGCGGGATCAGGATCGTGTCGCCGGCTTTCAGGGGATAGCGCCCGCTGTCGGCCTCGGTCACGCCTTCGCCCGAGAGCACGTAGATGCACTCCTCGAAGTCCGCGTGGCGGTGCGCCCCGCGCGGCGTCTCGCCCGGGCGCGGCACCGGGATCTCGACCAGCCGCAGCGTCACCGCGCGCGCGCCCTTCTCGCCCGAGACGATCTCGAGCGAGCGGCGGCCGGGCAAGCCCATCTCCCGCGCCTCGGCGAGCGTCAACTTGAGCGCCATCAGCCCGCCACCTTCAGGTGCTTGATCTCCGCAGTGCCGCCCTGTGCCTCGTCGAGCAGACGGAAGATCTCGGCAGCCTCGGCCGCGATCGCGTCGGCGACACCCTCGATCATACGCTGCGCCTTCTCCACGGTCGCGTGCTCGGGCGAGCCGTACCAGCCGGTCGGCGCGATGGTGCGGATGTCGGTGAGCACCGGCTGGTAGGCGCGGGTGCGGCGCAGCCGGTCCCATTTGCGCCCGCGCGCGGGATCCGAGGCGTGCTCGATGCGCTCGAGATGCACCAGCTCGGGCCGGCAAGCGAGCACCGCGAGCGCCTCGATCTCGCCCCCGTGGGTGAGGCCGCCGTAGTCCTTGCCGTAGAGCTCGGCCGCGACGTAGCAGGCCTGCACGGTCAGCACCGAGAGCCCGTGCTCGCGGTGCAGCCGCTCGGCCGCGATCGCGAGCGCGGGGATGTTGCCCTCGTGCCAGTTGAGCGCAAGGAGCCGCCGCGCGCCGTGCTGCGCGGCGCTGGCGCAGGTCTCGATCACCACGCGCATGTAAGTTTCGGGCGTGAGCGTGAGGGTCGCCTCGAAGGGCATGTGCATGGGGGTCACCCCGAGCGGCCCGCCGGGCAGCACCAGGGCGTCCATGCGCTCGGCGACCGCGTGCGCGATCACGTTGGCGGCGAAGATATCGGTGCCGGCCGGAAGGTGCGGGCCGTGCTGCTCGACGCTGCCCGCGGGCAAGATCACGAGCGGATTCCTGGCGAGCTGCGCCGCGATCTCGGGCTGGGTCAGTTCCCAGAAGTAGCGCGTCGGAAGCATGTCTCGATCGGTCACGGAGGACACCGGCGTCGCGGAGCAGCGTGATCCGGGATGCGCGATACGGGATGCGCGGTCTCGTTCCCGCTCTCTATGAGCCGGTTCCGTTCTTCAAGCGGCGGCGCGCAGCCTCGCGCGCGCGTCGTGGATCACCTCGGCGATGCGCACATAACGGCCCTGTTGCTCGATCGAGCGCAGCGCGGCGTAGACCACCGCGAGCGCCACCAGGCCGTTCTCGGCGCTGAGCTCGCCTGCGCGCCCGGTGCGCGCGGTCTCGGCGAACATCTCGAGCTCCTCGCGGAACATGTCGCTCGCGCTGACGGCGAGCTGCTCGCGCTTCGCCCAGCCGTCGCGCCCGCGCTGGATGTAGAGCTGGCAGGCCTCGTGCAGCCGCTCGGGCGTGTCCCAGGTGCCGAAGTCTATCTCGTAGTGCATCAGCCCCTTCGAGCCGAACACGCGGCAGGCGAAGACCCCGGGCGAGGTCCAGCACGAGCCGACGTAGCCGATCTTGCCGTCGGCGAAGCGCACCAGCGTCATGGACTGGTCGTCCACCTCCGCGCCGACCGGCGAGAGCTTGGACGCCATCGAGGTCACCTCCGTCATCTCCCCGCCCAGGTAGTGCAGGACATCGAACTGGTGGATCGCGAGCTGCGACAGCGGCCCGCCGGGCGCCCGGTCCTTGTACCAGCGCCAGCTCTTGGGGGTGAGCTCGAGCGCGCGCTCGTTCGAGAAATTGGCCTCGATGAAGGCCACGCGCCCGAGCTCGCCCGCCTCGATCGCCGCCTTGATCCTGCGGAACCCGGCCATCAGCCGCGCGCTGTGGCCGACGGTGACGGTGACGCCGTGCTCCTTTTCGAGCGCGCAGATCCGGAGCCCGTCCTCGAGGGTGTTCGCGATCGGCTTCTCGGTGTAGATGTGCTTCTTCGCCCGCGCGACCTCGGTCGCGACCGGCAGGTGCTGCTCGTTCGGCACGGTCAGGATCACCCCCTCGATCGCGGGATCGGCGAGCAGCGTCTTCAGGTCGGGCACGGTCGGCACCCCGAACTCCTGCTGGAACGCGCGGCGCTTGTCCTCGGAGCGGCTGAAGCCCGCGACGATACGCAGTTTCTGCGATTGCTGCGCGGCGCGGGTGAGCACTCGGGCCCAGCGGCCGAGGCCGACGATGCCGAGCTTGACGGGAGGAACGCTCATGGGTCTGCTGTTTTCTCTGTGGCCGGAAAGCCGGCATTTTACATCACGCGGCGCGCCTGCGCCCGGCCGCTCGGGGTTGCATTACAATCGGTTCCGGCCACTGCGGGCCGGGTCACCGTGGGGAGGCAGGGATATGAGGAGCCGTCTGTTGCGCGCGGCGCCGGCCGCGTTGATTGCGTTCATGGGCGCGAGCGCGGCGCCGCTCCCCGCGCAGCCGTCCCCGCCCGCGGCCTACGCCGAGGAGGACCGCGACTGGGGCGTCGCGCCGACCACGCGGCTGCGCACGGCCGAGTATCACGCGCCCACGCCGCGCACGATACCGGGCGGGCGCGTGGTGAGCACGGCGGAATTGAGCCGCATGGTGGAGCAGGACCCGCGGCCCTATCTCATCGACGTGCTGGGCGGGGGTGTGCACCGCACGCTCGCCGGCGCCTTCTGGATGATCGGTGCGGGCGCGGGCGACATGAGCCCCGAGGAGGAGGCCCGCTTTCTCAAGGCGCTCGCCGCCTTCGCGGGCGGCGACAAGGGCCGGCCGATGGTGTTCTTCTGCGTGGATGCGCAGTGCTGGCTCTCGTACAATGCCGCGCTGCGGGCGATCGCCGCCGGCTATACCAACGTCATGTGGTATCGCGGCGGCATCGCCGCGTGGCGCGCTGCCGGGCTGCCGATGGCCCAGTCGGATCCTTTCTTCTGGTAGACGGGAGGCCGGGAGAACGAGAGGGAGCAGATCTTGTCCGCCCTCGCGTGCTCGCGCTTCAAGCCTCTCCCGCCGTCTCCGCGGCGGGCGCCGTGAGAGCCCGCGGCACCCGCGCGAGGCTCCAGTTCGCGAGCGCCCAGGCCCGGATCTCCCCGACCGGCGCGCGCGCGAGCGCCGCGGGCGGGCGCTGGCCGAGAAAAGCGAGCGCCGCGACGAGCGCGGGGGCCGGCCGCGCGGCCGGCACCGGCGCGGCGAGCGTCTGCTTGGAGAGCTTCTCGCCGCGCGCGTTCACCGCGACCGGCAGATGCGCGTAGCGCGGCTGCGGCAGCCCGAGCAGCCGCTGGAGGTAGATCTGGCGCGGCGTGGAGGCGAGAAGATCCGCGCCGCGCACGACGTCGGTCACGCCCTGTGCGGCGTCGTCCACCACCACCGCGAGCTGATAGGCGAAGCCTCCGTGCGCGCGGTAGAGCACGAAGTCTCCGACCTCTCGCTCGAGGTCCTGCGCGACCGCGCCCTGGAGCGCGTCCTGGAACGCGACGCGGGTGCCGCGGGTTACGAGCCGCAGCGAGCGCGCCCGAAGGCCGTTGCGCGCCCCGGCGCGGCAGGTGCCGGGATAGACCGGTCCTTGCGGCCCGTCGAAGGCGGAATCGGCGACCTCGCGCCGGCTGCACGCGCAGGGGTAGAGCAGGCCCTGCTCGCGCAGCCGGTGGAGCGCGGCATGATAGGCCTCGCGGCGGGCGCTCTGGAAGGCGACGGCGCCGTCCCATTCGAGCCCGCACGCCGCGAGCGTGCTCAGGATGTCCGCGGCCGCCCCCGGGGCGACGCGCGGGGCGTCGAGGTCCTCGATGCGCAGCAGCCACTGCCCGCCGCGCGAGCGCGCTTCGAGAAAGCTCCCGAGCGCGGCGACGAGCGAGCCGAAGTGCAGCGGGCCGGTGGGAGAAGGCGCGAACCTTCCGCGATACTGCGCCATGCCGCGATTATGAACGAGGGGGTTAAAATCGCGCCATGCCCGCGCCGCTTCTGACCGAGCTGCCGTATCACCCGGACAGCGCGCGCCGCTTCGAGGCGATCGCCGACTCGCCCTGGGCGGTGTTCCTCGACAGCGGGCAGCATCTTCCGGGGCAGTCGCGCTATGACATCCTGGCTGCCGAGCCGTACGTGCGCATCGTCACGCGCGGGATGCTGACCGAGATCTATGCCGAGGGGGTGGTGACGCTCACCCGCGAGGATCCCTTCGCGCTGGTGCGCCGCTTTCTCGCCCCCGATCCCGCCTGCGGCGGCGAGCTGCCCTTTTGCGGGGGCGCCATCGGCTACTTCGGCTACGATCTCGCGCGGCGCATCGAGCGGCTGCCCGAGATCGCCGAGGACGCGGAACGCATTCCCGAGATGGCGCTCGGCCTCTACGACTGGGCGTGCGTGGTGGACCACCGCGAGCGGCGCGCTTGGCTGATCGGCCAGGGGCGCGATCCCGATACCGATCCCAAATGGGACGATCTCGCGCGGCGCCTGAGCGAGCCGCCGCGGGAACGCGCGCGCGCGCCGTTCCGCATCCTCTCGCCGGTCGCCTCCAACATGACGCACGAAGACTATGCGCGGGCGTTTCGGCGCATTCGCGGCTATATCCATGACGGCGACTGCTACCAGGTCAATCTGGCGCAGCGCTTCTCGGCACAGGCCGCAGGCGACCCTTGGCTCGCCTACCAGCGGCTGCGCGTCATCAATCCGGCGCCCTTCTCCGCCTATTTCAGCACGCCCTACGCGCAGATCCTCTCCGCCTCCCCCGAGCGCTTCCTGAAAGTGGAGGGCAGGCGCGTCGAGACCCGACCGATCAAGGGCACGCGCCCGCGCGCCGGCCATCCGCGGCTCGACGCCGAGCTCGCCGAGGAGCTGCGCAATTCCGAGAAGGACCGTGCCGAGAACGTGATGATCGTGGATCTCCTGAGAAACGACCTTTCCAAGAGCTGCGCGCTCGGGAGCGTGCGGGTGCCGAAGCTCTTCGAGGTCGAGAGCTACGCCACGGTGCACCATCTGGTGAGCACCGTGACCGGCGAGTTGCGGGCGGAGCGCGACGCGCTCGATTTGCTGCGCGGCTGCTTTCCGGGAGGCTCGATCACCGGGGCGCCCAAGCTGCGGGCGATGCAGATCATCGAGGAACTCGAGCCGCACCGGCGCGGCGTCTATTGCGGGGCGATCGGCTATCTCGGCTTCGACGGCGCGATGGATCTCAACATCGCGATCCGCACCCTGGTGTACTCGCACGGCGTGATCCGCTTCTGGGCGGGCGGCGGCATCGTCGCCGATTCAAAGCTCGAGGACGAGTACCAGGAGACCTTCGACAAGGCGGCGGCGCTGCTCAAGCTCTTGCAGCAAAGCGCTGCGGCGCCGCGCGAAGCCTGAGGGCTGTGCGGCAGAGGCGCTTTTCGACCCTGGCCGTCCGTGGCCGGGACCTCGTCTACAGGTCGACCTTGATTCCGGCCTGCTTCACCACCTTCACCCATCTGGCGAGATCTTCGCGGATCCAGGCGCCGAGCTCCTCCGGGCTGCTCGGCTGCACTTCCGCGCCGAGCGTGGCGAAGCGCTCTTTCACCGCCAGCGAGCCGAGCACCTTGACGAGCGCGGCATTGAGCTTCTGGACGATCTCGCGCGGGGTGCCCGCTGGCGCGAGCACGCCGGTCACCGTGGCGGCGTCGAAGCCCGCAACGCCCGATTCGGCGAGCGTGGGGGTCTCCGGCAGTTGCGCCGAGCGGCGCGCGGTCGTCACCGCGATCGCGCGGATGCGGCCGGCGCGGATATAGGGCAGGGCGGAGGAAATCTGGTCCACATGGGTGTCGAGATGGCCGGCGACGAGATCCACGAGCGCCGGCCCGCTGCCCTTGTACGGCACGAGCGTCATGCGCGTGCCGGTGGAGATGAGGAACAGCTCGGCGACCAGGTGGTTGGTCGTGCCGACTCCGGCGTTGCCCATGAGGAGCCTGCCGGGCTGCGCCTTGGCGAGCGCGACGAGCTCCTTCGTGGTCTTCGCCGGCACGGAGGGGTGCGCGATCACGGCGAGCGGCACTACCGCGACGCGCCCCACCGGCGCGAGATCGCGCACGATGTCGTAGGGCAGCTTCGGATAGAGCGCCGGGCCGTTGGTCATGACGCTGCTCGAAGCCATGAGCAGCGTATAGCCGTCGGGCGCGCTCTTCGCGACGAGATCGGTGGCGATGGTGCCGCCCGCCCCCGGGCGATTGTCCACGATCACCTGCTGGCCGAGACCGTCGGAGAGGCCCGGCGCGACGTTGCGCGCGGTGATGTCCACATTGCCGCCCGGTGCGAAGGGCACGATCATGCGGATCGGGCGCGAGGGATAGGACTGCGCTGCGGCTTCCCCGGCGGCGAGCGCGAGAACGCAGAGCAGGGCGGCTGCGGTGTTCGTCTTCGGCATGGCGCTTCCCCGACCGGAACGAGGGTGGGGATATTCTAGCGATTTCCTCCGATTCCCCCCGCCTCGAATCCCGAGGCCCCGGTCTTGCCGCGAACGGGGGGTTGTACCGCCGCCGGTGTAGCTGATAGAGTTCGCCAGAGGCGGCGCGGAGGCGGGAGGAAGATGAGCGCGCCAGGGACCACGGCGCATGGGCACCGGATCGTCATCGTCGGCGGGGGCGCGGGGGGGCTTGAACTCGCGACCAGGCTCGGCGACACGCTCGGCCGCAAGGGCCGGGCGCACGTGACGCTCGTGGAGCGCTTCCGCACGCACCTCTGGAAGCCGCTGCTGCACGAGGTCGCCGCCGGAAGCCTCGATCTCGACGAGCATGACCTCGACTATCTCGCGCAGGCGCGCTGGCACCACTTCCGCTTCCAGCTGGGCAGCATGGACGGGCTCGACCGCGCGCGCAGGGTGATCCTGGTCGCGCCGACTCACGACGAGGAGGGGCGGGAGCTGATTGCGCGGCGCGAGATCGCCTACGACACGTTGGTCATTGCGGTGGGCTCGCAGACGAACGACTTCGGCACTCCGGGCGCGCGCGAGCATGCGATCAGCCTCGACACCCACCAGCAGGCGGAGACCTTTCACCGGCGGCTGGTGAATGCCTGCATCCGCGCCAACGCGCAGAGTGCGCCGCTCGCCGCCCACCAGCTCAAGGTCGCGATCATCGGCGCGGGCGCCACCGGGGTGGAGCTCGCCGCCGAGCTGCACAAGAGCACGCGCGAGCTGATCGCTTACGGTTTCGACCGCATCGATCCCGAGCGCGATATCCATCTGACGCTGATCGAGGCCGCTCCCCGCATCCTGCCCGCGGTGCCGGAGCGGCTCTCGAAAGCGGCGGAGGAGCTGCTGCGGGCGCTCAGGGTCGAGGTGCTCACCGGCGAGCGGGTGACGGAAGTGGCTGCCGACGGCGTCGTGACCGCGAGCGGCAGAAAAATCGCGGCCGAGCTCACGGTATGGGCCGCGGGCATCAAGGCCCCGGATTTCCTGAAGGAGCTCGATGGGCTCGAGACCAATCGCTTGAACCAGCTCGTAGTGCGCGAGACGCTCCAGAGCACGCGCGACCCGGACATCTTCGCGATCGGCGATTGCGCTTGCTGCCCGTGGCCGGGACACGCGGGCTGCGTGCCGCCGCGCGCTCAGGCCGCGCACCAGCAGGCGGCGCACCTCGCGCGGATGATTCCGCGGCGGCTCGCGGGCCGCCCGCTCGCGCCCTGGCGCTACCGCGACTTCGGCTCGCTGGTCTCGCTCGGGAAATACTCGACCGTGGGCAATCTCATGGGGGCGCTGCTCGGCGGCTCGATCTTCGTCGAGGGGCTATTTGCACGACTGATGTACGTTTCGCTCTACCGCATGCACCTCTACGCGCTGCACGGCGCGGCGCGCGTGATCCTCGACACGGCTGCGCGCATGATCACGCGCCGCACCGAGCCGCGCGTGAAACTTCACTGAGCGGCGGGGTGGCGAGACGGCGGTTCGGCGAGGCGCGCGGGCCGTCCGTTCCTCCCGTCATTGCGT
>DATLZE010000154.1:0-24944 GCA_035574195.1 Burkholderiales bacterium | reverse complement strand
TGGCGGGCAACAGCGTGTACGCGTTCTCGCTCATGCTGTTCGCTTTCCTGGCGGGGCTCGCGGGAGGGGCGGAAGTCGCAAGAAGGCTGCTCAAGCTCCGCCTCGATCTCTCTCTCGCGCTCGCCTGGCTGCAGTTCCTGCTGGCGGCGGCGATCCTGGGAGGTGTGTTCCTGTGGGAGGAGCTGCCGCGTTATTTCGCCTCTTTCGAGGGCTACCCGCTGCGCTACGGGTTCGGCGCGCGCGAGGTGGTGCGCGCGCTGGTATGCCTCACGGCGATGCTGCCGCCCGCGCTGCTCATCGGCATGATCTATCCGCTCGCCATGGAGTGCGTGGGGCGAGCTGCTCCGCGCGCTCCAATCGCCGCCCTGGGGCGAGCGGCGGCGCTCAACACCGCAGGCAACATCGCCGGCGTGCTCGCCGCCGGCTTCTGGCTGCTGCCGCAGCTCGGGGCGCTGCGCTCGATCCAGGGGCTGGCAGCGATCGCCTTTTCGTTGGGAGCGATGATCCTGGTGGCGGCCGGACCGCGCGCGCGTCCGCTTGCCTGGGCGCCGGCAGCGGTGGTGCTGGTCCTGTTCGCGGCGCAGCCGCGTGCCTTCGACTACACCGCGCTTGCCTCCGGAGCCAACGTCTATTTCCGGGCCCAGCACTACGGGCAGGTGATCGCCGCAGCCGAGAGCGCTGACGGAGGGCTCACCACCGTGGCGCAGAGAGAGCTGCCCGGCCGAGGGCGGTTGCTCACGCTGCTCACCAACGGCAAGTTCCAGGGCAACAACGATCCGCAAGGCGAGGTCGTGGCCCAAGTCGGAATCGCGCTCACGCCGCTGCTGCACACCGCGGCGCGCGAGCGGGCGCTGGTGATCGGCTACGGCACTGGCATGAGCGCGCGGGTGCTCAAGGAGGCCGGCTTCCGCCAGCTCGACATCGTGGAGCTCTCCGCGGACATCGTGCGGCTCGCCGACGCGCATTTCGCCGAGATCAACGCGCGAGTGAGCTCGAGCCCGGGCGTCAACACCTATATCACCGACGGGCGCAACTTCTTGCTGCTGCAGCGCCGCACCTACGACGTGGTGAGCATGGAAGTGTCCTCGATCTGGTTCGCGGGCGCGGCCTCGCTCTACAACCGCGAGTTCTACCAGCTCGTCAAGCGCCGGCTCGCGCCCCGCGGCGTGCTGCAGCAGTGGATGCAGCTGCACCACATCTATCCCGCCGACATCCTCTCCATTCTCGCCTCGGTGCGCGCGGAGTTCCGCCACGTATGGCTCTATCTCATCGGCGGCCAGGGCATGATCATCGCCACCGATGACGAGGCCACCGCCCCGCGACCCGAGCACCTCGAGGCGATCGAGCGCGCGCCCGCGCTCGGGCCGCTGCTCGGAGTGATCGGCGGCAGCACGCGCGCCGTGCTCGAGTCGCGGCTGCTCGATCCCCCGGCGACCGATCGCTTGCTCGCGAGCTTCGGGCTGCCTCTCGCCTTCTGGGTGTCCACCGACGACAACCTGCGGCTCGAATACTCCACCCC
This sequence comes from Burkholderiales bacterium, assembly GCA_035574195.1. Lineage (GTDB taxonomy): Bacteria > Pseudomonadota > Gammaproteobacteria > Burkholderiales > SG8-41 > SG8-41. The sequence continues at coordinate 23,425 of DATLZE010000154.1, read as the reverse complement.
CAGAGGCAACGCGCTCGACGGGGGGCGCTCCATGCGCGAGAACCTCGAATGGCTGCGGAGCTTCTCAGACGGGCCGGAGGCCGCGAGCGGCAGATGAGATGCGGCCACCCTGGTGCTCCTGGGCGGTCGTGTTGTCCTCGGGCGCCGCTGCCTGTTATTCTTTCTGCTCCCCGGGACCCATGATCAACGTTTTCATCGGTTACGACCCGCGCGAGGCGATCGCCTTCAGCGTGCTCTCCTATAGCATCCACGCGCGCGCCTCCGAGCCGGTGGCGATCACCCCGCTCATGCTCTCGCAGCTCAGGGGCATCCTCACCCGGGAGCGGCATCCCCTGCAGAGCACGGACTTCTCGTTCTCGCGCTTTCTCACGCCGTATCTTTCCGGCTACTGCGGGTGGTCCGTGTTCATGGACTGCGACATGCTGATGCTGGAGGACATCGCCGAGCTCTGGCGGCTGCGCGACGAGCGCTACGCCGTGATGGTGGTCAAGCACGACCACGTGCCGCGGGAAACGGTGAAGTTCCTGGGCGAGCCGCAGAGCCGCTACGAGAAAAAAAACTGGTCGAGCGTGATGCTCTTCAACAACGCGAGGTGCCGGGCGCTCACGCCGGACTACGTCAACACCGCCTCGGGGCTCGAGTTGCACCAGTTCAAGTGGCTCGAATCCGAGGAGCTGATCGGGGAGTTGCCGAGCCGCTGGAACCACCTGGTCGGCTACAACCCCCCGCGCGGCGACGCCGCGCTCGTGCATTTCACCCTCGGCGGCCCGTATTTCGAGGAATACCGCGACTGCGAATACGCCCGCGAGTGGTTCGCCGAGCGCGACGCGATGCTGCGCGTGGCGCAGCGCGGCCGTTAGCGGCCGCGCTCCAGCGCGAGCCGCTCGCGCACCGCCGCGCGCAGCGCCACGTGCACCAGCGTGTCGAAGGCGGCAGTGCCGAGTGCGTGCGCGCGCAGCCGATCGTTCACCAGCAGCACGAAGGACGGCACGCCGTGGATCCGCACCCCCTTTGCTGCCATCTCCTCGAACACGGGGCGCAGGCGCGGCGGGACATCGTCCACCCGGAAGGCCTGCTTGAGCGTGGCGAGCTTCACCTCGGTGAAGCGCAGGTGCTTCCATTGCGCCGAAGCCTCCAGCTTGCCGTGCCCGAGATAGGCGGCTTCCCAGCTCTTGCAGAGCGAACAGTCGTCCGCGCCGATATAGACCAGCTCGATCCTCGCGCCCCGCCCGGCGCGGGCGCCAGGCGGGGGATTTTCCGCGATGAAACGGTGAAACTCGGCAAGCGCGACGCGCGAGAATCGCAGCGCCACCGTCCTCCCGTCGGCGCGCCGCGCGCGGCCCTCGAGCCGGTCGGTTGCGACCTGGCTCAGATCGAGCTTTTCTCCGTCGGCCGCGGTGACCTCCAGCGCGAGCGCCCCGCCTGTGGCGCGGGCGGCGATCTCCCTCGCTTCGGGCAGCACCGGCGAAGGCGCGCCGTAGAGGCCGGCGAGCACCGCGACGGCGGGCTCCGCGAAGATCACGTTGGTGAGATGTAAAGCGCGCTGCGTGGCGGCCTTCGATGTCGTGACCCAGTAGCCGAGCAGGGCCTGCGCGCGCGCCTCGTGCTCGTCGGCTGCCCGCGCAGCTCCTCCCGCGGCCAGTGCGAGCGCCAGCGGCCAGACCGCAAACCGCGCCCGGACCGTGCGGCCGGCCATTCTGCTGGCGGACGTTGCGGGCATGGCGGTCACGCCGCAGGGGATGGCCTCAGGCGGATGTAGCCTTGGGGGCAGGCGCGAGCTTGAGATCTGCGAGCCCGAGCCACAGTGCGCGCCAGAAACCTTGCTCGTCGAGGAGATGGTACTGCACCTTCATCGTGATCGCGGAGCCGAGCATCATCGAGCCGAGCGCGAGGTAGGAGCCGAGCGCCAGTGTGGAGGCTCCGGTCACGCCCTGGCCGATGGTGCAGCCCATGGCGAGGAAGCCGCCGAAACCCATGAGCACGCCGCCCGCGACATGGCTCGCGAAGTCCTGCCACGAGGCGAACCACTCGATGCGGAAATTTCCGCTCGCGACCGAATAGAGCAGGGCTCCGAGGATCACGCCGAACACCGTCGCGACGCCGAACGAGATCAGCGTGAAGTGCGCCGGCTCCGAGAGGTAGCGCACCGTGTCGCCGACCGGGCCCACAAAGGTGAGCGACTGTGCCCCGACGCGGATCGGGCGCTCGATGGCGAAGGAGGCATACTCGAGCCACTCCACGCCGAGCGGCCCTGCGGTGATCGCCCAGCCTGCCGCGACCGCCAGTCCCACTGCCGTCCCGCCCAGGATGTTGTCGAAGTCGCCGCGGAACTGCCGGGAGCGGAATACCAGGGCGTACACGAGCAGCGCCAGCGCGGCCCCGGCCCACAGGCGCGCCGCGGAGAGATCCGCGCCGACAAGCCCTGCAGCCACCGCGCCCAAGTCCTGGCCCGCGATGCCGAAGCGCGAAAGGTCGAGGCTCACCGGCCGGATCCAGCTCATGAACGCCAGGTTGAAGATCGGGGTCGCGAACATCAGGTAGACCACGCCGCCGAGCACCAGGAACACCACCACCGATTTGAGGTTGCCCCCGCCGATGCGCAGCAGCGTGCGGCTGGGACAGCCGCTCGCCAGCGTCATCCCGATGCCGAGCATGAGACCGCCCAGGATATAGCGCAGCCAGGCGAACTCCGCGGTGCGGTACGGCGGCAAGGTGTTCTCGGGCAGCGTCGCGATTCCCGCAGCCTGCAGCGCGACGACTCCGCTGATCGCAACCGCGATCGCGAGCCACCACGCGCGCATGCGTCCGGTGTCGCCCATGTTCACCCAGTCCGACACCGCGCCCATGGTGCAGAAGTTGGTCTTGGCCGCGACCGCGCCCAGCACCAGCGCAACTGCGAACGCGAGCCCCAGCACCAGCCAGTGGATTGCCGATTCCATTCGCGATCTCGCCTGAAAAATTATACGGTCCGCGCGCCGGCTCGCCCGCGTGGCATGCAGGCTAGGCTCTTACCTTGACGCGCGTGATGGCGTCAATCCTCACGCGCTTCGCGGCGCGCAGGTAGTCGGCGACGATGTCGAATACCGGCGGCCCGTCCACCGGCATCATCGCCGCCCAGCCGGTCGCCTTGTAGCGGCGGTTCGGATCGAGCGGCCGGTCGCCGATGCGCAGGTCCGTGATGCGCTGGCCGGCTTCGGCGCTCGGATCGATCGTGTAGGAGACACCGCCCATGCGCACCATGTCGCCGCCCTGCCGCAGATACGGGTCCTTGTGAAAAAGGTTGTCGGCGACGTCCTCCATGATCGCCTTGATCTCGGCGCCGGTCATCTCGCGCGCCCAGGTATTGGGGTAGGTGAGTGCGGTATGCGAATAGACGTCCTCCAGCGTGATCGCCTGGCCGGGGAGCACGGTGATGCCCCAGCGAAAGCCGGGCGAGAAGGCGACCTGCGCGTCGTAGTGCCTGAGCAGCGCCTCGAGGATCAGCTCGTCGAAGCTGCCGTTGAAGTTGCCGCGCCGGTAGAGCAGGCTCTCGGAGACCGCGAGTTTCTCGGCGAGCCTCGCCTCGTACGGGGCGCGGATTTGCTGGATGAGCGCCGCCATCTCGGGGTCGGCGGGAATGTAGCTGGAGAGCACCGGGATCAGCTTGTAGCGGTAATCGAGGATCCTGCCCCGGCGCACGTCGAGGTCGAGGCGCGAGAGGAACTTGCCGTGCGCGCCGGAGTTGACGATCAGGGTTCCGCCCACCCGAATCGGCCGGGGCAGGCCGTCGTGGGTGTGGCCGCCGAGGATCACGTCGAGCCCTTTCACCCGGCCCGCGAGCTTGAGGTCCACCGCGACGCCGTTGTGCGAGAGCAGCACGACGGCATCCACCCGGTGCCTGCCGCGCAGCTCGTCCACGAGCCGCTGGATGCGCTCTTCCTGGATGCCGAAGGTGAGATCCGGCACGAAGCGCAGCGGATGCGAGATCGGGGTATACGGGAACACCTGCCCGATGATGCCCAGCCGCGCGCCGCCCGCCTCGCGGATCGTGTAGGGATGGAAAATGGGATCGCCCGGCAGGCCCCAGGTGATGTCGGCGACGTTGTGCGCGACGAAATCGCCCCGAAACGTGCCCCGCCGGTCCTTGTCCCCGAAGATCTCCTTCACGCGCGCGATGCCGTATGTGAACTCCCAGTGCGCCGTGAAAACATCCACGCCGAGGAGGTTGATCGCGCGCACCATGTCCTCGCCGTGCGTCCACAGCGCGGTGGCCGAGCCCTGCAGCGTGTCCCCGCCGTCGAGCAGGAGCGTGCGGCCCGGGCGTTCCGCGCGCACGCGCTTCACCAGCGTCGCGATGTGCGCGTAGCCTCCCATGCGCCCGTAGCGGCGCGCGAGCTCGGCAAAATCCACGTGCGTGAGCGCGTAGGCTTCGGGCGTGCCGGGCTTGACCCCGTAGTGCTCGAGAAAGGCCTCGCCCGTCAGATAGGGGGGGTTGCCTTTCTCGGCGCCGACGCCGAGCAAGGTGTCGGGCTCCCGGTAATAGACGGGCGTGAGCGTCGCGTGACTGTCCGTCATGTGCAGCAGCGTCACGTTGCCGAGCGGCTCGAACTCGAGCAGCCGCTGCGGCGCGAGCGCCGCTGCGAGGCCGTCGCGGCCGGCGGTGCCGAGCGCGCCGGCGATCGCGAGGAGCTTCAGGAAATCGCGCCGGGTGACTTCCATTATCGCCGCAGCCTGCCTCGGCTCAATGCGAGAGCCTCGGCACCAGCACCTTGTCGCCGCGCTGCGTCTGCTTGGAGATGAGGAAGGTCTCGAGGTCCGCGTACTCCGGCGCGTCACCCGGCAGCATGTTGGTGAGAAGCGGCGTCATGCACCACTGCATGCGCATGCGGATGTCGATCAGCCGCTGCCACGCCGTGCGCCAGTAGGGATGGTTCACCATCGGATCCTTCTCCACGTCGGCGAGGAAGCGCCCGCCGAGAAACTTGTTGCCGCCGCCGCGCGCGGTGTGGCAGTTGGCGCACGCCTGGCCGCGCTGGCCGACCCTGCGATTGAACGTCTGTTCACCGCGCTTGATGGCGGCCTGCACATGGCGGTCGTTCAGGTCGAGCTGGTAGGGCATGCCGTTCGACTGCATCCGCACGAGGATCGCCATGGTGAGATTTTCGTCGCCCTGCGTGGGCATCTCGTGCCCGGTGGTCTCGGGCGCATGCACCGCCAGGAAGTCCTCCACCGACATCATGCGGCTGTAGCGCGGCATCCACTTGGGATAGCGCGCTCCCACGCCCACCATCGAGGCGATCACGCCGAGCGGCCGTTGCGCGTCCGGCTGGCCGATCGGACCATGGCAGCCGGCGCAGGACTGGCCCTTCGGCCCGGGCTTGCTCCACAGGGGCACGGCGATGCGCTCGGTCTGAAAGAGTCCCGGATTGGCGGTGGGGTCGAGGGGATCGCCGTAGGCCGGCCGCACCACCGGGCGCGTGCGCGGGTCCCATTGTGGATCGTCGGTCACCTTCTCGGGCTGGCCCGGCGGGTTGCCCTTGAGCGACTGCAGATAAGCCACCACGTGCACGATCTCCTCCGGGCTCCACATGCCGGAGGCGCCGAACGGCGCCATCGGCGTGTCGGGGCCGTAGATCACGCGGGGATCGTAGACGATCTGGTACAGAAGCTCGTCGGGGAGCCCTCGCGAGCCGATCGCGCGCAGGTCGGGGCCGACGCTACCCGCCGGCCAGACGGTGGCGTCTGGTATCACGTGGCAGCCGGTGCAGGGACCTTTCGCGCTCGCCTTGATCAGCGCATGGCCCTTTTTCGGATCGCCCTTGATCCCTTTGGGCATCTCGCCCTTGCGCGGCGGGAAATATTCGGGGCCGCCGTAGGCGAACGTCGGCCACTGCTCGAAATTCGCCGTACCGAAACCACAGCACCGGTAGCGCTGCTGGATTCTCTTGCCGCCGACCTCCATGACGATACCCTGCGACTCGGGGATCGCCCGCGACTTCCATTCTCTGGAGGTCACAGTGGTGCCGACCGTCGCGCACGCGCCGATCACTCCCAGGGCGAGCACGCTCAGGCCGAGCCATTTCAGTCGGGAAAAGCTCCGCAACCAGCGCTTCATGGTGACTTCCTCCTCTGTGGGGGCGAATGTACCGGCGCAGCCGCTCTGCGGCCGGCGCGCGGCGGCGGCCCGCGCAAGCCCCTGCTCCTCAGAACTTGATCTCGGCTTGGCCCTCGTAAGTCCGGCCATGGGTGTCGTAGAACAGGATGCGGATGACACCCGGGGCGTCCACCTTGACCGGGAAGGCGACGAACGGATTCTGGCTCACTGCCTGCGTGGTCTGGGCCTCGAACACCTTCTTTCCGTTGTAGGTCGCCTCCACCTTGTGGACGAAGTCGTAGTTCTTCTCCACCGGCTTCCCGCCCTTGAACTCCATGACCTCCATCGGGTGGGAAACCAGCGCCCGCACCGTGACGACCTCGCCCGGCTTGACTTTCTCCGGTACGCGAATCCGCACTTGAGCCGCAGCCATCATCTGCCCCCTGTTTGTCGAAAGCCTTCCGGTTGGCGGGTTAACCCGCCGCCCCGGCCGCCCTTCGCCACCTGTCCGCCGGAGGCGTCAGGGCGGCCGCACTCCTCAGCCGCCGCAGCCGCCGACCGTGACCTTCACCTCGCGCTTGGCCTCGTAGAGCGCGCCCTTGCTGGTCTCGGCGATCGCCCTCACATCCGTCGTCGAGGCGAGCCGGATGTTGGTGCCGACCGAGGCCTTGCCCGATTCCGGCGTCAGGGTGAACTGCGCGTTGAGCGGGCGCCGGTTCTTGTCGCTGATGATGTAGATGTTGCGTACGTAGTCGTCCTTGGTCATCGGCAGGTCCACCTCGACCCGCACCGGGACGACCGCTCCGTTTTCAGCGATCATCGGCGCCTCGAGCTTGATCCGGTCCCCGGCCGGCTGGATCGGCCGGTTGCCGAACAGCCGCCTGAGGGTATCGGCGACCTTCTCGTCGGGCTGCGGCATGCCGAGGGCCGCAGTGGACTGCGCCTCGGCCGCGCGCGAGATCCATCCTGCCAGGACGGCTCCGCCGGCGAGCGCCGTGGTGCCGAGCAGCCTGAGCGCGTGGCGGCGGCCAGGCGAATCCGGTAAACGTTGCCTCATGATCGGGTCCTCCTGTCTGTAGGCTCCGGTTTGCGATCGATTGGCGGATGGTCTATCCGCAATTTCTAATATACAACAGAAAACGCTTATCGAGTTCCTCGCGTGCTGTCCATAACAGCTTTGATTATGGAGCCATAAGAAAAGTTGTATCCCCGGGCCGGCCGTCAGCCGGTACGGCGCCGGCGCGCCCGCCAATCGCCTGATTTGCCGCCTGTTTTCTCGATCAGCCGGATCGCCTCCAGGCGCATGCCCCGGTCGGCTGCCTTGCACATGTCGTAGATCGTGAGCAGCGCCGCAGCGACCGCGGTGAGCGCCTCCATCTCCACGCCGGTGCGGCCTACGGTCTCCACGGTGGCCTCGCACTCCACAGCGCGGGCCTTGCGGTCGAGGCGAAACTCCACCCCGACGCGGGTGAGCGCGAGGGGGTGCGCGAGGGGAATCAGTTCCGGGGTGCGCTTGGCTGCCTGGATCGCGGCGATGCGCGCGATGGCGAGCACATCGCCCTTGCGGGCGGTGCCGCGCGCGATGGTCCTCAACGTCGCGGGCAGCATGCGGATGCGGCCGGAGGCGCGGGCGACGCGGTGCGTCTCGGCCTTGCCCGCGACGTCAACCATGCGGGCGGCGCCGCGCGCATCGAAGTGGGTGAGCTTTTTCACGTCGTCCTCGGGTGCGCCGTGCGGCGTTTGCGGTAGGAACTCGGAGGCGCTCGAATTATCATAACATCATGCTGTTGCGCGCACTGCTGCTCGCTCTCGCGCTGCTCGCCCCCGCAAGCCTCCGTCCCCAGAGCCTGCCCGATCTCGGGGAGGCGGCGCAGGCGGGGTTCTCCCCGCTCCAGGAACGCCGCCTGGGCGAGGCCATCATGCGCGAGATCCGCGCCGACCGCAGCTTTTTCGACGATACCGAGGCGACCGACTACGTGGCGAGCCTCGGCAGCCGCCTCGCCGCGCGCAGCCCGGATCCGCGCCAGAATTTCGAGTTCTTCCTGGTGCGCGACAGCCAGATCAACGCCTTCGCGCTGCCCGGTGGCTTCATCGGCGTGCACACCGGGCTGCTCGTCGCAGCGCAGAGCGAGTCGGAGTTCGCGAGCGTGATCGCGCACGAGATCGCGCACGTCGTGCAGCGGCACGTCGCGCGCATGATCGCGCAGCAGAAGCAGGGCCAGCTCACCTCGATCGCGGCGCTCGCGGCGGCGATCCTGCTCTCGCGCGTGAGCTCGCAGGCCGCGGAGGCGGCGGCGGCGTTCGGCCAGGCGGCCGCGATCCAGAGCCAGCTCAATTTCACCCGCGACAACGAGCGCGAAGCCGACCGCGTCGGGCTACAGATCCTGGAGGGCGCGGGATTCGACCCGCGGGCGATGGCGGTATTCTTCGAGCGTCTGCAGCGCGCCACCCGCATCTACGAGAGCGGCGCGCCCTCGTACCTGCGCACGCACCCGCTCACCTTCGAGCGCATCGCCGATATCCAGAACCGCCTCCAGGGCGCCGGCTACCGGCAGGTGCCCGACAGCCTCGAGTTCCAGCTGATCCGGGCGAGGCTCAAGGCGCTCACCGAGACCCCGCGCGAGGCGATCGCGTTCTTCGAGGCGAGCCTCGCCGAGCGCAAGTTCCTGAGCGAGGCGGCGAGTCGCTACGGGCTCGCCTTGAGCCTCATGCGCGCCCGAGACTACGCGCGGGCGCGCGCGGAGCTCGCCACGCTGCGCAGGCTCGCGACCCCGGGTCCGATCATCGAGACGCTCGCCTGCGCGCTCGCCGCGGCGGCGGGTGACACGGAGGCGGCGCACGGCTGCTACCGCGACGCGTTGAGGATCTATCCCACCTATCGCGCGCTGGTCTACGATTACGCCGAGCAACTGCTCGCCGCGCGCCGCCCTGCGGAGGCGCTGCGCCTGGTCGAGGAGCGCCTGCAATCGGCCGCCGACGATCACCGGCTCTACCTTCTCCAGGCGCGCGCCTACGCCGCGCTCGGTCGGCGGCTCGCCCAGCACCGCGCGCAGGCCGAGGCCTACGCGCGCATGGGCAATCTCGCCGCCGCCGTGGAGCAACTGCAGATCGGGCTCAAGAGCGGCGACGGGGACTTCTATGCGCTGTCGAGCGCCGAGGCGCGGCTCAAGGAACTGCGCAAGCTCGACGAGGAGCTCAGGCGCGAGGCCGGCCGGCGCTAGGCGCCCGCCGTGCAGGGCGCCTCACTGGAGGAGCAGCGTGTAGGCGAGGCCGGCCGCGCCGCACGCGCCGATCACGGGGATGATGCCGGCACCGTAGCGGAAGAGCGCCACCAGCGCGGCGGCGCCGATCGCGGCCGCCGCCCACTCGAAACCGCCGCCGAACGGCGCCGCACCGCTCGCCTGCGGCCACAGCACTTTCCAGGCGAAGAACACGGCGAGGTTGAGCACCACGCCGACCACTGCGGCGGTGATACCGGCGAGCGGCGCGGTGAACTTGATCTCGCCGTGCGTGCTTTCGATCAGGGGGGCGCCGGCGAAGATGAACAGGAAGCTCGGCAGGAAGGTGAAGTAGGCGGCCACTGCCGCCGCCACGACCCCGGCGAGCAAGAGCGCGTCGGGGCCGAAGAGCTGGGCGCTCCAGGCGCCGACGAAACCGACGAAGGCGACCACCATGATGAGCGGGCCGGGCGTGGTTTCGCCGAGCGCGAGCCCGTCGATCATCTGCAGCGCGGTGATCCACTGGTAGTGTTCGACCGCGTTCTGATAGACGTAAGGCAGCACTGCGTAGGCGCCTCCGAAGGTCACCAGCGCGGCCTTGGTGAAGAACCACCCCATCTGGGTGAGCGTGCCGTCCCAGCCGTAGAGGGCCGTGAGCAAACCGATCGGCCCCGCCCACAACGCGAGCGCGACCGCGATCACCCGCGCCAGACGCGCCCAGCTGAAGCGCGCGTGCTCGGGCACGGGGCTTCCGTCGTCAATCAGCGCCGCGCCGTGGCGCGCGCCGGCCACAGCGTGCCCGCCCCCGGTCGCGAATTTCTGCGGAGCGAGGTGCCCGCCGATGTACCCGACCACGCCGGCGCCGACCACGATCAGCGGAAACGGCACGTTGAGCGCGAAAATGGCGATGAAGGCGGCGGCGGCGATCGCCCACAGCACGCTGTTGCTCAGCGCGCGCGAGCCGATGCGGTAGGCCGCGTAGACCACGATCGCGGTGACCGCCGGCTTGATGCCGTAGAGGATGCCCGCCACCGCCGGCACGTTGCCGTACGCCATATAGATCCAGGAGAGCGCGATCAGGATGAGGAGCGAGGGCAGCACGAACAGCGTGCCGGCGATCACCCCGCCCGGGATCCGGTGCATCATCCAGCCGATGTAGGCTGCGAGCTGGGTCGCCTCCGGCCCCGGCAGCACCATGCAGTAGTTGAGCGCGTGCAGGAACCGGCGCTCCGAAATCCAGCGCCGGCGCTCGACGAGGTCCTGGTGCATGATCGCGATCTGCCCGGTGGGGCCGCCGAAGCTCACGAAACCGAGCTTGAGCCAGTACCAGAAAGCCTCGCCCAGGGAGACAGGGGCGGGCGGAGGCAGGCGCTCCTGCTGCCCTCCGATCGCGGCTTGCGTCATCCGAGGCATCTTAGCGGCAACGGCGCGCCGTGGCCAGCGGCCCCGCATCCGCCGCCGTCGCGCGGGCGCGATGTGGTATCGTTTTCGCATGGATGCCTCGCGCGCGACCACGGTTCCGGGACTGCCGCCCGAGCCCAGGAAAATCGGCAAGTACGAGGTGATCAAGGAGCTCGGGCGCGGCGCGACCAGCGCGGTGTATCAGGCCTACGATCCGTTCCAGAGCCGCCAGGTCGCGATCAAGGTGGTCTTTCCCGAGGCGCTCGGCGACAAGGAGCACGGCCGGCGCTACCGCAAGCTCTTCCTCACCGAGGCCTCGCTCGCCGGCAAGCTCGTGCACCCGCACATCGTCGCGATCTACGACGCGGTCGCGGACGAGAGCGGCAGCTATCTGGTGATGGAGTACGTGGACGGCACCACCCTCGAGCACTACACACGCCACGACAACCTGCTGCCGGTGGAGCGCATCGTGGAGATCGCCTACAAGTGCGCGCGGGCGCTCGACTACGCCTCGCGCCAGGGCGTGATCCACCGTGACATCAAGCCCGCGAACATCCTGCTCGCCGGCGACTCCGACATCAAGATCTCGGACTTCGGAGCGGCGCTCACGGCCGCCGCCGAGACCACGCAGGTCTCGGGCGTGGGCTCCCCGGCCTACATGTCGCCGGAGCAGGTCAAGGAGCAGCCGCTCACGCACCAGACCGACATCTTCTCGCTCGGGGTCGTGATGTACCAGCTCCTCACCGGGCGGCTTCCGTTCCAGGCCGCCAACAACTACAGCATGATCTACCAGATCATCAACGTCGAGCCGCCGCGCCTGATCGAGGTGCGTCCCGACATCCCTCCGCGCATTGACGCGATCGTGATGCGGGCGCTGAAGAAGAACACCGCGGAACGCTACGCGAGCTGGGAGGAGTTCGCGCACGACCTGGCGACCGCGCTCGGAACCGAGGACAGGCTCGAGGGGGCGCTCGCCGAGAGCGAGAAGTTCGACACGCTGCGCAAGCTCGAGTTTTTCCGGCAGTTCAGCGACGTCGAGCTGTGGGAAGTGCTGCGGCTCTCCTCCTGGCACAAGCATCCGCGCGACACCGTGCTGATCGAGGAAGGCGACATCGGCTCCTCGTTCTTCGTCCTGGTCGAGGGCGAGGTGAAGGTGGTGAAGCAGGAGCGCCTGCTCAACATTCTCAAGCGCGGCGAGTGCTTCGGCGAGATGGCCTACCTCGCCAAGCAGAAGTTCCAGCGCTCGGCGAGCGTGGTGGCGCTCACCGACATCACGGTGATCGAGATCCGCGCGGAGACGCTCGCCCGCGCCTCCGAGATCTGCCGCCACCACTTCCACGGGGCGTTCCTCGAGCTGCTGGTGGACCGGCTGGCGATGGCCAACCTGAGGCTCTCGCAGCTGCTCGCCGAGCGCAACATCAGCATCTTCTAGCCCGCGGCGCGCGCACCCGTGAGATTCGACCTGTTCTACGAGGTGGCGGTCCCGCCGCAGCTCGGACTGAGCGAGTCGCAGGCCTACGCCGAGACGATCGCGCAGATCGAGCTCGCCGAGCGCCTGGGCTACGGCTGCGCCTGGCTCGTCGAGCACCATTTCCTGCGCGGCTATTCCCACTCGTCCAAGCCCGAGCTGCTGCTCGCGGCCGCCGCCGCGCGCACCGCAGCGATCCGCCTCGGCCACGCCGTGATTCCGCTGCCTTTGCACCACCCGGTGCACGTCGCCGAGCGCGTCGCTGCGCTCGACGTCCTCTCCGCCGGGCGGCTCGAGGTCGGCGTTGGGCGGGGCTTCTCGCCGCGCGAGTACGAGGTGTTCGGCGCGCAGCTGGCCGCCAGCCGCGAGCTCGTCGAGGAAAGCCTCGAGATCCTGCTGCGCAGCTTCGAGCGCGGCCCGGTGACCTATTGCGGCCGGCACTACCGCATCGAGGCCCTCGACATCGTCCCGCGCGTGGTGCAGCGGCCTCATCCTCCGCTGTGGACCGCGGCGGTGAGCCCCGAGACCTACGAATGGGCCGCCGCGCGCGGGCTCGGAGTGCTCGCTGGGCCGTTCAAGCCGTGGTTCATGGTGAAGCACGACATCGGGCGCTATCGCGCGCTGTGGCACCACGCAGCGCCGCCCCGCGTCGGAATGACGATCGGCGTGCTGTGCCTCGCCGACGGCGGCCGCGCGCGCCGGCTCGCTTCCGAGGCGTTCACCTGGTTCTTCCGCGAGATTTACCGGGTGGCCGCTCCGGTGCTGGAGCGGCTCTACCCGAGCTACGAGCAACTGCACGAGCTCGGGCGCTTCAGGTCCCTCGTCAAACTCGGGGTGGACCTCGGCTTTGCCGATGCGTTCGGGCTCGCCGCGGTCGGGAGCCCGGAGGAAGTGCGCGCCAAGATCCGCAAGTACGCTCGGGCCGGGGTCACTCACCTGCTGCTCGCCTTCGGAGCCGGCGCGGTCGAGCCTGCGGCGACGCGCGAGTCGCTCGAGCTCTTCGCGCGCGAGGTGATCCCGGCATTCGGCGCGGCCGCGCCGCTCGGGGGCGCCGGCTTCCCGGCCGCAGCGCGCACGGAGAGCACGGGGAATTGAAACCCGAGGGTCGGTCCGCTGCGCTCCGCGGGCTGCGCGTGCCTGGCGGCTGATTGCGCCATGCGCGTCTTCGTCACCGGTTCGAGCGCGTGCCTGGCACAGGCGCTGCTGCCGCGGTTGTGCGCCGAGCCCGGAATCGAGCGCGTGACTGGCGTGGACCGCGCCGCGCCGCGCTTCGCGCACCCGAAGTTCCGCGCGCACCGGCTCGACCTGCGCGACCCGCGCCTGCCGGAGCTGCTCGCGGGCCACGACGCGCTGGTGCACCTTGCGTTCGTGGTGCTGCGCGGGCGCATGAGCGCGCGGGAGATGCACGAGATCAACGTGCAGGCGGGCCTGGCGCTGTTCCGCGCCGCGCGCCGCGCCGGAATCGGGCGCTTGATCCTCATGTCGAGCGCTGCGGTCTACGGCAGCGGGGTGAACGTCACCGAGGAGGCGCCGTTCGCGCCGCTGCCGCGCTTTCTCTACGGGCAGCACAAGGCCGAGCTCGAGCGGCTGCTCGAGGCCGAGTTTCCCGACTGCGTGCGGCTGCGCCCGCATCTCATCCTCGGCCGCCACGCCCAGCCGCTGCTCGGGCGCCTGCTCGACCTGCCGTTGTATCCGGCGCTGCCCGATCCCCAGCCGCGGCTGCAATGCGTTCACGAGGAGGACGTGGCGAGCGCGGTACTGCTCGCGCTCGCGAGCGAGGCCGCGGGGCCGTTCAACCTGGCCGCCGAGGACAGCTTCAGCTACCGTGACGTCATCCGCGCGCGCCACCGAGCGAGCTTTGCCGTGCCCCGCGTTGCGGCGCGCGCGGGGCTCGAGCTCGCGTGGCGGCTCTGGGGATGGGGCGGGGAGCCGGCGTGGATCGAGGGGCTCGCCGCGACGCTGCTCCTCGACTGCCGACGGGCGCATTCCGTGCTCGGCTGGCGCAGCACGCGCCGCGCGGCGCAGATGCTGGCGCACAACGCGCTCAGAGCGTGACTTTGAGCCCGCAGGATCCGAGCATGTCCAGGGTCGGCGCGAGGCACTGCTCGACGAAGCGAAGGCGCGCGCCGTTGGCGAGCGCGAGCCGGCGCCAGCGGGTCCCGGGTGCGAGCCCCGCGAGCTCGTAGAAGCGGGCCGGAGGGAAGTAGAACGCGCGCACGAGCTGCCGCAGCACAAGCCGAGCGGCAGCCGAGAGCAACTCGCGCCGCGCCGCGCCCGCGGGCGCGAGCGCCGCCTCGAGCCGGCGGCGCGCGAGCGCGATGTGCCGCGCCTCGTCCGAGGCGTGCAGCGTGCAGATCTGCCGGATCGCCGGATTGACCTCGTGCGCGCGGGCGCACAGATAGCGGTTGAAGCGGTCGGGCACGTCCTCCCCGATCAGCATCGCCAGCCAGAACAGCGCGCCCTCTGCCGGCGCGAGCCGCGCCAGGGCGCGCGCGAGCCGCGGCGCGTGCCAGCATTGCTCGGGCAGCGCGAGCCCGCCCGCCTCGATCGCGCGCAGGAACATCAGGCTGTGGCCCGCCTCCTCGCGCAGCTCGTGCAGCACGTACTCGTGCTCGGCGCGGGGTAGACCGGGATGCAGACGCCGCGCCAAGCGCTGCAGGAGCACGCCCTCGAGCCACAGCCCGCAGTGCAGCACGTTCGCGAACTCGTAGTGCGAAAGCCGCTGGCGCGTTGCGGGCGCGAGCGCTCCATATTCGGGCAGCCCGTAGAGCGAGAGCGCTGGCTCCGGCAACCAGAAGCCGTGGGGTCCGAGCTCGGCCCAGTTGACTGCGCCGAGCGGATCGCGGTACGGGGCGCTGCCCCCGGAGAGCCGACGCAGCAGCTCGGAGTGGGCGTGCGGTGCGGCAGGAATTACACTATTGGAGGCCATGCGACTGATTCAGGAACTCGAGCGCAGGCTCGCCGGGGAGGCGAGCCCCTTTCGCGCTCAGCTCATGCGCGAGGACCTCGCGCGGCTCGCCCGGATGCGGGATCTCGCCCGCGAGGCCTCCGATTTTCATGCCTTCCTCGACGCGGTGCTGCGCCTCGACTGGACTCGGGACAACGCGCGCACCCATGAGCTGCGCGGCTCGCTCGAGGCGCTCGCGCAGGCGGTGTACGCGCGCGAGCGGCAGGGGGCGAAAGAGGATGAAGAGGAGCGGCGCGAGGCGCGCGTCATCGAGGCCTGGAACGAGCTGCATCGCGTGAGATTGGAGCGGCTCGTCGGTTGCCTCGCCGGGCCTCTCCCGAAACCGGAAGAAGGCTAGGCAGGCCGGTCGGCGAACTGGGCCCGCGCCGGGCGCCGCTTCGCGGCCCGGGCGCAGAACACCCGATAGAGCGTCACCATGATTGCCCGGGCCTCGTGGCTCGCGAGCGAGTAGTAGATGGACTGCGCCTGCCGGCGCGTCGCCACGATCCCCTTGTGCCTCAACACCGCGAGGTGCTGGGACAGCCCGGACTGGCTGAGGCCGACCAGCTTCTCGAGCGCGCTGACGGTCTTCTCCCCTTCCGCGAGCTGGCACAGGATCATCAGGCGCGAGGGATTGGACATCGCCTTGAGCAGAGCGCTCGCCTTGCCAGCGCTCCTTCTGAGCTCGGCCATCATCTGCGGATCTCGCATCCGGGCGCCCCTTTCAGGAACGGGCACAGCCCGCGAACCCGTCCGCCTGCATCTTCGCTTCGTACTTCGGAGCCACTTCGGTGCCGGGCACGAGCGTGGGCTTGACCGCCGCCCAGTTGTCGGGCCTGAGGATCACCATCCAGCCCTTGCCGTAGGGGTCCTCGTTCGCGAGCGCGGGCCGCGCGACGAGCTCCTCGTTCACCGCCACCACTTCGCCTCCGGCCGCGGTCTTCGCCGGTCCTACCCACTTGCCCGATTCCACCGTCGCGCAGGTCTTGCCGGGCTCGACCCGCCGCCCGGCCTTCTTGGGGGTGAAGGCGACGAGCTGTCCGGCCAACGCCGTCGCCACGGCAGTCATGCCGAGCCGCACGGTTCCATCGGGCAGCTCCTGGAACCAGATGTGGTTTTCGACGTCGTAGAGCCGGTCCTCGGGCAGGTGGCAGCCGCGCACCTCGGCCATGATCGTTTCCGCTCCCTAACTACTCCCTAACGCGGGTTGACGGCGATTCTAGACGCAGCGGCCGCGACGAGCAACAGAACTCTCCCAGTCGCTCGACCTGCAGCTTGCCGCCCACGAACAGCGCCAGGTGCCTGACCAGCATCACCATCATGTGCAGGTGCCGCGAGCTGCTCTGCGCCTGCGGCTCGAGCATGATCAGGTTGTAGTGGTAGGCGATCTCGCGGCAGGTTTCGCGGCAGGCGTTGAAGCTGGGGGCGCCGCGCGTGCCCTGATGGTGCAGGGCGAGCAGACGGAAGCCCTCGCGTCGCTCCGCCGTGGGCGTCTCGCCGCGCGCGCTGACCCAGTGCTCGAGCACTTCCTCGGCCGCTTCGAGCAGCGCGCGCGCCGCATCGCGCGCCTGCAGGCGGCTCGCCAGCGTATCGAGCCCGGCCTCGATCTCGGCGAGCGGCCTCATGCCAGCCCCTTTTCCCGCAGCAGCGCGAGCGCATCCGACACGTTCTCGTGCACGCCCAGCCGGCGCGGGTGAATGCCGAGCGCGAGCCCGAGGAGCTGCGTGAAGTAGAGCATCCGCACGCGGGTCTTCTCGCCGAACACCTTCTCCGCGCGCACCTGGTGCATCTCGAGCCCGGAGTGGCAGGTCGGGCATTCGGTGGCGATCACATCGGCTCCGGCGGCCTCGGCCGCGCGCAGGATGTTCAGTACCAGCCGCGTCGAGGTGTCGCTGTCCGAGAGCACGTGCGCGCCCCCGCAGCAGGCGGTCTTGAGCGGGAACTCCACGTTCTCGGCGCCGGCCGCGGCGAGAAGATCGTCCATGAAATGAGGCTTGGCCGTGGACTCGCTGCCGGCTCCGCGGTCTTTTTCGGGGAAGATATGCCGGGGCCGGGTGTACATGCAGCCGTAGTAGTTGGCGACCTTCAGTCCTTTGAGCGAGTTTTTCACGCGCCGCTTGAGCGCCTCCTCGCCGAGCCCGTGCTTGATCCAGTCGAGCGCGTGGATGGTCTCGAGGCTCCCGGCCCGGTAGGCGGCGTGGCCGGCCTTGCGCGAGAGCCGCTCGACCGCCTCGCGCGATTGCTCGTCGTGCGCGAGGTCGTGCTCGGCCTTCTTGAGGTTGTGATAGCAGCCGTTGCAGGGGGCCATCACCACCTTGTGCCCCATCTCGGCCGCAGCGATCGCCATCACTCTGGAGGAGAGGTAGGTCTGGATCACCGGGTCGATGTTCTTCACTTCCATCGCTCCGCAGCAGTTCCAGTTCCTCACTTCCTCGAGCTCGAGCCCGAGCGCGCGGGCGACCGCACGGGTGGACTGGTCATAAGCGTGTCCCGTGCCCTCGAGCGCGCAGCCCGGATAGTAGGCGACGCGATGGTATTGCGCCTTCATGTCCGATCCTCGAGCCCGAGCGCCTTGCGCTGCGCGGCCTGCCGCTCGCGCACGTGTTCCTCGATCGCCGCGCGCGCACGCGCCCAGCCGCGGGTGCGCGGGCGCAACAGGGCGGCGGTGGCGAGCAGCCAGCCCTGTTTCAGCGGCAGCCGCCGCGCGACGCGCTTCACCATCTCGATCAGCCACGGCTGCAGCAGCGGCTGTGCGGTCTTGGCGAAGAAGCGGCGGATGACGCGCCCTTCCTCGATTCTCCCGGTCGCCACCACCTGCTCGGTGAATTCCTCGTCGAAGATCGCCGAGGGCGATTTGGGAGTGTGGCCCTTCAGCTCGAGCCAGCGTGCGGTCGCTTTCATCACGCCCTCGGGAAAGACGTCGCGCGGGCAGGCGTAGGTGCACTTGTTGCACGAGACGCACTGCCAGATGATGTCCTTGTCGCGCAGCAGTTCCGACTCCATGCCCATGCGGATCAGGTAGATCCAGTAGCGCGGGTTGAAGTCGGGATTGACCGCGTGCACGGTGCAGGAATTGGTGCAAGAGCCGCACTGCCAGCAGCGGTGGATGTATTCGCCTCCCGGCAGCGCCGCGATCTCCTCCTGCAGCCGCTCGTTGTAATCGCTGACCACGCGCGGCTCGATGAACGTGCTCCAGTGCCCGGAGACGTCCACGCCGTCGAGCACGAGCTTGTCGTGCGTGCGGATCGCCTCGGGGCGGATCAGCGATTGCTCGTGGATCGGCATCGAAGACCTCAGCCGGTGCGCGGCGTTCCCTCCGCCGCGGGAGCGTCGGCGCCGGAGGTTTTCAGCCGCGCGCCCCCCCGCGGGTGGAGCACGTCGAGCCCCAACAGACGCCGCGTGTGCTCCAGGGGATCGGCAGGGGCGGTGAAGTCGACGCGCAGGTAGCCGGCCGCCTGCTCGAGGATGTAGCCCGCGTAGACCTGCGCGGTAAGAAGGTCCGCGTAGTGGATCACGTCGCGGTAGACGCCGTTCGCGGTGAGAAACCCGGCGAGCTCCTCGCGCAGCACGAGGAACGTGCCGTAGCCGTCGGGCACCCGCTCGAGCGCGGCCTCGGCATCCGGGCCGTGCCACATCTCCCGCAGCGCACCGGTGCGGATGCGCGCGTCCCACACCCAGCGGCACATGAGGGGATAGCGCTCCGGGTCCACGTTGTGCAGGAGCTCGGCGGCGAGATCGCGCACCCAGCGGTGCCCGCGGTCGTCGGGAAAGCCGGCGCAGAATTCGGCGAGGCGCCGGTCGGTGGAGGCGGTGTCCTCGATCGTCTCGAGGAGCTGCACGACGCGCTCGCGCAGCCGCTCGAAGGCGGAGCCCGCGAGATGAGCGGCCGCGCGCCGACGCGCCGGGGCGATCATCGCGACGAGCGTCCCGAACGCGGCCGGGGCGATTTCACGCGCCCGCCCGCCCCCGAGCGCCTCGCGGAACAGCGCCGATTTCGCCTCCAGCGCGGCCACGTAGCGCTCGATGCCGCCGTGCTCCTCGCTTCCGCCGACCAGCGACTCGAACGCCAGCGCGAGCTTGCGGCCGGAGAGTTCCAGGCGCGGGCGTTCGATCTGCGGCGCGGCGGGCGGCCTGGAACCCGGCGTCGTCGGTCCGGCCCGAAGCGGGAAGAGGGAAGAAGAGCCCAACGGGGCGCGCTCCTCTACAGAGCGGCGGCCTGCTGCGCCGGCCGCACCAGCGCGTAGGCCGCCATCGCTGCGGCCCGCGCTTGGGCGATCGAGTCGTCAATCGTCTCCGGCCCGGTCGCCGCCCCGGCGACGAACACGCCCGGGCGGGAAGTTTCGCCGGGCGCGGCGTACGAGCTTGCCTTGGCGATGAAACCGTGGCGCTCGAGCGCAACGCCGAACGTGGCGGCGAGCGAGCGGTTATCGACATTGGGATCCATGCCGATCGCGTGCACCACCAGGTCGAAGGGAATCGTGATCGGACGCTTGACCAGCGTGTCCTCGCCCTTGACGATGAGCCTGCGGCCGTCGGAAGTGACCTCGGCGATCCGCGCCTTGATGTACTTGACCTTGAATTCTTCCTGGCTTCTCCAGTAGTAGCTCGTCTCGTAGAGGCCGAAGGTGCGGATGTCCATGTAGTAGATGTAGACGTGCGCCTCGGGCAAGGCCTCGCGAATCTCCATCGCGAGGTTGCAGGAGACCGTGCAGCAGATCTTCGAGCACCACTCGCGCCCGATCTGACGGTCGCGCGAGCCCACGCAAAGCAGGATCGCCACGCGCTCGGGCTTGCGCCCGTCGGAGGGGCAGTGCACACCCCGACCCGAGGAGATCATTTGCTCGACTTGGGTCGTCGTCACCACGTCGGGATAAGTGCCAAAACCCCATTCTGGCTTGTTGATCGAGTCGAAGTGGGTGAAGCCGGTGGCGAGGATCGCCGCGCCGACCTCCACGACCGCCCCGTTCGAAAGCACCGCGCGAAAGGCGCCGCGGGCGCCGGAGAACTCGCGCACCGTCGTGCTGCGGTGCACCGTCACCAGCGGGCTCGCCTCCACGCGAGCCACCATGCCACCGATCGCGTCGCGCGCCCACTCGCCCGAGGGCACGAGCTTGGCGTAGCCCGAGAGAATCGGCGCCCCGCCCAGGCGGCTTTCCTTTTCCACGAGCACCGACTGCTGCCCTACGCCCGCCAGCGCCTGCGCCGCGGCGAGCCCGGCCGGCCCTCCTCCGACGATGAGGATCGGTCGGTTCACGGCTGCCGCGCGCGGATCGGGATGTGGCCGGGGCCCGAGGTGATCATGCGGCGCGGATCGTAGAGGCTCTCGCGCCGGCCGGCCTTGACTTCCTCGAGGTAGGCCTCGAATTCGGCCTTGGCGGCGCGCCAATCGATGCCGAGCTTCTCCATCAGGGTCTCGGTCGCGGAGGCGTGCCAGTGCAGCTGCACGATCTTGTACGGATGCGCGCCGCACACGAGCGCCGCAAACTGGCAGTCGGCCATGATCGGAAGCTCGTAGTGCTTGCCCGCCGCCTTGCCGATCCACTGGTTCTTGTCGAGGGTGGTGATGCAGCCGGTATCGTGGCCGATCATCACGTCGGCATGCGCTTCCTCGACGGCGACCCTGACCTTGCGGTCGATCGCAAACGAGCGCGTGAACTCGCGTTCCGAGATGATGTGGCGAAAGCCGAAGCCGCAGCAGTCGTACCAGGTCGAGTAATCGATCACCTGCGCGCCGAGCGCCTCCATCAGCCCGGTCGAGACCGCCAGGCGGTTGCCCCCGAGGATCGCGTCATCGTAGATCGCGTCCTCCGGCACCATCTTGTAGACGTGGCAGGCCGGGTGGATAGTGGCGCGGATGCCGCTGCAGTCAATTTGCTGCAACTGCGCGATGCGATGGCGCATCACGTGCACCCACTCCGAGTAGTGGACGACCTCCTCGGGAATGAGGAGCTTGCCGTCCACCAGGCGCCCGAGCTTGCCGAGGATCGCCCGCACGCGCTCGCGCAGCTTCGCCGAATGCAGCAGATAGGCGCGCACCTCCTTGTAATTGCCGAAGGAGGTGCCGCAATGCACCAGCGGATAGTAGTAGCCCTCGGGCAGCCCCTGCGCGCGGCCGGCGACGTAGGCCTGGTGGAAATTGCGCAGGAACACGGCCGCGAGGCTCTCCAGGTTGCCGATCCCCGAACCGTGATAGTTCCAGGCGGTGCAGGAGGTCTGGTCGGTTTCGTCCAGGTACTCGACGCCCATCCGGTTCATCAGCCACAGCAGCGACACCGGGTAGCCCGGGATGTTGCCGCACTGGCCGCAGCTTTTGTGATGCCAGAGGCGGCGCGTCGGGATCTTCTTGTCCCAGCCGTAGAGCGTCTTGACGAGCTCCGGCTGGTGCTCTTCCGACACCCTGTGCACCACGATCTCGCCCTCTTTCTCGAGCTGCCACATCGCGTCGCGCACGTCCTCGACACGCTCCTTGTTGGTAAGCATCGAGCGGCGGTCCACTTTCTGCTCGACCCACGCCGTGGCGATGCGCGCCTCGGCGGGGGAGAGGTTCGCGTCGCGCCACTCGGGCCCGTGTCCGGTGAAACGCTCGCCTGCGGATGGATGGTCACTCATCGCTGTTGCCCTCCTGTTCGGCCAGAAACTCTTTCCATTCCTCGCGCTTCTCGTCCATGATGTCCTGGATCACGTCGTACAGGTTCTCGTCCACCGTCTCCAGCTGCTTGAGCACCCCGGTCTCCTCCCAGATCGTATAGAGCTCGACCGAAGTCCTGAGGTTCACTTCCCACGCGGTGACGGTGGTGTTGAGCGTGGGCATCGGAATCGCCTCGCGCAGGAGCTTCAGCGGCGCCTCGACCTTGGAGACGTTCGGGCCCCAGTCCGGGAAGTGATCGCGCGTGATCATGTCCGGGGAGAGCTGGTTGCCGGTCGAGATCAGCTTCAGCATCACGCGCGAGAACGGGCGCAGCACGTTCCTCGCCGAGTCCATGCCGTGCTTGATCGCGGTCTCGCGCATCAGCATGATGAGCCCGCCGGGGGAGTTGCCGAAGGGGCAGCGCGCGGCGCATGTGTAGCACTGCGCGCAGGCCCAGATCTTCTCCTGCATCGCATCGTAGATGCCCTCGAGATTCTCGGTCCAGAGCAGCTGCACGATCTCGCGGGGCGAGAAGTCGTAGTAGTGCGCCGCCGGGCAGGTCGCGGTGCAGATGCCGCAGTTCAGGCACCCGTTCAGCTCGTGGTCGTAGCGGAGATCCGACTGGATGTCGTGGAAGATTTCCTCGAGCTTCGCGCGCGGCAGCGGCGGCTTCTCGGACAGAGGGTCGCCGATGCGTTGCTGGACGCGGGTCGCGGTCGCGTGCGCCATGGCCTCCGCCTCAGTAGGTCATCACCTTGCAGTTGCCTTCCATGACCGCCTCGATCAGCTGGGCGCCGCCGATCACGCCCGCGCACTCGGGGATGAGGTCCTCCTCCTTCATCTCGAAGAGGTCGAGATTGGGGGAGCAGCAGTAGAACTTGACGCCGGCCTCGTGCGCGTCCTTGATGAAATCGTAAACCGACTTCGGCGAGCCTTCCTTGACGTGCAGCTTCTCGGCCACGCCCTTCTTCATCAGGCGCCCGGCGGTGGCGGTGCAGATCACCTCGACCTCGTAGTCCATCGCCGCCGCGACGGTCGCCTGGAAGATCGGCGCGCCGAGCTCCTCGCCGTTGCGCGGGTCCGAGTTGGCCATCACGATCACGAGCTTTCCCGCCATGCGTCCTCCGCCGCTGGTCGTGGCGTCCCGGCGCAAGCGCCGCTGCGCCGGGCTCCAGAGGCAGCCTGCTCCCGCTCCTCCGCCGTGTCAATATATTAGGTTTCTCTAATGAAAGCAAGCCGCCCGCGCGCGGGCTCTTGCGCATCGTTCTGGTTTTGCAGGCAATTCCGGCGGCGGCCAGAGGCTTTAGCCGGCAGGCCGCTGCGGCTCCATCCAGCCCGCGGCCCGCACCAGGCCGGTCATGATCGGCACCAGGGCATCCTCGAGCGCGCGGGCGGCCGAGCGCAGTTTCGCGAGCCCGGGGCCGGCATCCGCCGGCGCCTCGTCGAACTCCATGATCAGGTCCTCGACCATGGCGACCTTGAGGCCGGGATGGCCGGCGAAGCCGAAAGCGTTGCCGCCGATCTGCCAGAGCGCGGGCCGCTGCTCGTGGTCCACGGCGAGCACCCGCGCGTAGGCCGGCGGCACCGGGCGGTCGCGCATGTAGATCGCGAGCGGATACTGCTCGGGGAGAAAGCCGTTCAGGGCGGTCTCGTCGGTGCGGCGGGCGATCGTCACCTCGAACGCGAGCGC
>DATLZE010000153.1:0-7518 GCA_035574195.1 Burkholderiales bacterium | reverse complement strand
CCCCGCCGAGCCCGCACCGCAGCCGCCGCGCGCGCAGCCGGAGGCCGCCCCGCGCGAGCGGCCCAAGCCCGCGGTCAAGCCCGACATCGCGTTGCGCGAGAAAAAAGAGCAGGAGCGCAAGGTGCGGGAGCAGGAGCTGCTGGAGAAGAGGAAGCGCGAGCAGGAGCAGGCGCGGCTCGCCGCGCAACGGGAGCGCGAGGCGCGCGAGGCCGAGGCGAAGCGCCTCGCGCAGGAGCAGGCCGAGGCCCTCAAGAAGCTCGCGCAGCAGCAGGCCACCGCCCGGGCCGCGGAGATCGAGAAGTACAAGGGGCTGATCCGGGACCGGATCCGCCGTTACATCATCGAGCCGCCCAACCTCCAGGGCAACCCCGAGGCCGAGCTCGACATCATCGTGCTGCCGGGAGGCGAAGTTCTCGACGTGCGCACCCGCAGGGCGAGCGGGCAGCCGGCGTGGGACAACGCGGTCGAGCGCGCGATCCGCCGGGCACAGCCGCTGCCGCTGCCGCCCGACCCCGCGCTGTTTCGGGAGTTCCGGGAACTCAATCTCAAATTCCGGCCCAAAGAATAGGCACCGGAAAACCGAGGAGCGCCCGCGGAACCGTCGCTTGGCAGCGACAGCGCTCGCGCCGACGCGCGAGCGCGCCGCGCGAAACCGCTATAATTCTCCGACATGAGTCGCAACGGCTTGCTGCAGCGTCTCGCGCGCACCGCCGTCCTTTTCCTCATCGCCGTCTCGCCGGCGGCGCGCGCGGTCCTCACCATCGAGATCGTCGGCACCGGCACCACCCAGTTTCCCATCGCCATCGTGCCGTTCCGGGCGGAGGCGGGCCTGCCGCAGCCGATCACGCCCGTGGTCGCCGCGGACCTCGCCCGCAGCGGCCTGTTCAGGATGGTGGACGCGGGCGGGATCAACCCGCCGCCCCACGAGCCGCAGGAAGTGAACTACGCGACGTGGCGAGCGCGCGGGGCGGAGGCGCTGGTGATCGGCGCCATCTCGCCCCTGTCCGACGGCCGCTACGAGGTGCGCTTCCGCCTGATGGACGTCGCGAAACAGGCGCAGCTCGCGGGCTTCGCCTACACCGCGAGCGCGGCGCAGCTGCGGCTCACCGCGCACAAGATCGCCGACGTGATCTACGAGAAGCTCACCGGAGACCCGGGCGTTTTCTCGACGCGCATCACCTACGTGGTCAAGCGCGGCGGCCGCTACGAGCTGCAGGTGGCCGACGCCGACGGCCACGGAGCGCAGACCGTGCTCGCCTCCGAGGAGCCGATCATCTCCCCGGCGTGGTCGCCCGACGGCCGGCAGCTCGCCTATGTCTCCTTCGAGCACCGGAAGCCCGTGGTCTACGTGCAGTCGCTGGTGACGGGCGAGCGCCGCGCGGTGGCGAACTTTCCCGGCAGCAACAGCGCGCCCGCGTGGTCGCCGGACGGACGGCGGCTCGCCGTGGTGCTCACCAAGGACGGCGGCTCGCAGATCTACCTGCTCGACCTCGAAGGCGGCGGCGTGACGCGCCTCACCTACAGCTCGGCCATCGACACCGAGCCCAATTTCTCTCCCGACGGGCGCCACGTCCTGTTCACTTCCGACCGCGGCGGCAGTCCCCAGATCTACCGCGTGCCGGTCACCGGCGGGCAGCCCGAGCGCATCACCTTCGAGGGGAGCTACAACGTGACCCCGCGCCACAGCCCCGACGGCCGGAGCTTCGCCTTCATCCAGCGCAACGGCGCCCGCTTCAACGTCGCAGTGCAGGATCTCGCCACGCGCCAGGTGCAGGTGCTCACCGACGGCGCTGTGGACGAATCGCCGAGCTTCGCGCCGAACGGCAGGATGATCCTCTACGCGACCGAGGCGGGGCGGCGTGGTATATTGTCTGCGGTCTCGAGCGACGGCAGGGTGAAGCAGCGGCTCACCGCGGAGGCTGGCGACGTGCGCGAACCGGCGTGGGGCCCGTTGATGAAGTGACCTGTGCGTTGACGAGGAGCATGCGATGAGACGATTGCTGATCAGTTCGGCTCTGCTGGTGGCGCTCGCGGGATGCGCCGCAGCACCCACCAAGGAGCAGGAAGGCGCCGCGGTCGAAGACCGCAAGCCGGATGTGACCGTGGACCGTCCGCCGGTGAAGCCGGCGGAGAAGGAGAAACCCGCGGTCGCGAAGCCGCTCGCGGACAAGCCGCTCGCCGTCAATCCCCTGAAGGATCCCGCGAACATCCTGTCCAAGCGCAGCATCTACTTCGATTTCGACTCCAATCTCGTCAAGGACGAGTACAAGCCGATCGTCACGGCCCACGCCCAGTACCTGCGCCAGAATCCCGCGGCGAGAATGCGCATCGAGGGCCACGCCGACGAGCGCGGCAGCCGCGAGTACAACCTCGCTCTCGGGCAGCGTCGGGCCGACGCGGTGAAGCAGATGATGCAGCTGCTCGGCGCGCAGGCCTCCCAGATCGAGACCGTGAGCTTCGGCGAGGAGAAGCCGCGCTGCACGCAGCACGAGGAGAGCTGCTGGTGGCAGAACCGCCGCGGCGACATCGTCTATCAGGGCGAATAGGCCGCGAGGCGGGAGGCGGCAAGCGGAAACGGCTCGCCGCGCTCGTGCTCGTGGCGCTGCTCGGCCCGGCGCCGGGCGCGGCGCAGCTCTTCGGCGGGGACGAGGTCGCGCGCAAGCAGATCGCCGAGCAGGCGAAGCGCGTCGAGGAGCTGAGGCTGCGGAACGAGGCGCTCGCCGAGCGCCTCGCCCGCATCGAGGAGGCGCTCAAGGGGCTCGCGGCGTCCAATCCGGCGCTCGAACTCGCGCAGCAGATCGAGCGGCTGCGCCAGGAGCTCGCGCAACTGCGCGGCCAGATCGAGGTGCTGGGCCACGAAATCGGCACGGCGGCGAAGCGGCAGCGCGACATGTACGTGGACCTCGACACGCGGCTCAAGCGCCTCGAGCAGCCCGCGACGGGCGCCGCGCCCGCCGCGGCACCGGCGGCGGTAGCCGCGGATGCGGGGGCGGAGGCGCGAGCCTACGAGGCGGCGCAGAACCAGCGCAAGCTCGGCAACTACCAGGGCGCGATCGCCGCCTTCCAGGCCTTCATCAGCCAATATCCGAAGAGCCCGCTCGCGCACCGCGCGCAGTACTGGATCGGGGACTCCTACTACAACCTGCGCGACTTCAAGAGCGCGATCGCGGCCCAGAACAAGCTCATCGCGACCTGGCCCGACAGCGCTTCGGTCCCGGACGCGCTGCTCAACATCGCAAGTTCGCAGGCCGAGCTCGGGGATACCGCAGCGGCGAGAAAAACCCTCGACGGCCTCGTCTCCCGCTATCCGGCGAGCGAGGCGGCGGAGAAGGCGAGGCGGCGGCTTGCCACCCTCAAGTGAGGCGGAAATCGCCGATCGCGCGCCCCCCGCGGCGCGGTTTCGATTTACCATTCACCATTCAGGATTCACGGCACCCCCATGGGCGGCTTCCCCGATCCCGCGCTCTGCGGCCCAACGCCCGATCTGGCGCTCACGCTGCGCGTCACCGAGATCTTCCATTCGCTGCAGGGCGAGTCGAGCCGCGCGGGGCTGCCCACGGCGTTCGTGCGGCTTACGGGCTGCCCGCTGCGCTGCGGCTACTGCGACACCACCTATGCCTTCACCGGCGGCGAGACCCTGACGCTCGGCGCGATCCTCGAGCGCGTCGCCAGCTACGGCGCGCGCTACGTCTGCGTCACCGGGGGCGAGCCGCTCGCGCAGAGAAACTGCCTCGCGCTGCTGCGGGAGCTCGCCGACCGCGGCTACTCGGTCTCGCTCGAGACCTCCGGGGCGCTCGACATCTCGGAGGTGGATCCGCGCGTCTCGCGCATCCTCGACGTGAAGACTCCGGGCTCGGGCGAGTGCGGGAAGAACCGGTGGGAGAATCTCGCTCTCCTCACGCCGCGCGACGAGGTCAAGTTCGTGATCGTGGACGAGAACGACTACGAGTGGGCGAAGCGCGTGCTCGCCGAGCGCGAGCTCGCGCGGCTCTGCCCGGTGCTGTTCTCGCCCTCCTACCGCGATCTGCCGGCGGCGAGGCTCGCCGACTGGATCCTGCGCGACCGGCTGCCGGTGCGGATGCAGGTCCAGTTGCACAAGCTGCTGTGGGGCGAGGCCGCCGGCCGCTGAGAACCCGTGAATCGTGAGCGGTAAGGCGTGGCGGCCGGCCCGCGCCAGCCGGATTTCCACGGTTCGCGATACACATTTCGCGAAATGACCAAGGCGGTGGTGCTGCTCTCCGGGGGGCTCGACTCCGCCACTACGCTCGCGATCGCGCGCGCCGAGGGCTACGAGTGCCATTGCCTCACCGTGGACTACGGGCAGCGCCACCGCGCCGAGCTCGCCGCCGCGGCGCGCGTCGCGCGCGCGCTCGGCGCGGCCGGCCACCGGGTGATCGCGCTCGATCTGACCGTCATCGGCGGCTCGGCGCTGACCGACACCCGCATCGCGGTGCCCGAGGCGCCCGCGCAGGGAATCCCCGTCACCTACGTCCCCGCGCGCAACACGATCCTGCTCGCGCTCGCGCTCGCCTGGGCCGAGGTGCTCGAGGCGCAGCATCTGTTCTTCGGCGCGAACGCGGTGGACTACTCGGGCTACCCGGACTGCCGCCCCGAGTACGTGCGCGCCTTCGAGGCGCTCGCCAACCTCGCAACCAAGGCGGCGGTGGAGGGCAAACGCCTGAGGCTGCACACGCCGGTCATCGGCTTGACCAAAGCCGGGATCATCCGGCGCGGCGCCGAGCTCGGCGTGGACTACGCGCTCACCGTCTCCTGCTACCAGCCGACGGAGGACGGTGCCGCCTGCGGGCGCTGCGATTCGTGCCGGCTGCGCCGCGCCGGCTTCGCCGCCGCGGGCATCCCCGATCCGACACGCTACGCGGGCGCGTAGCGCAAAGGGCGCAAGACTATAATGCGAGCGGATCGCAGGCGTTGATTTCGCGGTAACGGCTTCTCGATCCATGCCGTGCCGAAGGTGCGCGAACCTTCGTTGACCCTGCCAGGTCACGTCGGTAAAATGCGCCGCCTTTCGGTATCGTGGAATCGTGACGGATCGCGGTTTCATGGGCGGTTAGCTCAGTCGGTAGAGCAGCGGACTTTTAATCCGTTGGTCGGGAGTTCGATTCTCCCACCGCCTACCAACCCTCGAATCCGGACGCTGCGCGCGGCTGCGACTCGGCGCCTCCGGGCGGGAGCTTCGCCGCGCTTCGAGCTCGCCCGCCCGGGCGCCCTCGATGGGCAGTGTGCAGGTGCCTGCGGCGCGGCTTCGATTCGCGGGATCCCGGCGGACGTCGCACCGCGGGGCCGTTCGCCTCCGCCAGTACAAACGGCTTGCGTTTCCGTACAATAGCGCCGACGGCAGAAGCGCGGGAGGTTGCGCATGACTTTCTACGTGGAAGGGCTGAGCGGGCACGACCAGCCCGAGACCCGGGTGCGCCGCATCGGCGAGTACCGCTCGCTCACCGAGGCGATCGCCGCCTCGCAGCGCGCGATTGACGAGTTCTTGGGTCGCCAGCTCGAGCCCGGCATGACGGCGAAGGAGCTCTTCGCCCGCTACCAGACCGCGGGCGAGCACCCGTTCATCTTCCGCGACGACGACAAGACCTTCAACGTCCCGGGCTTCAACCACCTGCACTACGCGATGACCCGCTGCGCCGAGCTCTGCGGCGGCAAATAGGCAGGCGGCGCGCGGCGCTGCCTCCTGTGCTATCGTTGCGCTTCTTTCGTGAGGGGAGCGCGCGATGCTGAGAGCGGCGATCTACGGGCTGGGGCGGTGGGGCAATCGCCTCGCCGAGGCGGTCGGGGCGAGCGACAAGATCCGGCTGGTGAGGGGCGTCTCGCGCGAGCCCGCGCGGCATCGCGAGTTCTCGCAGAAAACCGGCATCCGGGTCGTCTCCTCCTACGGGCGGGTGCTGAAGGACCCCGAGGTGGACGCGGTGATTCTCGCCACTCCGCACTCGCTGCACTTGAAGCAGATCGTGCAGGCGGCGCGCGCCGGAAAGCACGTGTTCGTCGAGAAACCGATCGCGCTCACGCGCCGGGCCGCGGAGCGCGCGATCGAGGCGTGCCGCGCGGCGGGGGTGACGCTCGGCGTGGGCTTCAACCGGCGGCACGCGCCGGCGTTCGTCGAGCTGCTCTACCGCATCCGCGCCGGGAAGATCGGGGAGGTGCTGCACGTAGAGGCGACGCACTCGGGGCCCACCGGCTACAGCCTGGAGCCCGGCAACTGGCGCGCGACGCGGGCGGAAGCCCCCGCCGGAGGCATGACCGCGCGCGGCATCCACACGCTGGACGCCATGATCCAGATCGCGGGTCCGGTCACGAGCCTCTACGCGTTCAGCGACAAGCGCAAGCTTGCCGCCGAGATCGACCTGGACGACACCACCTCGATGCTCATGCGCTTCGCGAGCGGAGCGACGGGTAGTCTTTCCACCGTGTTCGTGACCGGCGACCTCTACCGCGTGCACGTCTACGGCTCGAAAGGCTGGATCGAGCAGCGCGGCGACACCGAGATCGTCATGCGCGGGCTCCAGGGCCAGCCCGAGCGCGCGACGCTGCCCGCGGTGGACAAGGAGAAGCTCGAGCTCGAGGCCTTCGCCGACGCCGTCGGGGAGAAAAAGCCCTTCACCATTCCCCCCGAGGAAATCGTCAACGGCATCGCCGTGCTCGAGGCGATCGAGGTCTCGGCGAAGCGCGGCAGACCGGTCAAGATCCAGTGAAGCGGTGACGCGGCGGCGGAGGCGGCGGCGAGGCCGTGTTACCGCCACGCTTCGCCTCCGCACGCTAGCCGCGCCCGAGCTCCTCCTGCACTGCGGCCTCCGGCACCTGGATCGAGACGCCCGCGCGCTCCTCCTGCAGCAGCATGAAGATGCGCGAGTCGCGCTCGGCCCAGCCCTCGCGCCCGAGCGCTTCCGTCATCTCGGCGTGCACCAGGCTCGCGAGCCGCAGCGGCACCTGGAGCTCGCGCGCGAGCTCGGTGGCGAGCGTCACGTCCTTGTGCGCGAGCCTGAGCTCGAAGGCGGGCGGGTCGAACTTCTTCGGCAGGAACTGCTCGGCGAGGCGGTCGAAGGTGCGGCGGCGGCCGAACGCCCCCTGGCGGATCGCGTGCCACAGCGCGAGCGGCTCGACGCCGGCCTTGACTCCGAGCGTGAATACCTCGGCGAGCGCGGCGAGGATCGCGTAGCCCGCGGTGTTGTGCACGAGCTTGGCGACGGTGCCCGCGCCGATCGGGCCGACGTACATCGCCTGGTCGCCGATCGCATCGAGCACCGGCTTGTGCCGATCGTATGCGCCCCGCTCGCCGCCCACGTAGAGCGCGAGCTTGCGGCTCTTCGCTCCCGCCGGGCCGCCGGAGACCGGCGCATCGAGCATCGCCACGCCCTTCGCGGCGAAGCGCTCGGAGAGCCGCCGCACCACGGCGGGGGAATTGGTCGAGAGGTCGAACCACGCCGTGCCGCGGCGCATGCCCTGGAGGAGCTCCTCCGCGACCGCCTCGCCGAGCAGTTCCTGCCGAAGAAGTTC
>DATLZE010000152.1:0-14397 GCA_035574195.1 Burkholderiales bacterium | reverse complement strand
CACCGCCGGGCTGCCGAGTCCCGCCGCGGCGACCGCCCGCGGCAGCGCGGCGAGCGGCGCGAACACTTCGCGCTGCTCGGGGAGCGTGCCGTTCTCGATCGCGCAGGCCGGGGTCCCCGGGGGAAAGCCGCTGGCGAGCATGCCGGCGACGAGCACGGGCAGCCGCCCCATGCCCATGTAGACGACGAGCGTCGTGCCGGATGCGGCGAGCGAGCGCCAGTCGGGCGAGGAGCCGTCCCGCGCGTGGCCAGTGACGAAGGTGACACCGCGCGCGAGGCCGCGGTGCGTGACCGGGATGCCGAGCGCGGCCGGCGCGGCGATGCCGGCGGTGACGCCGCTCACCACCTGCGCCTCGATTCCCGCCGCGCGCAGCGCCGCGATCTCCTCCCCGCCGCGCCCGAAGACGAAGGGATCACCGCCCTTCAGCCGCGCGACCACCGCGCCCCTGCGCGCAAGGCGCGCCATCAGGCGCTCGATGAACGCCTGCGAGGTTGCGCCGCGGCAGCCGCCGCGCTTGCCGACGGCGAGGATGCGCGCCCCGGGCCGGACGTGGACCAGCGCGCGCCGATCCACGAGATCGTCCACCAGCACGACGTCGGCTTCTGCGAGCGCGCGCACGGCCTTGAGCGTGAGGAGCTCCGGGTCGCCGGGCCCGGCACCGATCAGATAGACCTTTCCTCTCGCTCCCATGTCCTCGACCTCCAGCGGCCGCTCTGTGCTTCGCAAACGCCGTGCCAGCCCCGGATGAACGCCGGATTGTCTTTTTGCGACAATCCGTTAGGTCACCGCTCCCAGGCGTGTGCAAGTCCTGCTGGAGGAGCCTAACGCGCACCGTTGCAGGGCAGCGGGCCGGGGCGGCGCACCGCGCGCTGGCGGCCGGTGCTGCCCGCGGCGAAGCCTCAGATCCTCGCGGCGGTGAGGTGCGCCGCGCCCCAGGTCGCGCGCCAGCGCGTCTTCACCGCGCTCAGTCCCGCGAAGGCGGCGAGCGCGAGCGCCGCGAACGCGAGCAGACCCGGCTGGTAGCTCGCGGCGAGCTGCTTCGCCCAGCCGAGGCTGGAAGCGAGGTAGAAGCCGCCGATGCCGCCGGCCATGCCGACCAGGCCGGTCATCACTCCGATCTCGTTGCGAAAGCGCTGCGGCACGAGCTGGAACACGGCGCCGTTGCCCATGCCGAGCGCGAGCATCGCGACGACGAACACGGCGAGCGCGAGCCACAGGTTTCCGAAGCCCGGGCTCGCCGCCCCGATTGCGGCGGCCGCCACGAGGTACACGACCGACAGCGTGCGGATGCCGCCGATGCGGTCGGCGACGAAGCCGCCGAGCGGGCGCACCATCGAGCCCGCGAACACGCACGCCGCGGTGAAATAGCCCGCGGTGACCGGATCGAGCCCGTACTGGTCATTGAAGTAGATCGTGAGCGAGGAGGCGAGCCCGACGAAGCCGCCGAAGCTCACGCTGTAGAAGAACATGAACCACCACGCGTCGCGGTGCCGGAGCACTTCGAGGTAGGCCGCGAGCGGCTTCGGCGCCGGTCGCTGCGGGCAGTCCCTGGCGAGGACGAGATAGAGCGCGAGCGTCGCGCCGAGGGGCAGAGCCGCCAACCCGAACACGTTCTGCCAGCCGTAGGCCGCGGCGAGCCCCGGCGCGAACAGCGCCGCGAACACGGTGCCGGAATTGCCCGCACCGGCGATACCGAGCGCGGTGCCCTGGTGCTCGGGGGGATACCAGCGCGCGGCAAGCGGCAGCGCGACGGCGAAGGAGGCGCCTGCCATGCCGAGGAAGAGGCCGAGCGCGAGCACCTCGGCGTAGCTCGAGACGCCGGAGAATTGCGCCCACGCGAGCCCGGCGAGCACCACCAGCTGTCCGATCAGACCGGCGGTCTTCGGCCCGACATGGTCCACCAGCACGCCCATCGGAACGCGCAGCAACGCTCCGGCGAGCACGGGCGTCGCGACCATGATCCCCTGTTGCGCGGGGGTAAGCGCCAGGTCGCGCGCGATCTGCACGCCGAGCGGGCCCAGCATCACCCATACCATGAACGACAGATCGAAATACAGAAAGGCGGCGGCGAGCGTGGGCGCGTGCCCGGCCTTGAGAAACGGCGTCTTCGTCATGAACGCTCCGCAGAACCGGCGCCAAGCGGCGCCACGGTTCCGGCCATGGCAAGCGCCATGCCAGCGCGCCGCGCTCGTGCCGTTTTTATCGGACGTTCAATGAATTAGACGCGCACCGCGACGATCTCGGGAACGCCGCGCGAGCCTCGCCGCGCACCGGGCCGGTGCGCGGGACGAGATCGCCGCACCGCTTCACAGCACGGCGCGCACTGTGGAGAGCATCCTGAAATCCAGGGACATGATCCGCCGGCGAGCGCAGAAAAAATCCGCCGCCTGCAGCCTCGGCGCGCTCGAGCCCGCTGCTCAGTCCCAGCGATCGTCGCGCACTTGGATTTCGCCGTTCTCGACGCGAACCGGAAACCGGGCGGTAGGCTCGTAGGCAGGCGCGCAAAGCGCCTCGCCGGTGCGGATCGAGAAGCGCGCGCCGTGGCGCGGGCACTCGATCTGGTCGCCGTCCACGATCCCGCCCGTCAACTGCCCGCCGTCATGGGTGCACACGTCCTCGATCGCGTAGTACTCGCCGTCGAGGTTGAACACGGCGATCGAAACCCCGTCCACGTCCACGACGCGGAACGTCCCGGGAACCAGCTCGCCGACCTTCGCTACGGTAACCCAGCCGGACAAACCTCGACCTCCCACCGCGCAGCACGCGGAGCTAGAACAGCGGGCATTCGGCCGCAGGGACGTGATGCGGGAGCTGCCGTGTCCTGGAGAATTGCGGAATCGGCCATCGCATGGCGGGCGCCTTCGCAGGACTTGATCGTGACCGTGACGCTCACATTGCGCGATTCGTGGAAATCCACCACAGCGGCCCGCCTTCTCCGGCGGGCCGCAGCCGTCCTTTTCGCCCGGTTGCAAAACCTCGTCTAGACCGCGACGACCTCGATCTCGGGCTCGACCGGCCGGAGCAGGCTCTCGATCCCGGCGAGCGTCCCGGAGATCGAGCTCGGGCAGCTGCCGCACGCGCCCTGGTAGTGCACGAGGAGGCGGTTGCCCTCCAGCCCCACGACATAGAGGTCGCCCCCATCGCCCTGCAGATACGGCCGCACCTGCTCGTCGAGGATCTGGTTGATGCGCCCGAGCCGCTCGCGATCCGCCTCCGACAGGTTCTCCGCAGCGGCGAGATTGGAGGCCTGCTGCGCGTAGTGAGCCGAGCTCTCGTCGGCCGCCGGCGCCTCGCGAATCGGCCCCGCGAGCTGGCGCAGCAGCTCCGGCCAGTCGGCCCTGCCGTCCTGCGTCACCGTGATCCAGTGGTCCACGTAGAACACGTTGGTGACGTGCTCGATCTCGAACAGCCGCGAGGCGAGCGGATCGTGCTTCGCCTCCTCGGCGCTCGCGTACGAGCGCGACACGCCCCAGGTGAGCGGCTCCCGGAGGATGAACTTCATCGCGTTCGGGTTGGGCGTGGGCTCGATTTCGGCGATCTTCGGCATACTCAAAATCCGTCAGCCACGGAGATCGCCGAGGAGGAAGGCAGCCGCATCTCCACTCTCCGTCTCCGTGCTCTCCGCGTCCTCGGTGACCGGTTCACCCTTCACGCATTTCCGATCGGGGCGTGCATCGGATCGGCCTCGGCCTCGGTGGTGGTGGTGGGGATCGAATTGAGCGCCGCGTGCAGCGTGTGCCACGGCAGGATCGCGCATTTCACGCGCGTCGGAAGATCGCGCACCCCGGCGAACACGGTGAGGCGCCCGAGGCGGTTGGGTTGCGCGGGGTCGAGCTTGCCGGTGGCGAGATCGCGGAATTCCTGCACCAGATGCTCGGCCTCCGCGCGCGTTCTCCCCTTCACCGCTGTCGTCATCATCGAGGCGGAGGCCTTGCAGATCGCGCACGATTCGCCCTCGAAGCCGATCGCTTCGAGCGCCTCGTCGCGCAGCTTGAGCGTGAGCGTGATGTGGTCTCCGCACAGCGGATTGTGTCCCTCGGCGCGGTGCGTCGCCTCCGCGAGCACGCCCCAGTTGCGGGGCTTGCGGTTGTGGTCCAGGATCACTTCCTGGTAGAGCTGTCTGCTATCGGCCATCGCTCAACACCGCTTCGGTCACGGAGAACGCCGAGCTCGCGGAGGGAACCCGAAAACTGCGAGCCTGGCCACGATGAAACGATTCCGCAAGATTTGCACGAATGCCCCGCAGCGGGATCATCTTCACTAGGCTGTTTCCGATCTTGCGAATCTGGTTCATTCCTCGACCCCGATTCTCTCCGACAGCTAGCGGCCAAACACCTTCTGGACTCTGCGAATGCCGGCGACCAGCGCATCCACCTCGGCCATCGTGTTGTAGAAGGCGAAGGAAGCGCGCGAGGTCGCGGGCACGCCGAAGCGCGCCATCACCGGCTGCGCGCAGTGATGTCCGGTCCGCACCGCGATGCCGTCCTCGTTGAGCAGCGTTCCCACGTCGTGCGGATGCACGCCCTCGACGACGAAGGAGAGCACAGCGGCTTTGCGCTCCGCGGTGCCGATGATGCGCACGCCCGGCAGCCGGTTGACCTCCGAGGTCGCGTAGTCGAGCAGCCCGGTCTCGTGGGCGTGAATGCGCTCGAACCCCACCTCGTTCAGATAGTCCACCGCCGCACCGAGCGCGATCGCCGCCGCGATCGGGGGCGTTCCGGCCTCGAACTTGCACGGGATCTCGTTGTAGATCGTCTTCTCGAAGGTCACCGAGAGGATCATGTCGCCGCCGCCCTTGTAGGGCTGCATCCGCTCGAGCCACGAGGCCTTCCCGTAGAGCACGCCGATGCCGGTCGGCCCGAACATCTTGTGCCCGGAGAAGCAGTAGAAATCGCAGTCGAGCGCCTGCACGTCCACCCTCATGTGCGGCACCGCCTGAGCGCCGTCCACCAGCACCGGCACGCCCCTCTCGTGCGCGGCAGCGACGATCTCGCGCACCGGGTTGACGGTGCCGAGCGCATTGGAGACGTGGGTGACTGCGACCAGCCGCGTGCGCGGCCCGAGGAGCTTCAGATACTCCTCGAAGAGGATCTCGCCCCGGTCGTTGACCGGGACGACCCGGATCTTCGCGCTCCTCTCCTCCGCCACCATCTGCCACGGCACGATGTTGGAGTGGTGCTCCAGCGTGGTGAGCACGATCTCGTCGCCCGCTCCGATGAACTTGCGCCCGTAGCCGTGGGCGACGAGGTTGATGCCGTCGGTAGTACCGCTGGTGAAGATCACCTCGCGCGGCTCGCGCGCGTTGATGAAGGCGGCGAGCTTGGCGCGCGCCGCCTCGTATTCGGCAGTGGCGGTTTCGGAGAGCGCGTGCACCGCACGGTGGATGTTGGCGTGCTGAGTGGTCTGATAGCGCAGCCAGCGATCGATCACCGGCTGCGGCATCTGGCTCGAGGCGGCGTTGTCGAGGAACACCAGGGGCTTGCCGTTCACCCGCAGGCGCAGGATGGGGAAATCGGCCCGGACTCGCTCGACGTCGAGCTTGCCGTCGCGGCGCGGGGTCGGCATGGCATGCGGCGCGTTCACGGCATCCCCTCTAATCCTTGCTCGAGGAAGAAGAATCCCCCTGCCCGCCCTCACGGGGGAGGGACGAGGCGCAGGTCTCTGTCTCCTCGAGCACTGCGCGCTCGAGCTGCTCGACCAGCGAGGGCACCGGGATGCGGTCTATCACCTCGGCGCCGAAGGCATAGACGAGAAGATTGCGCGCTCGCTCCGGAGCGAGCCCGCGGGACAGGAGGTAGAACAGCTGCTCGGCGTCGAGCTGGCCGACGGTCGCCCCGTGCGAGCATTTCACGTCGTCGGCGAAGATCTCGAGCTGTGGCTTCGCGTCGACGTGGGCCTTGTCCGAGAGCAGGAGGTTGCGGCTCTGCTGCGCGGAATCGGTGAGCTGCGCGCCTGAACGCACCACGATCTTGCCGTTGAACACCGCATGCGCCGCGCCCCCCACGATGCACTTGTGGAGCTGGCGGCAGCGGCCGCGCGGGGCCGCGTGATCCATCAGGCTGTGGGTGTCGGCGAGCTGGCGCCCGGAAATCAGCGCGAGGCCGTCGAGCCGCGCCTCCACGCCCTCGCCCCGCTGCGCCACCTCGAGATCGAACCTCGAGAGGCGCGCGCCGAGCGTCACTGCGTGCAACGCGTAATGCGCGTCGCGGGCGGCCGATACCGCACAGGTCGCGATGTGGAAGGCGCCCTTCGCCTCGCGCTGCAGTCTCACGTGCGCGAGGCGCGCGCCCTCGCCGAGCGCGATCTCGGTCACCGCATTGGCGAAATAAGGCCCCTCGTCGAGCCCGGCGTAGTCCTCGATCAGCGTGCACTCGGCGCCCGATTCCACCACCACCAGGCAGCGCGGGTAGGAGGCCGACTGCCTCTGGGTGGAGAGGTAGAGCAGCTGTACCGGGGTCGGGCAGCGCTGGTTGCGCGCGATCCACACGAACGCACCGTCGTGCAGTTGCGCGGTGTTGAGCGCAGCGAACACCTGGTTGTCGAACGGGGCGATCCGCGCGAGGTGCGGCTCGATCACCGCCGCGTGGGTGGCGAGCGCGGCGGCGAGCGGGGTGACGAGCACGCCGTAGGGCAGCCCCGCGTTCGCCGAGAGCTCGGGCGCGAATACACCGTTCACGAACACCAGGTGCGCAGTCGCCTCCGGCGCGATGAAGCGCGAGACCTCCGCCATCGCCGGCTGCGGCGCGCCCGCCGCCGGCTGGAACGGGACCCGGGTAAGCGGCGTGAGGTCGGTGAAGCGCCATTCCTCGTCGCGCGTGGTGGGCACCGTGAGCGCGTTGGCACGCTCGAGCGCCCGCGCGCGGCGCTCGTTGAGCCATGAAATGCCGCTGCGCGGCAATTCATAACCTTTCAACAAGGCCTCGATGTAGGGATGTACCGCAGCGACTGTGCTCATGCCCGCGAACCGACCCGCAGCTCGATACCCGGGACCCGCGACCGTTTCACGCAGCGGCCCTGACCCAGTCATAGCCGCGCGCCTCGAGCTCCTGCGCCAGCGCGCTGCCGCCGGTCTTGACGATGCGGCCGCCCTCCATCACGTGCACGTAGTCGGGCACGATGTAGTTGAGCATGCGCTGGTAGTGCGTCACCAGCACCACGGCATTGTCGGGCCGGATCAGGCGGTTGACGCCCGCCGCCACTACTCTCAGCGCGTCGATGTCGAGCCCGGAGTCGGTCTCGTCGAGAATCGCGAGGCGCGGCTCGAGCAGCGCCATCTGGAGGATCTCGTTTCTCTTCTTCTCGCCGCCCGAGAAGCCGTCGTTCACGCTGCGGTCGAGGAAGCTCGGATCCATGTCGAGCAGCTTCATTTTCTCGCGCGCGAGATCGTCGAACTCGAGCGGATCGAGCTCCTCGCGCCCGCGCGCGGCCTGCAGCGTGTTGTAGGCGAGCCGCAGGAATGCGCTATTCGACACCCCGGGGATCTCCACCGGGTACTGGAAGCCGAGGAACAGACCTGCGCGGGCGCGCTCCTCGGGCGTCATCCCGAAGAGGTCGCGCCCGTCGAAGCGCACGCTGCCCCCGCTCACCTCGTAGGCGGGATGCCCCGCCAGCGCCTTGGCGAAGGTGCTCTTGCCCGAGCCGTTCGGGCCCATCACGGCGTGCACCTCGCCCGCGCGCACCGTGAGGTCCACCCCCTTGAGGATCTCCACGCCGCCGACGCGGGCACGCAACCCCCGCACTTCGAGCAGCACTTCGGCGTCCGGCCTGATCACCCCACGCTCCCTTCGAGCTTGAGCCCCAGCAGCTTGGTCGCCTCCACCGCGAACTCCATCGGCAGCTGCTGGAACACGTCGCGGCAGAAGCCGTTGATGATCATCGAGACCGCTTCCTCGGCCCCGATGCCGCGGCTCGCGAAATAGAACAGCTGGTCCTCGCCGATCTTGGAGGTGGTCGCCTCGTGCTCGACCTTGGCGCTCGCGTTCATCACCTGGATGTAGGGGAAGGTGTTGGCGCCGCAGCGCGAGCCGATCAACATGGAATCGCACTGCGAGAAGTTGCGCGCCCCCTCCGCCCGCGGCCCGATCTTCACCAGCCCGCGGTAGCTGTTGTTGGACAGCCCCGCGGAGATGCCCTTGCTGATGATGCGGCTCCTCGTGTTGCGCCCGATGTGCGTCATCTTGGTGCCGGTATCGGCCTGCTGGCGGTGGTTGGTGAGCGCCACCGAGTAGAACTCGCCGATCGAGCCATCCCCGAGCAGCACGCAAGACGGATACTTCCAGGTGATCGCCGAACCGGTCTCGACCTGGGTCCACGAGATCTTGGAGTTCGCGCCCTTGCACAGCCCGCGCTTGGTGACGAAGTTGTAGATGCCGCCGCGGCCATCCTCGTCGCCCGCGTACCAGTTCTGCACCGTGGAGTACTTGATTTCCGCGCCGTCGAGGGCGACGAGCTCCACCACCGCCGCGTGCAGTTGGTTGGTGTCGAACTTGGGCGCCGTGCAGCCCTCGAGGTAGGACACGTAGGCGCCCTCCTCGGCGACGATCAGCGTGCGCTCGAACTGCCCCGACTCCTGGGTATTGATGCGGAAGTAGGTCGAGAGCTCCATCGGGCAGCGCACGCCCTTCGGGATGTAGCAGAAAGAGCCGTCGGTGAAGACCGCGGAGTTGAGCGCCGCGAAGAAGTTGTCGCCCGGCGGCACCACGGTTCCGAGGTAACGGCGCACGAGATCCGGGTGCTCGCGCACCGCCTCCGACATCGAGCAGAAGATGACGCCGGCCTCGGCGAGCTTCTGCTTGTAGGTGGTCGCCACCGACACCGAGTCGAAGATCACGTCCACCGCCACCCCGGCGAGCGCGGCGCGCTCGTGCATCGGCACCCCGAGCTTCTCGAAGGTGCGCAGCAGCTCGGGATCCACCTCGTCCATGCTGCCGGGCTTCTTCGGCTTGGGGGCGGAGTAGTAGATGATGTCCTGATAGTTGATCGGGGAGTAGCGCACGTTCGCCCAGTGGGGCTCGCGCATCGTCAGCCAGTGGCGGTAGGCCTTGAGCCGGAAGTCGAGCAGCCACTGGGGCTCGCCCTTCTTGGCGGAGATCAGCCGGATGATGTCCTCGGAGAGCCCCTTGGGCGCGGTCTCCGCCTCGATCGGCGTGACAAACCCGTGCCGGTAGGGTTGATTGACCAGGCTTTCGATCACGCTGCTCATCGCCAATACCTCAAAACAGCCGCCCGGGCGCCAAGAACGCCAAGCAAACCGAATCCAAATCGGCGGCGAGGATCCTCACCCTCGTGTCGCCGAGCAATCGCGACGCTTCCTGCGACCTAGTGGTTTTCATTCTATTTCCGCTCTTCTCTGCGGCTCATTGCCGACCTTCTGCTTCACCGAAAAGCTCTCGCCGCAACCGCAGGTCGCGTCCACGTTGGGGTTCACGAACTTGAACACCTGCTTGAACCCCTCCTTCACGAAATCCAGTGTCGCGCCGTCGAGGACGGCGAGGCTCTCGCGGTCCACCACGAGCCGGGTGCCGTGCGCCTCGAACAGCACGTCGTCGGCCCCGGCCTCGTCCGCGTAGTCGTAGGTATAACCGTAACCCGAGCAGCCCACCTTCTTCACGCCCACGCGCAGTCCGATGCCGCGACCGCGCTTGGCGAGCTGCGCCTTGATCTGCCTGGCCGCGTTTTCGGTCATCTGGATGGCCATATTTCCGTCCCTCGTTGTCCGCTGTCCGTTGCTCGGTTTCGAGTCAAACCGCCATTGCCGCGAGGCTCCTCAAGCGTGCCACGGCCTGCCTCAACGCTTGCAAGAATTCCTCGACCTGCTCCAGCGTGTTGGCCGCGCCGAGCGAGAATCGCACCGCGCCGCGCGCGAGTTCGGGCTCGACGCCCATCGCGAGCAGCGTCGCCGAGGGCTCGGGATTGGCGCTCGAGCAGGCGGCGCCCGGAGCGACCGCGTAGCCCAGCTTGTCGAGCTCGATCACCAGGGTATCGCCGACGATACCCTGGAACGCGAAATAGGAAGTGTTCGGGATGCGCGGCGCCCGCTCGCCGAAGATCACCGCCCCCATTGCGTGCAGCCCCTGCTCGAGCCGCGCGCGCAGCTCGCCGAGCCGTGCCGCGAGCCCGCTCATGCGCGCCGCGGCAAGCTCGCATGCCGCCCCGAAGCCGACGATCGCGGGCACGTTCTCGGTGCCCGAGCGCAGTCCCTGCTCGTGGCCCCCGCCGTGGAGGATCGGGCGCAACTGCAGTCGCTTGTCCACGACCAGCGCGCCCGCTCCCTTGGGCCCGTAGATCTTGTGCGCCGAGAGCGTCATCGCGTGCACTCCGAGCGCCGCGAAATCCACCGGGATCTTGCCGAGCGCCTGAACCGCATCGGTGTGCATCAGGGCTCCCGCCGCGCGGGCACGCGCCGCCACCGCCGCCACGTCCTGAATCGCGCCGGTTTCGTTGTTGGCGAGCATCACCGAGACGATCCCGGTCGGCTCCGCGAGCGCTCGCTCGACGTCGGCGAGATCGACCACTCCCTCGCGGGTGACCGCGAGGCGCCGCAGCTTCCACCCCTGGCGCGCGAGCTCCTGCGCGGGCTTCGCGACGCACGGATGCTCGATCGCGCTCACCGCGACCTGGACGGGTTTCAGGTAGCCCGCCGCTCCCTTGATGAAGAGGTTGTTCGCCTCGGTGCCGCCGGAGACGAAGATCACCTGCGCGGGCTGCGCGCCGACCAGCGCCGCCACCTGCGCGCGCGCGCGCTCCACCGCCCGGCGCGCGACCGTGCCGAGCTCGTGCCGGCTGGAGGCATTGCCATAGCGCCCGCGCAGGTACGGCATCATCGCTTCGAGCACCTCCTCAGCGATCGGCGTGGTCGCGTTGTGATCGAAGTAGACGCGCTCCATGGCTGGCGACGGATCTGCGGGAGAATCCTGCTCTCCGCGTCTAGGCGGAGACCGGAGTCGGGTTGCGCTTGCCGGCCGCGGCGCGCATGTCGCGCACCTGCGCGACGCCGGCCTCCTTCGCTGCTTGCTTCGACTTCTGACTCTCCACCAACTGCTGCAAGCTGATCGAACCGAGAAACTCCAATATGTGTTCGTTGAGCCGCGCCCACAAGTCATGGGTCAGGCACTTCTCGCCCTCCTTGCAGTCCTCCGTGCCCCCGCACTGCGTGGCGTCGATCGGCTCGTCCACCGCAAGGA
The DNA here is from genome assembly GCA_035574195.1 of Burkholderiales bacterium. Taxonomy (GTDB): domain Bacteria; phylum Pseudomonadota; class Gammaproteobacteria; order Burkholderiales; family SG8-41; genus SG8-41. Next base: position 3,214 of record DATLZE010000152.1, on the reverse strand, counting down.
TGATGTCGGCGGCCGACACTGCGCTCATGTCTCGCGCCAGCCGGTAGCCGCCGCCGGGGCCGCGCACGCTCTCGACCAGGCGCGCGCGGCGCAGCTTGCCAAAGAGCTGCTCCAGGTAGGAGAGCGATATCTTCTGGCGCCCGCTGATCTCGGCGAGCGTGACCGGCTCGGATCCCTGATTCAGGCCAAGATCGATCATGGCAGTCAGCGCGAAGCGCCCTTTGGTCGTCAGTCTCATCGGGAACCCCTATAAAAAATATTTCATATCAAAGACCTGACACACCATGAAATACATTAGTATTTTTATCAACTATACAGTTCCCGAGCAAATCAGTCAACAATTTTATTGAGGTAGCTCGCATCGAGCCGGTGTGCCTCCTGCGCCTCGATGCGCCCGCCCAGGCGCTTGAGCTCGGCGAGGATCTGCTCGATGCGCTGGTCGGTGTCCGCGCAATGGCCGATCAGCTCGTGGATCGCCTTGGCAAGCGGATCGTTGAGATCGCGTACCACCGCGTACGCCGCAAAGCGCCCGTTGTGCGCCGTTTCATGGGCCTCGATGATGCGCGCCGGCACCCCGATCGCGGTCGCGCCCGGCGGCACCTCTTTCACCACCACCGCGTTCGAGCCGATCTTGGCGCCGTCGCCCACCGTGATCGGGCCGAGAATCTTCGCGCCCGCTCCCACCACCACGCCCTTGCCGAGCGTGGGATGGCGCTTGCCCTTGGTCCAGGAAGTGCCGCCCAGCGTGACGCCGTGGTAGAGCGTGCAGTCGTCGCCGATCTCGGCGGTCTCGCCGATCACGACCCCCATGCCGTGGTCGATGAAGAAACGCCGGCCGATCTTCGCGCCCGGGTGGATCTCGATGCCGGTCAGCCAGCGCGAGAGATGCGAGACGAGGCGCGCGAGCCACTTCAGCCCCGCGTTCCACAGCCGGTGGGCGAGCCGGTGAAACAGCATGGCGTGGAAACCGGGATAGCAGGTGATGACCTCCCAGGTATTGCGCGCCGCCGGATCGCGCTCGAATACGACTGCGATTTCTTCTTTGAGCCGGGCGAACATTTCCTAATCAAAACAGTGAGCGGCGCAGCTTACAATGCCTTAGTAAATTAGTCAACTATTGGCCTCCGGAGTTCAGGGCGAACCCGGCCCGCCTTGCTGCGGCGGGCGGCTCGGCTTCGGATTGGCCAGCGCGCTGAGCAGGCCGCGCAAGATGTTGACCTCCTCTTTTTCGAGCCGCGCCCGCCCGAACAGCCGCCGCAGCTTCGGCATGAGCTTCGCCGACTTGCGGGGATCGAAGAATCCGGATTCGCGTGCGGCACGCTCGAGCTGCCGGTAGAGTCCCTCGATCTCCTCGAAGGTCGCCAGCTCGCGCGCGGGAGCGGCGGGGGCGCGCCCGCCCGTTGCCGCGAGCCACAGTTCGTAGGCGAACACCTGCACGGCCGCAGCGAGATTGAGCGAGGAGTACCGAGGATTCGCGGGTATGGTGGCGAGGAGCTGGCACTTGTTCACCTCCTCCGTGGTGAGCCCGAAGCTCTCGTTGCCGAAGACGAGCGCTGCATCCTGGGCGCGCGCCACCTCGACGATGCGCGCCGCCGCCTCGCGTGCCGTCACCATCGGCGCGGCGATCTCGCGCACGCGCGCAGTGCAGGCGACCGTGAACGCCGAACCGGAAAGCGCCTCCTCGAGCCCGGCACACACCCGCGCGCTCTCCAGCACGTCGGTCGCGCCCGTGGCGAGCCATTCGGCCTGCGGGTCGGGAAAGCGCTTCGGCGCGACCAGGCAGAGCCGTGCGAGCCCCATCGTCTTCATCGCGCGCGCCGCCGCCCCGATGTTGCCCGGGTGCGCCGTGCCGCACAGCACGACACGGACGTTTTTTAGGACATCGGCCGTCATTCACTTACAATACCGCACTCGAGCGGCCAACCGCCAGCGAAACGAAGCGCAAACCGCAGCGGGTTCTCGCCCCTCACCGTTTTATGCACCCGATGCTCAACATCGCCGTCAAGGCGGCGCGGCGCGCAGGCAACATCATCAACCGCGCGGCCCGCAACCTCGACCTCGTCGCGTTCAAGGAGAAGGCGGCGAACGATTTCGTCTCCGAGGTGGACCGCGAGGCCGAGCACGCCATCATCCGCACGCTGCGCGACGCCTATCCCGATCATTCGATCCTGGCCGAGGAGAGCGGCGCCTCCGGCGATTCGGACTATCAGTGGATCATCGACCCCCTCGACGGCACCACCAATTTCATGCACGGCTTTCCGCAGTATGCGGTGGCGATCGCGCTGAAGCACAGAGGCGTGATCACCCAGGCCGTGGTCTACGATCCTGCGCGCAACGACCTCTTCACCGCCTCGCGCGGGCGCGGCGCGTACCTGAACGACCATCGCATGCGGGTGAGCAGGCGCGCGCACTTGAAGTCGAGCCTGCTCGGAACGGGTTTTCCGTTCCGCCAACTCGAGCACCTCGACGCCTACCTCGCGATTCTGCGCGAAGTGATGACGGGGTCGGCCGGGGTGCGGCGCGCGGGCTCGGCGGCGCTCGATCTCGCCTACGTGGCGGCCGGACGGCTCGACGGTTTCTGGGAGTTCGGCCTCTCGCCGTGGGACATCGCCGCCGGCGCGCTGCTCGTCACCGAAGCCGGCGGGCTGGTCGGCGACCTCATCGGCGAGAACAACTACCTCGAGACCGGGAACGTCGTCGCCGGCAATCCCAAAGTCTTCGTGCAGCTTCTCAGAGTGATCGCGCCCCACCTCACCCCGGCGCTGCGGCGCGGCTGAGCTGCAGGATCCTTCTCGGCGCCCTTCCCCCCTTCCCGAGGAAGGGGCTTTTCCTTCGCTGCAGGAACGCGCGACTCTCCGCGGCGCCTTAGCGCGAGGCGGGAGCAAGCCGTGCGAGCTCCGCGGCGAGCGCGGGCGCAAGGCGCTCCAGCGCGCCGCGTGCCCGCTCGTATTCCGCGGCGCTGCCGAGCCGCGCGGCGGCGCGCCCGAGCCCGAACCACGCCTGCGCCAGGCCCGAGTCGAGCCGCAGCGCCGCGCGGTACGCCTCGGCCGCCGGCGCGTCGCGGCCGAGATCCGCGTAGCTCTCGCCCAGCAGCAACCAGGTGAGCGGGTCGTCCCTGCGCACGAGAAGGGCCTGCTCGAGCGTGCGCGCGGCGCGCAGCGGCTCGCCCGAAGCGCGGTACGACTCGGCGAGGAGGTGGCGCGCCAGCGGCTCG
>DATLZE010000151.1:0-16651 GCA_035574195.1 Burkholderiales bacterium | reverse complement strand
GGTGCCGGCTGCGCGCTGCGAGCTGTTGCGCTCGCCCGAGGAGCGTGCCGCGCTCGAGTATCCCGTGGTGGCGAAGATCTGCTCGCCGGACATCGCGCACAAAAGCGACATGGGAGGCGTCGTCGCCAACATCGCGGACCCCGAAGCGCTCGGCCGCGCCATGGCCGAGATCCTTGCGCGCGCGCGCGCGCAGCAGCCCGCGGCGCGCATCGAGGGCGTGCTCGTACAGCGCATGGAGCGGGGGCTCGCGGAGGCGATCCTGGGCTACAAGCGCGACCCCCAGGTCGGCCCGGTGGTGGTGCTCGGTGTGGGCGGCGTGCTCGCCGAGATCTACCGCGATTTTGCGGTACGGCTCGCGCCGGTCGCGGAGGAAGAGGCCCGCGCCATGATCGAGGAAGTCAAGGGGCTCGCCGTGATCCGCGGCTATCGCGGCATGCCGCGCGGTGATACCGCGGCGCTCGCGCGCGCGATCGCCGCCTTCTCCCAGCTCGCCTACCTCGAGCCGCATGTGGCGGAGGCCGAGGTCAACCCCCTGATCGTCAAGCGCGAGGGCGAGGGAGTGGTCGCGGTGGACGGCCTGCTCGTGCTGGCGGACAATGGAAGCGCCGCAGTGGCGCAATGACGCGTAAGCGGCGAGTGCGCGAGCTTCATTCCGTCGCCTCGCCGCTTCCGCACCGGTAACGGGAACAAAGGAGTATTGGGGGAGCATGGCCATGCTGCTCGAGACGATCGCGGATTACGCAGTCAAGGAACAGACCTCGAAGCTGCGCAAGGAAGTGATTCACCACGCCAAGCGCGCCGTGATCGACTGGTATGCCTCGGCGCTGCCTGGCAGCCGCATCCCGCCCGCGATACTGCTCGAGCAGGCGTTCGCCGAGGAGCTCGACCGCGGGCGCGCGCGGCTCGCCTCGGGGCGAAGGGCGCCGCTGCGGCTCGCCGCCCTGATCAACGGCGCGGCCTCCCATTCGGTGGAATTCGACGACATCTGGCGCGACGCGGTCTACCACCCCGGCAGCCCGGTGATCTCGGCGGCGCTCGCCGCGGCGCAGACGGCGGGCGCAGGCGGCGAGCGCTTCCTGCGCGCGGTGGTGGTGGGATACGAGGTCTCCACGCGCATCGGCGACGCGGTGATGCCCTCGCACTACCGCTACTGGCACACCACGGGCACGGTCGGCACCTTCGGCGCGGCGGCCGCAGTGGCGACCGTCCTCGGCTGCGGGCGGCGCGAATTCGTGAACGCGCTCGGGCTCGCCGGCACCTTCGCGGCGGGGCTCCAGCAGTCCTTCCGCTCGCAGGCGATGGCGAAACCGCTGCACGGCGGCCATGCTGCGGAGGCCGGCGCGCTCGCCGCGCTCGCCGCTGCGCAGGGCGTCACGGGGGTGGCCGATATCCTCGAGGGCGAGGTGGGCTTCGGCGCCGCAACGAGCGAAAAACCCGACTGGTCGCGCGCGACGCGGGGGCTGGGCAGCGACTATCACATCACGCGCGTCACGTTCAAGAACCATGGCTGCTGCGGCCACAATTTCGCCGCGCTCGACGCAGCGGTGGCGCTGCGGCGCGAGCACCGATTCTCGCACCGCGACATCGTCAGGGTGCGCGCCGCGACCTACCAGGGCGGGCTCGACATCGTGAACAATCCCGACCCCGAGGGCGAATACCAGGCGAAATTCAGCCTCCAGTACACGCTCGCCCACGCGCTGGTGCACGGCAGCGTGCGGCTGAACGCCTTTTCTGCCGAGCGGCTGCGCGATCCCGAAGTGCGCGCGCTCATGCGCAAAATCGAGTGCGTCGCGGACCCCGAGCTCTCGAAGGCGTTTCCGCGCCAGCGCGCGGCGCGCCTGGAGATCGAGTTAGCCGACGGCCGCACGCTGTCCCGCTTCCAGCCCACGCGCAAGGGCGATCCGGAACTGCCGCTCACGGACGAGGAGATCGACGACAAGTTCCTGGAGCTCGCCGCCCCGGTCGTGGGCGAGCCGCGCGCCCGCGCGCTGCTCGCCGAGCTGTGGCGGCTCGAGACCGCGGCAAGGGTCGAGCTCGAGCCCGCGGCGCCGGAGCCGGCCCGCGCCGCGGGTTGATCCGGCCGCAGGCTTCGATCACGGTCTGGCCTTCTCTGTGTGCCCTCTGCGATCTCTGTGGCGAGAATCCCGCGAGCGTTTTTTTTGGCATCGAGGACACAGGGCACTCGGAGAAATCAACGGTCGCTTTCGAGGGAGGTTCTCGTGAATTCCTTGCGCTCCGTGGCTGGAAAGCTCTTGACGCTGACGGCGCTGTGCGCGGCGGCGCTCGCGGCAGCGGCGCAACCCTATCCCGCGCGCCCGATCCGGCTCGTGGTGCCCTATCCGCCCGGCGGCAATGTGGACATCACGGCGCGGGTGATCGGGCCGCTGCTCGGCGAGCAGCTCGGGCAGACGATCGTCGTGGACAACCGCTCGGGCGCCGGCGGCAACCTGGGCGCCAATCTCGTCGCGCGCGCGGCGCCAGACGGCTACACGCTGCTCATGGGATCGAGCGGGCCGCTCGCGATCAACCCGATCGTGATCAGGGACACTCCGTACGACTCGCTCAAGGATTTCGCGCCGGTCTCGCGCGTGCACGTCGTGCCGCTGGTGGTGCTCGCGGGCCAGAAGGCGGGCATCGGCTCGGTGAAGGAGCTCGTCGCGCTCGCCCGGGCGAATCCCGGCAAGGTGACGGTCGCCTCCGCGGGCACCGGCACCACCAACCACCTGGGGATCGAGCTCTTCAGCATGATGGCGGGCGTCAAAGTGCTGCACGTCCCCTACAAGGGCAGCGGGCCGGCGCTCGCCGAGCTGCTCGGCGGCCAGGTGCAGTTCATGTTCGACCAGCTCACTTCCTCCATCGGCTACATCCGCGACGGGCGGCTGAAGGCGCTGGCGGTAGGCGGCAGCCGGCGCTCGGAGATGCTGCCCGGCGTGCCGACGCTCGAGGAATCGGGGCTCAAGGGCTACGAGGCCTCGACTTTCATCGGCGTGCTCGCGCCGGGCGGCACCCCGCAGCCGGTGATCGAGAAGCTGAACGCCGCCATGCGCAAGGTCATGGAAAATCCGGGCGTGACCGAGCGCTTCCGCGCGCTCGGGGCGGATCCCGGTTCGAGCTCGCCCGCCGAGTTCGCGCGGATCATCCGCGACGAGCTCGCCAAGTGGCGCGCGGTGGTGCAGCGCGCCGGGCTCAAGTTCGACTGAGCCAGGACCTCTCACCGCAGGGTCCCGAGGGCGCCGAGGAAAATCAAGACCAAGAATCGGGCCGCCAACTGCGCCGGCGAAGCGAGGTTCCGACGGCGCTCACCGGCGCTGCCCTTGCTCGCGCGCCCGGCGCTGCGCCGCGGTGAGCCAGGCGAGCACCTCATCGGCGTTGCGGTCCGGAGGAAACACCGGGTAGAACACGTGCTCGACGGCGCCGGCGCGCACGATGAGGGTCAGGCGCTTGATGAGGGTCATGCCCGCGACCTCGAAGGTCGGAAGCCCGAGCGCGGTCGCGAACTCCAGATTTGCGTCGGAGAGCAGGGCAAAGGGCAGGCGCAGGCGCTGCGCCGCCTCGCGCTGGTAGGCGGTATCCTGGGTGGAGAGCCCGAAGAGCTGCGCTGCGCCGGCGCGCCTGAGCTCCTCGAAGCGATCGCGGAAGGCGCACGCCTGCGGCGTGCAGCCGCGTGCGCCCGGAATCGCGTTCCAGCCCGGCGGCACGTCCTGGTCGGGCCGCCCCGTTCGCGGATAGCAGTACACGACTGTCCTGCCCTCGAGCGCCGACAGATCCACCGCGCGGCCGGCCGTCGAGGCGAGCACAAGCCGCGGCAGCCGCATTCCGGCGAGATGCCGGCACGCGCCGTCGTCGCGCGGCACCGGGAGGTCCGGGGGCAATTCGTAGAGGTTGTCGCGGCGCATGGATCGAAAAGCGCAGAGGTGACGAGATGGCGAGCTCGGTGCCGCCCCCGCTATGCAGAGCGGCTCGTTCGCGGCTCCGTCATGCTTCCCGCATCGCCGCGGCATCCGATCAGCAGATTCACCAGGATCCGTTCATAGATCTGCGGAAGCTGCTCCAGTTCGCGCAGGTCGATGCGCTCGTTCACCTTGTGGATGGTCGCGCCCACCGGGCCGAACTCGACCACCTGCGGGCAGATGTCAGCGATGAAGCGCCCGTCGGAGGTGCCGCCGCTGGTGGAGAGGCGGGTCTCGATCCCGGTGACCTCGCGGATCGCGCGCGCGACCGCCTGCACCAGGTCCCCCGGCCGGGTGAGATAGGGGCGCCCGTCGTAACGCCACTCGAGCTCGTAGTCGAGCCCGTGGCGGTCGAGGATGTTGACCACGCGTGTCTCGAGCGACTCCACCGTGCTCGCGGTGGAGAAGCGAAAGTTGAATTTGACGTGCAGCTCGCCGGGAATGACATTGCCCGCGCCGGTTCCGGCGTGGATGTTGGACACCTGCCAGGTGGTAGGCGGAAAGAATTCGTTGCCGCGGTCCCATTCGGTGCGCGCGAGCTCGGCGAGCGCGGCGCCGAATTCGTGCACCGGGTTTCTCGCAAGATGCGGATAGGCGACGTGGCCCTGAACGCCTCTCACCACGAGGCTGCCGGAGAGCGAGCCGCGGCGCCCGTTCTTGATCGTGTCGCCCAGCCGCTCGACCGAGGTCGGCTCGCCGACCACGCAGTAATCCATCTTCTCGCCGCGCTGCCTGAGCGCCTCCACCACGCGCACGGTGCCGTCCACCGCCGGGCCCTCCTCGTCGGAGGTGAACAGCACCGCGATCGAGCCCGCGTGCGCGGGATGCGCGGCGAGGAAGCGCTCGATCGCCACGACGAAGGCGGCGAGCGAGGACTTCATGTCGGAGGCGCCGCGCCCGTAGAGAAAGCCCTCGCGCAGCGTGGGCGTGAAAGGGTCGCTCGCCCAGTGCTCGAGGGGGCCCGTGGGCACGACGTCGGTGTGGCCGGCGAAGCAGACGAGCGGCGCGGCCACCCCGCGCCGCGCCCACAGGTTCTCGACCCCGTTCGCGCTGATCCGCTCGCAGCGGAAACCGAGCGGCTCGAGCCGGGAGCAGAGCAGGTCGAGGCAGCCCGCGTCGTGCGGCGTCAGCGAGCGGCGCGCGATCAGCTCGCGCGCGAGATCCACAACGGGACTGGACATGTTTCGGGCGGCAGGCCGCGGTCTGCGACCGAGATATTAGCAGAGCAGGTAAAATGGCCGCAAAAACGCAGCTACGCAGGCGCCCGCGTGCGCCGATTTTCGAACGATCGAAGCCGGTTCATGACCGCCCTGCTCGTGTCCCACCGCTTCAATGCGCGCTACGGCGCCCGCGCCGCAGCGGCGGCCGAGCGCGAGGGCGCAGCGCTGGAATTCCTGGTGCTGCCGCCCGATCCCGCAGCGCGGCTGCCCGAGGCCGAATGCGCGCGCGCCGAGATCGCGTTCTTCTCCGGCGACGTGTTCCCCGACCATTCGCGCCAGTTCTTCTCCGCGGTGCGCAAGGCACCGCGACTCGCCTGGCTGCACGTCTTCAACGTCGGCGTGGACCATCCGATCTACGCCGAGATGCTCGCGCGCGGAGTGCGGCTCACCACCTCCGCCGGCGCGACCGCGGTGCCGGTCGCGCACACCGCGATCATGGGGCTGCTCGCGCTCGCCCGCGGCTTCCCCCACTGGCTGGAGGCCCAGAGCCGGCGCTCCTGGGAGCCGGTGCGCGAGGAGGAACGCGTGCCGCGCGACCTGCGCGGCCAGACCGCGCTCATCCTCGGGCTCGGCCATATCGGGCGCGAGATCGCGCGGCTCGCACGCGCGCTCGGGCTCTACGTGATCGGGGTGCGCCGCCGCCCGCGCGCGCCCGAGGACCCGGTGGACGAGCTGCACCCGCCGCGGGCGCTCGCGGAGCTCGCGCCGCGCGCCGACTGGCTGATCGTCGCCTGCCCGCTCACCGAGGAGACGCGCGGTCTCGTCAACGCGCCGTTGATCGCGCGGCTGCCGCGCGGCGCGCGCGTGATCAACGTCGCCCGCGGCGGGATCGTGGAGGAAGCCGCGCTCGTCGCGGCGCTCGAGAGCGGGCAGCTCGCCGGCGCCTACCTCGATGTCTTCGAGCGCGAGCCGCTGCCGCCGGATTCCCCCCTGTGGGGTCTGCCCAACGTGCTGATCACGCCGCACGACGCGGGCGCGGCCGCGGGCAACGAAGAGCGCCTCGCCGCGCTCTTTCTGGAGAACCTCGGCCGCTACCTGCGCGGAGAACCGCTCCGCAACGAAGTCCGGGCGCAAGGCGCGGGCACGGGGTAAGATGGTTTTGTTCGATGTCCGGCAATCCAGGAGGAAGCAAGCATGCTGAAGCCACTCGCATTCGCCGCCGCGGCCCTGCTCGCGGCGGGGGCGCCTGCCGCGGCACAGGGCTGGTCGCCGCAGAAGAACGTCGAGATCGTGGTCGGCTCCGCCCCGGGCGGCAGCAACGACAAGACCGCGCGCACCGTGGAGCGGATCCTCACCGCGAACAAGCTCGTTCCCTCCACCGTCACCGTGGTCAACAAGCCGGGCGGGGGTTCCAACATCGCGTTCACCTACGTGAGCCAGCACCCGGGCGACGCGCACTACCTGATGATCGGCACGCCCTCGCTGCTCACCAACCACATCACGGGCTTGAGCCCGCTGCACTACGCCACCGATTTCACGCCGATCGCCTCGCTGTTCAACGATTACATCGTGTTCGCGGTGAACGCCGCGAGCCCGATCAAGACCGGGCGCGACCTCATCGAGCGGATCAGAAAGGACCCGAAATCGGTCACGATCGGCTTCGCGACCACGCTCGGCAGCCATAACCACATCGCCGCGGGGCTGCTCATGAAGGCGATCGGCGGCAACGCGCGCGATTTGAAGGCGGTCGCGTTCAAGGGCTCGGCGGAGGCCATCACCAATCTGCTCGGCGGCCACATCGATCTGGTGACCACCGCCGCCGGCAACGCGGCCCCGCATGTGGCCGCGGGGCGCATGCGGGTGGTGGCGGTCGCCGCGAGCCAGCGCTTCGGAGGCGCGCTCGCCGAGGTCCCCACCTGGAAAGAGCAGGGCGTGAACCTGGTCTTCGGCGGCTGGCGCGCGATCATGGGCCCGAGGGGGCTGACGCCCGCCCAGGTCGCATTCTGGGAGGCGGCGCTGCGCCGCGCGACCCAGGCGCCCGAATGGAAGGCGGACATCGATAAGAACTACTGGAGCGATGACTTCGTGACCGGCGCGCAGTTCCGCAAGGACCTCGACAAGGACTACGCCGACATGAAGTCGGTGCTGGTGGACCTCGGCCTCGCCAAACAGTAGCCGCGAGCGCGCAAGATCGTGGAACCGGCTGGCGGAAATAGCGGCTCTTCCTTGCCCTGCGCTGCCGCTCTCTCGGCACCCCCGCCCTGGTGGCACCCATGACCGAGGTCGTCCTCCTGGAGCGCCCCGCCGATGCGGTGGCGCTGCTGCGCATCAACCGCCCCGAGGCGAGAAACGCGCTCAATCTCGAGGTGCGCCGGCTGCTGGTGCGCCATCTCGACGCCCTTGCGCAGGAGGAGGCCGTGCGCGCGATCGTGCTGGCGGGGGCCGGGGGCACCTTCGTCGCCGGCGCCGACATCAAGGAAATGGCGGAGGCGGACACCATCGAGATGATGAAGCGCGGCATCCACCGGCTGTGGCGCGCAATCGCCTCCTGTCCCAAGCCGGTGATCGCGGCGGTGAACGGCTACTGCCTCGGCGGCGGCTGCGAGCTCGCCATGACCTGCGACATCATCGTGGCCGGAGAATCGGCGAAATTCGGCCAGCCCGAGGTCAAGCTCGGCATCATTCCCGGGGGCGGGGGCACGCAGCGGTTCACGCGCGCGGCGGGCAAGTACCGGGCGATGAAATACCTGCTCACCGGGGAACTCTTCTCCGCGCGCGAGGCGCTCGAGATGGGCCTCGCCTCCGAGGTGGTGCCGGACGCCGAGGTGGAACGCCGCGCGCTGGAGCTTGCCGCGGCGATCGCCGGGCTGCCGCCGCTCGCCGTCGAGCTCGTCAAGGAGGCGGTGCTCGCCGGAATGGAGGCGCCGCTCTCCGTGGCGCTCGCGCTGGAGGCCAAGTCGCTGCAGATCCTGTTTTCCTCGCGCGACCAGAAGGAGGGCATGCGCGCCTTCATCGAGAAGCGCAAGCCCAGATTTTCCGGCAGTTAGCGTGCCCGGAAAATTGAGAACACCCCAACCGCATCCGCAGCAACGCTCCCGTGCGCTCGCGCTGGCGGCGCTGTTCGCCGGGGCGGCCGCGATCGCCACCGCACCACTCTTCGTCAAGGTGAGCGAGGCAGGACCGGTGGCGACCGCCTTCTGGCGCGCGGCGCTCGCGCTGCCGGTGCTGTGGGTCTGGTCGCTCGCGCACGACCGGCACGGGCATTACGCGAGCTTCTCCGCCGAGCGCGGCCGACTCGCCGCCGCGGGGCTGCTCTTCGCGGGCGATCTCGCGGTATGGCACTGGGCGATCGTGCTCACCTCGGTCGCCAATTCGACGCTGCTCGCGAACCTCGCGCCGATCTTCGTCACGCTCGCGGTGTGGCTGCTCTACCGGCGGCCTCCGCGGCACGCCTTTCTCGCCGGCCTCGCGCTCGCGCTCGCGGGCGTCGCGCTGCTGGTCGGGGCGGACCTGCGGCTCGGCACGGCAGCGGTCGCGGGCGATACGCTCGGCGTGATCACGGCGCTGTTCTACGCCGCCTACCAGCTCACCGTCACGCGGCTGCGGGCCCGCGTCGCCACTTCGAGCCTGATGGCCTGGAGCGCGCTCTTCACCGCCGCGGCGCTCGCGCCGCTCGCGCTCGCCTCCGGCGAGCGCATCCTGCCGCAGACGGCGGCGGGTTGGGCGAAGCTCGCTGCTCTCGCCCTCATCGCGCAGGCCGCCGGCCAGAGCCTGATCGCCTACGCCATGGCGCACCTGCCGGCAACGGCATCCTCGGTCGGGCTGCTCGCGCAGCCGGTGCTGGCGGCGCTCTTCGCCTGGGCGCTGCTCGGGGAGGCGCTGGGGCCGCTCGAAATCGCGGGCGGCGCGCTGGTGCTCGCCGGCATCTGGCTCGCCCAGCGCGCCGAGCTCGGGAAATGAATTATGCTACAAAACCGTCGCGGTCCACGCATTCGAGGAGCCTTCATGCCGTTCGCTGATTCGAAAGGGGTCAAGCTCTACTACGAGGAAACCGGGCGCGGCACGCCGGTCGTGTTCGTGCACGAGTTCGCGGGCGACATCCGTAGCTGGGAGCCGCAGCTGCGATACTTCGGCCGGCGCTACCGCTGCATCGCGTTCAACGCCCGCGGCTATCCCCCCTCGGACGTGCCGGCGTCCGTGGCGCAATACTCGCAGCGCATCGCGGCCGAGGACATCGCCGCCGTGATGCGCCATCTCGGGCTCGCCCGCGCGCACGTCATCGGCTGTTCGATGGGCGGCTACGCGGCGCTGCATTTCGGCCTCCTCCATCCCCGCATGGCGCGCTCGGTCACGGCGGTCGGCGCGGGCTACGGCTCCGACCCGGACAAGCGCGCGCGCTTCCTGCGCGATACCGAGACGATGGCGCGCCGCTTCGAAGCCCTCGGCACCGAAGAGGCGATCCGGGTGTACCAGATCGGCCCCGCGCGGGTGCAGTATCAGAACAAGGACCCGCGGGGGTTCCGCGAGTTCTGCGAGCAGTTCGCGCAGCACTCGGCGCTCGGCTCGGCCAACACGCTGCGCGGGGTGCAGGCGCGGCGCCCCACGATCTACAGCCTCGGGCCGCGGCTCGCCCGCATGAAGGTGCCGACGCTCATCGTGACCGGCGACGAGGACACGCAGTGCCTCGAGCCCGGGCTCTTCATCAAGCGGGTCTGCCCCGCGGCGCGGCTTGCCGTGTTTCCCGCCACCGGGCACGCGGCGAACCTGGAAGAGCCCGACCTCTTCAACCGCGTGGTCGGCGACTTCCTGGCGCTGGTGGACGCGGGGCGCTGGCGGCCGCGCGATCCGCGCTCCCTCAATCCCTCGACCATGGCGCGGCGGTGAGAGCCCGGCCGCGTCCCGATCCAAGCCAACGCAGCCGCCATGGACACCGCACTGCTCGAGCGCAACAAGCAGATCGCGCTGCGCTTCAAGAAGAGCCAGGGCACGCCGCAGATGCCGCAGGTCGAGCGCGAGGTGCTCGCGCCCCATTACAACCGGGTGCGCGGCGGCAATCTCCACCTCGCCGCGAACGCCCGCGGCGAGGACTGGGAACACCCGGGGCTTTATCTACGCAAGGCGATCCCCGATCGCGTGGACGTGATCGAGCGGCTGATCGCCGAGGCCGACCGCGTAGGGCTGCTGTTTCGCGTCACGGGGACTCACACCGGCGGCTTTTTCGGCGTCGCGCCCACCGGGCGCTCCCTCGATGTCTACGAAGTCGCGCTAATCCGGATCGAAGGCGGCCAGATGGTCGAGGGCTGGTTCATGATGGACGAGGTCGCGCTCCTGCAACAGATGGGATCGAAGCTGCCCGCAAGGAGCGACGGGCGCCTCGTGCCCCCGCCGCTGCCCGAAGGGGGCGAGGAGCCCGCAGCGCTCGCCGCGCGGCTTGCCGCCGGCGCCGCGAGCGAACAGGACCGCAACAAGCTCGTCGCGGTGAAATCGCGCCTGCTGCGGGGCGCGCACGCGCAGGCGCTCTACGCCCCCGACCACCGCCGCCTGCGCCACGGTTTTCACCACCTGCGCCAGTACGCGAAGAGACAGGGCCTGGGCGAGCTGGCGCTCGAACAGGCGTTCCCCGACCGGCGCGACCGGATCGAGGTGCTGATGGCGGAGGGCGACGAAGTGTGGATGCGCTTCTCGACCGCCGGCACGCACACAGGGCCGCTGTGCGGGCTCGCGCCCACCGGAAAACAAGTGGGCGTGCAAGTCGTGCAGATGCTGAAGTTCGCGGGCGGCAAGATCCGCGAGAGCTGGACCTTCGCCGACGAGCTCGCGCTGTTGCTTCAGCTCGGGCGGCCGGATCTGCTGCTCGGCTAGAGGCTGCGCCTCGGAGGCGGGCGCGGGCCGTCAGCCGGATATCTTCTTCTTCAGCCGCTCGATGTACTTGTCCAGGTCGATGACGAAGCGCTCGTGCTCGGCTTCTCCCACCTGCTCGACCTCGTCGAACACCTTGACCTTGAAGCAGAGCCGCCGGCGGTCTATTGCGGTCAGCTCGGCTTCCGCGCGCACCTTCTTGCCGATCGGTGTGGGCGCGAGATGGCGGATGCTGACCGAGAGCCCGACCTGGCCCTGGCCCGGCTTCAGATGCGGCGCCACCAGGTGATGGCAAGTCATCTCGACGAACTGCGTCATCGAGGGAGTGGAGAACACCTTGTAGTCGCCGCGCGTGGTGCAGAGCTTCTCGGTGACCTCCCACTCCTCGACGTGTTTCATTCCCGGCTCGAGCGTGTCCACGGCTCCCCCCTGTAAGGTTGCGCCGGTATTCTACCGGGCTCGCCGCATCATGCCGCCTGCGCGGCGAGCGCGCGCCGGCGCATGCGCGCGAGCGCGGCGGCGAGCAGCACTCCCGCGATGCATGCCAGGCCCACGCCGGCGAAGCCCCAGGCGAAAGCGCCGGTCGCGTCGCGCGCCGCACCGAGCAGCCACGCGCTGAGGATGCCGCCCAGGTTGGCGAAGAGGTTGGCGAAGCCGGTCACGGTGCCCGCCACGCGCGGCCCGAGCACCTCCACCGGCACCATGAAGAGCGGGCCGAAATAGAACTGGAGGAAGACCGCGTTCACCGCGATCACGACGAGCAAGAGCGGCGCTTGCTCGGTGAACGCGATCAGGAGCGAGGTCGCCGCGAGCATCGCGAGCGCGCCTCCGATCACGAGCGGAGGATTGCGCAGCCGGTCGGAGAGATAGCCGCCGAGCGTGTTCGAGACCGCCGTCAGCGCCGCGGACGCCGCCACCACCAGTCCCGCGGCCTGCACCGAGAACCCGCGGTCCTCGACGAGCAGCGAGGGCAGCCACAGATGGAAGGCGGTGACCACCGTGAAGCGCAGAAATTGCAGCCCGGCGCACACCCACAGGATGGGCCGGCGGAGGAGCCGCCCGAGGTCGCCGAGGGCGGGCGGATGCGCAGCCCGCGCGCGCGGGTTCTCGGCGCTGAGCGCCGCATAGACGAGCGCCGCGGCGATCCCGAGCGCAGCGAAGAGCATGAAGGTCGCGCGCCATCCGTAGCGCGCGGCGAGCGCGGGCCCCGCGAGCGAGAACACGATGGTGCCGGCGAAGCCACCCAGCATGTAGAGGCTCATCGCGGTGGCGCGGCGCTCGGGCGCGAACCAGGAGGCGAGCAGCGTCAGGCCCGGCGCGAAGAGCAGCGCGCGGAAGGCTCCCGCGACAAGTTGCACGAGAACCGCGAGCCAGAACGCGTGCACCGCGCCGAAGGCGAGCGAGAGCGCCGACCACATGAGCAGCCCGGTGAAGAACAGCCAGCGCGGGCCGTGGCGGTCGGCGAGATAACCCGAGGGGATCTGCCCGAGCGCGTAGGTGAAAGTAGCCGCGGCCGAGAGCAGCCCCGCCTGGGTGAAGGTGAGCTGGAGGTCCTCGCGGATGAGCGGCAGCAGCAGCGGCAGCGCGCTGAATACCGTGCCCTGCACGATCTGGCAGAACACGACGAGCGCGACCGTCGGCCGGCCCTCGCGCCCGATGGCCGGCGGCGATTCGGGCGCCGCTCGCTCGCCTTGCACGACCGCTCCAGGGGGGCTCCCGCGCGCGCAGCGGGCAGGAGATCGGCGCCAAGGTAGCATGGACCGACGGGCGCAAGATTGCGCTAGGTCAAAGGCCGCGAAAATCGGGGCTAGCGCCGCGCGCGCCCTGCGGCGCGCAGCCACAGCGCGAGGCCGCCGAGCATCGCCACGATGGTGAGCGCGAAATAGGCGCGCATCCCCAGCGCAGGGCTGATCAGCCCCGCGAAGAAGGGCGCCATTCCCATCGCCAGGAACTGGAACGCGGTCGCATAGCCGATGGCGCGCGCATCCGTTCCCGGCGGCGCGTGCATCCTCAGCAGATGGAAGATGGCGGTCTGCATTCCGGCCGCAGTCAGCCCGAACGCCACCCGCGAGAGCACCAGCTCGAGCGGTGTCTCGAGCACGAGCAGCGGCAGGTGGGTGAGGACGGTGGCGGCGGAGGCGAAGGCCAGCACGCGCGCGGAGCCGAGGCGGTCGAGCACCCGCCCCCAGACCGGGGTCGCCACCAGCATCGAGACCGCCAGCGCCAGCGCCGCGGCGCCCACCCAGTACGCCTCGGCGCCGGGATCCGCGCCCGCCCCGGATGCCTCCAGCAGCTGCAGCACGAAAACGCTGATGTTGATCACGCTGCCGTGCCACATGACCGAGAAGAGAAAGGCGAGCAGGAACAGCGGCCCGATGCGCGGGATCGCGAACAGCTCGCGCAGGCTCGCGAGCAGCCGCGGGCTCCAGGCGCCGGGCGCGGGCTGCTTCACCTCGCGCACGAAGAGCGCCACCAGCGCGCCTCCGGCGAGCATCAGGGCGCCGCTCGCCCAGTAGAGCGCGTGCGGGGAGGCGAGGCGGGCGGCGAGCGCGGCACCCAGGACCGGGCCCAGCGTCTGGCCGAGCAGCCCTCCGGTCTGCGCGAGCGCCAGCACGAAACCCAGGCGCGCGGGCGGCGTGTTCGCCACGAGCAGCGACACCCCTGCCGGAGTGAAGCCGTTGAACACCGCGACGAGCATCAGAGCCGCGGCGAACCCCAAGGGTGTGGGCGCGAGCGGCACCAGCATCATCGCGCAGCCCATGCCGAGCATTGCCCGCAGCACGTTCAATTTGCGGCCGTAGTGCTCTGCGATTCCGCCCCACACGGCGTTCGCCGCGGTGCTGACGAGGTAGAACACGAGGAGCATCGCGCCGACCCAGGTCTCGAGGTTCTCGCGCACGCCCAAGCCGCGCACCATCAGGGGAATGAACGGCCAGGCGAGGTTGAAGCCGAGCCCACAGAGCAGGTTGGCGGGCGGCAGCACCCGCATATTGCGGCGCCAGTAGGGATAGCGCCGCGATTCCCCGTCCGCGGCCGCCGTGCGGTTCACCATGGCACCGGAAGGCGGCAACCGGCTCGCGCTCGATCCTGGTTGCCGCCGCAGACCGCGCCGCTGCTCATGACCGCATCAAGGAAAATCCGAATCCGGATGATAGCATCGCGGCTCGCGCCGCTTCGCTCGGGGGGCTGGCTCGCGAACCGAGGGCCGCGGCGGCCCCAACACCGTGATCGGCGCAACGGGGGCGCAGGAGATCGGCGAATCGGCGCTCAAGAAAGAGCCCGCGTCGAACCGGATCTGGATCGCGCATCGCCCCCTGGAGCAATGGCCGGGCGCACGAACGGCAAGCAGCCGTGCTGCGCCGTCTGCGGCGATTCCCAGTGCCGCACGGTCGAAATCGGCGAGACCGCGTTTTCGAGGCGGTGCCGGAGGAGCCGATCCTGAAGGCCGCATCGATCGCGGCCGGGAAGCTGCCGGCGCCGGCCGGCGCGGCGGCGGCCACCTGCTGCGAGCGCGACTCGAGCAAGCCGGGCGTCGCGCGCGCACCGATTGCGACCGAAAGCCACCACCGTTCGGGACGAGGGGGGACCGCGTGGCGCGCTCTATTCGATGCGCAGCCCGATCGCCCCCACCCTGGTGCGCTCCCCGGTCTCGCTCCTCGAGCACCCCGGCGCGCCCCGCATTGACGGAGGGCTGGCCAGAGGGCAGGGCGAGAAAACAGGGCGCGGACCTCCCCCGGTGGCGGCGTCCTCGAGCGGCAGCGGGCCGCGCTTGCGGGCGGCGCGCCCCCTCGTGAGACCGGTCAGGTGGCTCCCGGTCCGCGACGCGCCCCGATCGCCCTGCGCTCCTCCGGACGGCTGCCCTTCGAGAGAAGGCGGGCCGCGAGCGATGACGGCGCGCCGCCTGCCTCTACCACGCAGCCTCCAGTATCTCGGCAAGCGTCCCTCTTTCGCGGCGGAATTCCTGCCGGGGATCGGCGTTGAAGTTCGTGAGCGAGTGCTCGAGCACGCGCGCGAGCCCCGCGCGCTCGATGCCGAGGGCGCCGAGCCGCGTCGGCAGGCCGAGCGTGCCGAAGATCTGTTCCAGGTGCGCGGCGATGCGCGCGGGCGCCGCTGCCTTCGTCGCCTCGAGCCCGATCGCCTCCGCGATGCGCGCCATCGCCTCGGGATCGCGCCCGCCGAGGCGCCGCAGCACCGTGCCGAGCACCGCGCTGTAGGCCTCCCCCTGAGCGAGGTGCGGATGCAGGCTGGTGAGCGCGGTGGCGAAAGCGTACGCGACGCGCAGCGCCTGATACTGCGCGAGCATCGCGCCCCCGTCGTCGGCCTCGCGGTTCTGCAGCAGCGTCGCGGCGCACAGCTCGAAGCGCGGCGCGGGGTCGGATGCGTTCCCGATGCGGGGGAGCGCGCCGGCGGCGAGGCGATAGGCCTGCAGGCGGTCGCCTTCCACCAACGGGTTATCGTCCGTTGCCCCGAGGTCCAGCACTGCGCGGCACCAGATCGTCGCCGCCCCGGCGACGAGCATGCGCTGCGGTGCCGTCATGAGCGCCGCCTCGTCCCAGAAGATCGCGACCGGCCGCGTCTTGGGATCGAAGAATTCCAGGCCGCGCGCGGTCGCGTCGTCCTTCATGCGCGAGCCGGCGCGGTTCTGCGCCGTGGTCGGGGCAGTGAGCACGTTGACGATGGGAAGCTTGGGCTCGAGCAGTTTCGGGCTCACCGCCGGGCCGCTTTCCGGATACTGCGTGACGAGTTCCTCGACCGGGCGGCGCTCGGCGAGCAGGATCGCGACGATGCGCGCGCCCTGCAGCACGCTGCCCGCGCCGATCCCGATCAGCAGGTCCGCGCCCGCGGCGCGCGCCGCCTCGGTCGCGCGCTCGACCGAGGAGCGCGGGGTATCCTTCCCGATGCCGTCGAACACGCCGGCGAGCCGCTCCCCGAGCAGCGCGCGCACGCGGCCGAGGAGCGGTGTGGCGCGCGCGACCGTGCGCCCGCACAGCACGAAGGCGCGCCTCGCCCGCTGCCGCGCGACTTCATCGGGCAGCCGGTCGAGTGCGTCCTTGCCGCTATGGAGCCGGAAGGAATAGCCCGTCGCGCGAAAGTCGTAGCGGTAGCGCGGCGGTGTTCGGGTAGCGGTGGAGCGTTCCTCGGTCATGATCACGGTCTGCCGATGCGCGCAGGCGGGCGCGGGCTCACGCTCGCGCGCTCAAGAAGCGCTCGTGGAAGGCGAGTGCGGCGAGCGCGCGGCCGGCCTCGGCGATCTCGTCGTAGACCGGGATGCCGAGCGCGGCCGCTTTGGCGCGGAACAGGCGCTTGCGCTCCTCGAGCCGCGGCTCCCCGTCCGAGCGCAGCACCAGCACGAAGTGCGCCTGTCCTGGATAGCGGCCGCTCACGCGCAGCGCGACCTGCACCAGGTTGTCGAGCACCTCGTCTTTGGTGCGGCCGGCGAATGCGGAGAGATTCAGGTGCATGACCAGA
Organism: Burkholderiales bacterium; assembly: GCA_035574195.1. Taxonomy (GTDB): domain Bacteria; phylum Pseudomonadota; class Gammaproteobacteria; order Burkholderiales; family SG8-41; genus SG8-41. The sequence goes on along the minus strand of DATLZE010000151.1, from coordinate 213 downwards.
GCGTCGGGAGCCGCGGTCGCATAGATCGCCTCCAGGATCCGCTCCGCGACGCGCCCCTCCTCCTGCTGCAGCGTGCCCACCGGCGCGTCCACCGGGTTGGCGATGCTGGTGCCGGGCGGGAGCCCGAGCGCCGCGAGCCGCCCGAGCGTCGGCGCCGCGAAGGGCTCGACCTCCAGCCCGAGCCGCGCGAAGCAATCGGTTGCCAGCACGCTC
>DATLZE010000150.1:0-5267 GCA_035574195.1 Burkholderiales bacterium | reverse complement strand
CGCGATCGCAGCGGTCCGTTTCACCGGCGGCACTTCAGGATCGAGCAGGCGGTATTCGACGCCCAGGAGCGCTTCGAGCATTTCGACCAGTACCTGTGCTGGATCAAGGTGGGAGCGGGGTGGGTGACGTGGGTGGCGGGGCCGAAAGGCGGCATCATCCCGATACCGCGCTCGGTGAGTTACCGCAAAGCGGACGAGGACGAGTTTCGCGAATTCCACCACCGGGTGATCGCTTTCCTGCGCGGCCCGCGTGCGGCGCGCTATCTCTGGCCACATCTGGACGCCGCCTCCGCTGCCGCGTACATGGAGCAGATTCTCGCGGAGCACGGCGAGTGATCGGCACGTTACTCAAACCTCCACGAGTGGCGGGCCTGGCGCGGCTGCGCGCGGCGGCGCGTCAGTACCCGTGTGTGCTGTGCGGCAAAGAGGGGGCCACCGTCGCCGCGCACTGCAACGACCTCAACCTCTTTCCTCGCAGCTTTGGATGGTTGGTCGGGAAGGGTATCGGCACGAAGGCCGACGACTTCCTGATCGCGTATCTGTGCGGCGACCCTGGCGGCTGCCATGATCTGTTGGATGGTCGCGCGGGGAAGCTGTCAAAGGCGGAAAAGAGGGCGCTGTGGAATCGGGCGTATGTCAGAACGGTGGCGCTTTGGTTCTTGGAAGGGTTGATCAGAGCGCCATGAGCCGCGGCCTGACTTTCCTGCTCGGTCGTCTGCGCCCGCCGATGCGCGAGCAGGCACGCCGCAAGCTCGCCGCCCTGAGAGCAACAGCGGGAAGGCATGGCGGGGGCGCGCGTCGCGCGCGGGGGCAGAGCGAGGCCGAGGAACTGCTCGCGTTTCAGCTACGTGCCGCAGGACTGGGCGGCTTTGTGCGCCAGTACCGCTTCTGCCCTGGCCGTCTTTGGCGGGCAGATTTCGCCTGGACTGGCGCCGCTAGGCTCCTCGTCGAGGTGCAGGGCGGGGTATACGCCCGTGGCCGGCATACGCGAGGCGCGGGTTACGAGGCAGACCGGCTGCGGCAGAACGAAGCGGTGCTCTTGGGCTGGCGCGTTCTCGAATTCACGCCCCGGCACGTCCAGAGCGGGCGCGCTGTCCGGGACATCCGGCGCGCACTGGGGGCGTAGGTGGACGCGCGGACAGAAGACCCCCTGTTTCGCACCGTCGATGGGGCGCTGCTGTTCTCGCTCAACTACGCGCACGGCCAGGTGCGTCAGGTACCGCTCGCGCAACTCGTGGGAGGGGCTGCCAAGGGAAGAGGCTTGGGGGGTCTGGACGGCGCCGCCCAGGCGGGGATGATCCGAGCCGAACTCATGCGCCTCCACCCACTGCGGCGGGCGATTCTTACCGCGCGCTTTGCGGCACCGACAACCCCTTGCGCGTGCCGATCGCCGTGCTGCCGTGGGTACCGGGAGAGCGCAGAGTGGGCGGAGGCGGTCGAGACCGTCGTGGAGGCCGCACTGCGTGCCGCAGCAGCCGGCACGATCTCGCACTACCAGCTGCGTCGAGCTTTGGTGGGGAGGTACTTCGGAGTGCGGGTGTCGTTCATCGAGGTTGCGAGCCGGTGCAAGGTCAACCGAGACACAGCCAGCGACTACTACCGCAGGATGACCGACTGGCTCAAGCGCGAGGAGAAGCTCGCACGATACGAGATCGAGGACCATCTTCGGCAGGCTGGGGTAGTGGAGGCTTGACAGCCCGCCGAAAATGCGGAGAAAATGGCATTTCAAGGTAGAGTGCCAAAGTGTTTCCAAAGGCCCGGCGATGCCGGGCCTTTCGTTTTCGGCCCCGGTGATCGTCGCCGGTCCTTCCTCCTCCCTGTTGCGGCTTGCCAGATCCGGTCGCACGGTCACCGGGGCCGGCCATGATCAGCCGCCGCGTGGAGCAGAAATCAGCTCGTCGGGTCCATAACCCGAAGGTCGAGGGTGTAAGTCCCTCCGCGGCAACCAATCTCGGGGCCCGCCGCGCGCGGGCTTTTTCTTGCGGGGGTTGCCATGCCGAAATGGATCGTGAAACTGGCGTGGGCGCTGTTCGTGGCCTTGGTGCTCGTGGTCGTGCTCATCCCGGCGGTCGCGGCCCAACCCGGAGTCGCTCGGATAATCGCGGAATACGTCGGTAGGTCTGGATTCCCGAGGATCACGCTCCTCGACGCGCCGTGCGAAGGCGCCGCGGCACTGGCGGTGCAGCGGCAGGTGCTGCCGCGCTACCACAGGGACTTTCGGGGATTGACCTCGGAATTCACGATGCGGGACGGCTCAGGGCAGAAAACGTTCGCTGGCTGCTGGTTGCGGCTCGATCCGCCGGCGGTACTCGAGCCCCTCTACGTGATGGTATTCGAGGACAACGACACTCTCGTGATCGCGGTGCGGGAATTCCGCGATCAGCGACTGCCGCGCATGCGTGGCCTTCATCGAGTGGATTGAAGTCGCCACCTGCCCGCCTGAGCAGGAGCCGGAGCAAGGCGAGAAAGTCCTCGTCTGGAACCGCATCGCGTGGTGGTCCACGCCGTGGAAGCCCGCGCTTGTCTCACCGCTCGCCAAGTGGCCGGTCACGCACTTTGCGCGGGTGCAGCCGCCCGAGCCTCCGGTCGCCGAGGACCACAGCGGCGTGGACGAGCAGGACGCACGCACGCTCGACCGCTTGGAGCGGCAGCGTAAGCGACGGGCGCGAGGTCGGCGCCTCAGGCCTTGACGGCGCGGTCCTGCCGTGGCGGCCGGCCGCGTGGCACCTCGCGCACGCGGACCGGCGCAGGGATCAGCCAGTCGCGACCGTGCTTGCGTGCGCCGATGATGCGGCCCTCGGAGAGCAGCTGCCGCACGCGCCCCGGTGTCACACCGAGAACAGCGGCGGCTTCGGCGACCGTGCAGAAGCGTTCGACGCTCACGGCTCGACCCTGCGGATGACCGCCGGCAGCTTGCTCACGTCCTCGACGTTGACCGCGATCGGCGGCAGCCACCGGATGCGCCGCTCGCGCTCGCCGGTGCGTGGCCCGGCGAGGAAGGTGTGCCAGTGCGCGCGCCGGATGTGCGGCCGCACGGTGCGGCCGGTGGGGGCGCTCTCCTGGCGTGTCTGCTCGGCCTGGTAGGCGCGCCGCAGCGCAGCACCGATCCGCACGCCGACGTCCCAGACTCGCGGCCCGTCGGCGGCGAAGAGCCGCCAGCCATGTCGGCGCGTCCGCCTCGGCTCCGGATTCGCCGGCCGAGTGCTGCCGTCGCCGATCTCGGCATCATCCGCGCACAGATAGAGGATCAGCGACACGATCGGCCAGAGCGTGGGCGCGACCGCCTCTGCATCGGTCAGCTCCGCGGGCGGCTCCAGGCCGTGAGCGCACGCTTGCGCCGCGCCGCTCGCCAGCACGCGCGCCAAGCTATCGGCGATCGTGCCCTCGCCGAGGATGAGCGGGATGGGCATGCATCCGGCCCAAGGATCGAGCGCCTCCTCGGGGGTGCGAGCGGTGTCGAGCACAAGCCGCAGCTCGTCGTGCGGCCGGCCCTCGACGCGCTCGTCCCAGTCGAGATGCGCCCAGACTCCGTAGATCGGCCGCACCTCGCCGGCGATACGCCAGACCTGGTCCGGCGTCTCGATGTAGACGCACCACTCTGGCAGTCGGTAGAGCGGCGCGCGCGGCAGGTCGCGATCGAGTTCGGTCTCGACCACGGCGGCATAGAGCGCCGGGTCGAACCGATAGATCCCCTGCGTCATGCGCCAAGCCGCGAGCGCGCCGAGGATGCCGACGTGGTGTGCGCGCTCGTAGGGCACTCGGTGTTCGCCGCCGCCCGAGACGATCGCGTAGGCAGCGTGGAGCGGCAGGTAGCACCACTCGGGCCACTCCGGCAGTCCCTCGCGGCCACGCATCGCGCGCAGCCGATCAGCGGCGTCCCAAGCGCCCGGGTAGGCGCGGCCCACCGCCGCGAGGATCTCTCGCGCGCGGTGGGTGCGAGGGTGCGATCGGGTCATGGGCGAAGTAGCGTCAAAAATCGCCGTCGTACTGGCCGCGCCAAGCGGCACGGCGCTCTTCGCGGTCGGCCATCGCGTGCAAAAACCCGATGGCTTGCACGTCGCCGGCCTCTGCAAGCTGCCGAATGCGCTCCATCGTGGAGCACTCGATCTCTGCGCGCCTGCGGTCGCGCTCCTCGATGAGCGCGCGCCTGTGGGCGCGCTCTTCGGCGCTCTCGAAAAGCCTCGCCGGGGGCACGCGCGGCAGCTGCATGAGGCTCTGGGCCTCCTCGGCGATGATACGACCGACCGGAGTATCGGGGTACGGGATATCCATGTTGTTCTCCTCGTGTCTCGCCACGCGGATCGGGCAATCAGATCCATGAGCAGCGCGGCATTGTCGCGCTGCTGTACCCGTCGCGGTCCTTGTATCGCCAGCGGATTACCCGCTGGCCGCGCGCGCCATTCTCAGGCGCGCGGACTTTGGCGGCGCCGCACCTCGTGCAGCGCCACTCTTGGATCACTCCGTGGGGGCGGCCAGACCCCGGCTCGACGCCCCAAGTGCTGTATTCGTACCGATGCCTCATGGTGGTCTCCTTGTGCGCTCTCTGTCCAGAGCGCTCGGTCCGGCGATCAGGGGCTCGCCGGCGGCCTCATGGGGTGATGCTAGCTTCCTGCTCGCTGAGCACCTCCGCGCCTCGCGGAGTCAGGACGAGATGGCCGTCGATTTTGGCGGCGCGGCGCAGTGATGCATACGGGTCGCGCATGATGCCTCCTGTCAGGTGCCGCGCGCCAGCTTGCCGGCGCACTCGGCGGTCAAGTCGTAGGCGCGCGCCACCACGAAGCCCGTGCGCACCGCGCGCTGGGGTTCGGGCTGGATGATGTTGTGGGCGACCAGCCATTCGGTGATGCCCTCGTTCTCCGACCAGTCCTTGACGAAGACCTGATGCGGGCCGCACGGGGCGGCCGGCAGGTTGACGCTGGCGACGGCGATCAGCTCGTCGTGGTCCTCGGCGTTCAGCAGGACGAGCGCGATGCGGTCGTTGTCGTAGCGCCCCGCGAACACGTGGACCATCCACGTGTCGTCGTGCGAGGCGTAAGGCAGAGGGTTCTGGGTAAGCTGGATCATGCGGCCCCCTGCTGGCGCGGCGGTAGAAGCGGGCAAGGCCGGGCACATCCTCCGGCTGCACGCCGAGGAGCCGCGCGGTCGCGGTGTCCTCGGGCAGGATGCGCGACGAGCGGTCGCGCTGCTGGATGCGGACGATCCCATAGGCTTCGCGAGCGCCCCGGATGAAGGTGGGGCGGTCGATCCAGTCGAGGGTGCTGTGAAAA
>DATLZE010000149.1:0-17698 GCA_035574195.1 Burkholderiales bacterium | reverse complement strand
CCCGCTCGCCGCGCTCGCGCTCGCCGGGTCGGCCGGCGACGGAGTGCAATGGAGCACCCGGTTCCTCGGCTTCGAGTTGGCCCCGTTCTCGGCCGATGCCCTCGCGCGCCTGTTCGCGATCATCTTCGCACTGATGGCGTTCGGGGGCACGCTTTTCGCGCTGAACCAGCCGAGCCCGCTCGAGCTTCCCGCGGCCTTTGTCTACGCCGGGGCCGCGATCGGTGTCGCGCTCGCCGGAGATCTGATCACGCTCGTCGTCTTCTGGGAGTTGATGGCGATCGGCTCGACGCTCGTCATCTGGAGCGCCGGAACGCGCGCGTCGTACCGCGCGAGCCTGCGCTACCTGATGGTGCACCTCTTCGGGGGGATGCTGCTCCTCACGGGCGTCGCCGCCCACGTTCTCCAGACCGGAAGCGTCGAGTTCACGGCAATGAGACTCGACGGCATACCTCAAGCGCTGATCCTCGCCGGTTTCCTCGTCAACGCTGGCGCCCCCCCGCTCTCGGCGTGGCTACCGGACGCCTACCCGGAGGCCTCGTGGAGCGGCACGGTATTTCTCTCGGCCTTCACGACGAAAAGCGCGGTATACGCGCTCCTCCGCGGATTCCCGGGGACCGAGCTCCTGGTCTACGTGGGCCTGTTCATGGTGTTCTACGGAATCGTCTACGCACTGCTCGAGAATGACATGCGCCGCATCCTAGCCTACAGCATCGTGAACCAGGTCGGGTTCATGGTGACCGGCATTGGCCTCGGCACCGAAATGGCGCTGAACGGGGCCGCCTCGCATGCGTTCACCCACATCCTCTACAAGGCGTTGCTGCTGATGTCCGCCGGATCGGTCCTCCTCATGACCGGCAGGCGCAAGTGCACCGAACTCGGAGGGCTGTTCCGGACGATGCCTCTCACCACGGCCTGCGGGATCGTCGGCGCGCTCGCGATATCCTCCTTCCCGCTCACTTCGGGATTCGTCAGCAAGTCCATGATCTCGCAGGCCGCTGGCGACGGGCATCTGTTCGCGGTCTGGATGTTGCTCGCCGCGGCTTCCGCCGGCGTGTTTCTTCACGCCGGGATCAAGTTTCCATGGTTCGTGTTCTTCCAGAAGGATTCCGGACTGCGCCCGGCGGACCCGCCGTGGAATATGCGGATCGCGATGCTGCTGTTCGCCTCCCTGTGCATCGGACTGGGGGTGGTCTACGAGCCGCTCTATCGGCTGCTTCCTTATCCGGCGCACTTCGAGCCGTACACCGGATTTCACGTCGTCACGCAGCTTCAACTGCTGCTCTTTTCGGGTCTGGCGTTCTTCGCGATGCTGGGCTGGCTCCAGCGCACGCCAACCATCACGCTCGACTCGGACTGGTTCTACCGCGTGCTCTTCCCTCGGCTCGCGCGCGTGGCGACAGGAGCTTGCAGCGCGCTTATCGCCGCCTCGGAGCGGTGCACTGCCTCGGGGTGGACGTGGCTGTTGCGGCGAGTGAAGGCCGTGCACGGCCCGCAGGGCGCCTTCGCGCGCACCTGGCGTTCCGGAACGATGGCGCTCGGCGTGATGGCGATGCTGCTTGCGCTTCTCGTGTCGTACTACGTGTTCTAGAGTTTCGGGTACGGGTGCCGGCCGACCATCACCTCGACGAGCGCCGGCCGGTGCCGCGTCGCGGCGAGCCCCTGGCGCAGCGCTGCCTCGACCTCGTCGGGGTCGCTGACGCGCAGGCCTTCGGCGCCGCAAGCCCTGGCGATTTGCGCGAAATCAGGGCTCCGGAACGAAGTCCCGTAGGTGTGGCCATAGAGGCTCTCCTGCTGCATGAAGGTCTGGCCGAAAGCGCCGTCGTTCATGACGATCACGAGGATGTTCGCACCGTACTCGACCGCAGTGGGGAGATCGCCGAGCGTCATGAGGAAAGCGCCGTCGCCCGCCAGTGCGACGACCTGGCGCTCTGGAAACTCCATCTTCGCCACGATCGCGGTCGGCAGGGCGTAGCTCATAGCGTTCCAGACCCCGGACTGCATGAAGGACTCGGGCGTCGCGATGCGACGGAAGGCGCGTGCCCAGATCTGGCAGTTGCCGACATCGCTCGCGACGACCGCCTGGTCGTCGAGCACCGCGTTCATCGCCTCCATCAGCACTCCCGGGTGAATGGGCCGCTCGTGCCGGTGCGGCTCGTTCTGGGCGGCGAGGCTCGCGCGCAGAGCAGTTTTGCCTTCAGCCAGCTTGCGCACGAGCGCCTCGTCGCGCGGCCGCCGGTAATCCGCGAGGTGTTCCAGCAGCGCCACGAGAAACTGCTTGGGATCGGCCACGCGCTCGTCCTCGCCCGCGTAGCGGTGATCCGCTGCATCGTCGAAGCCGACGAGGATGAAGCGCTTGTCCGGCGCACGCCGGCGCAGCTCGGAGAGCTCCGCCGCGCCGGCCCGCAACCCGACGCCGAGGATGAGGTCCGCGCGCTCCAGCGCCTCGGCCGAGAGCGGATGGCTCCTGTAGTGCTGGAAGTGCCCCGCGAAAAAGGGATGATCCTCGGGGATCACGCCGATCGCATCCTGGGGGAAGACCACTGGCGCCTGCAGCTTCAGTGAAAGCTCCGACAGCTCCTGCATCGCGCCTTTCCGTATGACACCTTTGCCCGCCGCGATGGCCGGAGCGCGCGAGCCCACGAGCTGTGCCGCGAATCGTGCGACGTCCGCCGGATCCGGGCGCGCGACCTCGGTGGGAAGGCTGCGGTAGGCTGGAAGCACGGCGGGCGACTCCTGCAAGATGAACTCGCTATAGTCGGAGAGCCGCGGCAGCTCGACGTGCACCGGCCCCGGCCGGCCGCTACGGGCGAGGCGAAACGCGCGCGCCATCACCTGCGGAATGTCGGCGAGCCGTTCGACGCGCACGCTCCACTTGGTGATCGGACGAAACATCTCGCACGTGAACGCCGGTTCGTCCACGCCGTGAAAGGCCTCGCGGTCGGCGCCGAGCGGCACCGCTCCGCTCAGATGCACGACGGGCGAGGCCGCCCCGTAGGCCTGGGCCACGCCAGCCATCGAATTGAGGCAACCGGGTCCCGCGGTGACCAGGCAGACCCCCGGCTTTCCGGTGAGCCGCCCGTAAGCGTCGGCCATGAGCGAGGCGTTCGGCTCTTGCTTGCAGGTGACGAGCCGGATCTGCGGAGCGCGGGACAAGCTGTCGTAGATCGGATGGATATGGGAACCCGGCACGCTGTAGACGCGCTCCACGCCCTCGCCGCGCAGCGCCTCGGCGACTGCATCGCCCGCATGCATCGGAGGGCGCCGATCGCCCATCGGGCGCGCTCGCGTACGCCCTCAGCCGGCGCCGCGTGTCGCAACCGCACCGACAGCGGCGAAAAGATTCGCCACCGTGTCGCGGGAAATGCCGCGAGTGATGAAGACGAGCCGCGTCGCGCGGTCCGTGCCCGGCCACTGCGCGAGCTCGAGCGGCGGGTGGAACAGGTGCTGCACGCCCTGCACCACCATCGGCCCCGCCCGCCCCTCGACGTTGACCAGCCCCTTCACCCGCAGGAGATCGGGCCCGCGCAGCGCGGTCAGCACCTCGAGGCACTGCGTGAAGGCGTCCCAGGAAAACGGCTGGTCGAAGCGCAACACGAAGGAGCGGATCGCCGCGTCGTGCCGGTGCCCGTGTTCCTCGCGGCCCGAGTCGCGGCCCGTGCCCATCCAGCGCTCGATATCTTCGGGCGCGACACGAGTGCGACGCAGCCCGACGTCCACCAGGAAAGAGAGCTCGATTTCGCCGTTCACCGCCGTGCGCACCGGCGCGCCGGGATTGATCGCAGCGAGCCGCGCGCCGAGCTCGGCCAGCTGTTCCGGAGCGGCGAGATCCGTCTTGGTGACCACCAGCCGGTCGGCGAGCGCGATCTGCTTCACCGCCTCGGGAAACTGAGCGAGTTGCCCGGGTGCGTTCACCGCGTCCACCAGCGTCGCCACGCAGTCGAGCCGGTAGTGCTCGATCAACTGCGCGTCGGTGATCAGAGTCTGCACCACCGGCGCGGGGTCGGCGAGCCCCGTGGTCTCGATCACCACGCGGTCGAAATCGATCACCTCGCCGTTGCGGCGCTGCACGAATAACGTGCGCAGCGTCTCCTCCAGGTCCCCGCGCAGCACGCAGCACAGGCAGCCACTGTTGAGCAGCATCATCTGTTCCGAGGAGACCTGGACCAGCTCGTTGTCGATCCCGATCTCGCCGAGCTCGTTGACGATCACCGCCACGCGGTTCATTTCCGGGCGCTTGACCAAGCGGTTGATCAGCGTGGTCTTGCCAGCCCCGAGAAAGCCGGTCACGACCGAGACTGGAATCAGCCCGGCGAGCGCATCGCGGGCTGCATTCGCCTGGCTCGGGCTCATACGCCCGGCATCCCCTCGGGTCTAGGCACCGACGGGACCCTCGACGGAAAAGCGGCGATGAACACAGGAGCTGCGGATGTCATGCATCTTGCGACCAGGCAACAGCGCGGCAGTTTCTGGATCGAGGATTTTGCCGGCGCAGATTTCGGCCGAATCCTAAAACGTCGTCTCCAGCACGTAGAGCCCGCCGCTGAAGCGGTCCACCGCGTATACCACACGGTTCTCGTCCACCCAGACGTCGTTGATCTGAGCCGATCCCTTGGGCGAGAGCCGGGGCGCCGCGGGCACGAAATAGGCGACTTCGCGCGGCTGGTACGGATTGGAGATATCGTAGGCGCGCACCCCGCCGCTGAAGAAGGTGCAGAACACCAGCGTCTCCGAGCGGAACGAGCACGGGCCCGGCAGGTTCTCGTGCAGGTTGTGCGCGCCGTAGCGCCCGCCGCGTTTGACGAACGCCTCCAGCGGCGGCAGCGGCAGCGTCGCCACCGGCACCGGGTTCGACTCGACGCGCGCGTCCACCACCCAGGCGAGCTTGGGCCAGTCCTCGCCGTTGTCGCGTACGCACTCGTCGGTGATCACGAGCAGCCCCCGCTCGATGAGCGGCATCACGGTATGGGTGAATCCGTTGTAAGGCGGCGAGTACTGGAGGCGGCCCACAGGTTTCGGGCGCGAGCGGTCGCTGATGTCGAGGATCCATGCACCGCCGTCGATGTAGCCGATGTACGCGCGGTCGGGGCGCTGGGGGTAGACGTTGGTATTGTGCGGGCGGTAGCCGCCGTCGAAGCGCGGGTGCCGCGGCGGCGGCGGCGCGTCGTCGCCCTTGCGCGTTCCCGGGTACCACCAACGGCCGACCTCGACCGGGCGCGAGGGGTTGCGCACGTCTATGATGCGGTAGAACTGGTCGTCCTTCTCGTGGGTCGGCTCGAAATCCGGCGCGCCTGAGGTGAGATGCACGGTCTCCCCATCCACGAACCAGACGCAGTGCGCGCCGCGCGAGCACGGGCCCGATGCGTCGAAGTGCGCGATGAGGCGCGGGGATTCCGGGCGGCTCACATCGAAGAGGTCGAAGCCGGCGGGCTTCATTCCCCACCGCTTGGTCTGATAGGCGACCACCATGAGATCGCCTACCACGTCGAGCGAGTTGGAGCGCACCTCGGCGTGCGGCAGATCGGTCTGCACCACGAGCTTCGGGTTGCGGGGGTCGGTCACGTCCACCGCAGTGAAGTTCTTGGGCGCCGACTCGTGGGCGAGCCACAGGATGCGCCGGCCGTCCTTGGTCTTCTGCATGTTGATGCCCTCGCCGATGCCGCCGAAGCCCGCCAGCTCGTGGTGGGCGATCAGCTTCATGTTGAGGGCGAGGGGCTGGCTGGCCTGTGCTGCGGGACGCAGCGATCCTTCGACTGGCATTTAGTCTCCTTTTCGTCGTGGGGTGCGCCGGCGGCCGCGTCCGCGCAGGCCGGCGCGTTGCCTCAGAACGGCGTGAATCACCGCTGTGTCCTGCGCGGCCCAGCCCCGCCGCAGCGCCGCGGCGTAGAACGGGATGCTCGCATCGAACAGCGGCGTCGGACATTTGAGACGGCGCGCGAACGAGCGGATGATCGCGATGTCTTTCTGATAGATCTCGGTCTTCATGTGCGGCGGCTCGTAGCGGCCCGCCACCATCATCGGGCCGCGCACCTCGAACATGCGCGAGCTACCGGCCCCGTCCCGGATCACCCGGTAGAGGAGCCCGAGGTCGAGCCCTGCCTTCTCGCCCATCACCATCGCTTCGGCAGCGGAAAGGTTGTGTATGGTGACCAGGAGGTTCGCGACGAACTTGAGCTTGGAGCCGGTGCCGAAGGCGCCACAGTAATAAGTCGCGCGCGCAAAGCCGTCGAATACTCTGCGGCAGCGGTCGAAGGCCGCGCGGCTCCCGCTCGCGTAAACGGCGATATCCTTCGCCGCTGCCTGCGCGCCCGTGCCGCTCACCGGACAGTCGAGCAGCGTGACGCCCCTGCGGGCGAGCCGCGCGCGGCAGCGCTCCTTGAGCTCGATCGGAAGCGTGCTGGTCTCGATCACGATACCGCCCTTGCGCGCGCCTGCGGCGATGCCCTCGCGCCCGAAGAAAGCCTGCTCGAAGGCGAGCGGGCTGGGGAGCGAGGTGATGAGGATCCGGCACCGGCGCGCCACCTCGGCGCAGGAGAACGCCGTTTGGCCTCCGCGCCGCCTGAGCTCGCGCATGCGCGACGGCGCGATGTCGTAGCCGGTCACCCGGAAGCCCGCCGCGAGCAAGTGCTTCGCGAAAGCCCCGCCCATGATGCCGAGCCCGATCTGCCCGACGGTGCCTCGACCGCCCCTCTTCCGTGAGTTCATTTGTCGTTGCTCGTCACCCGTCGCTCGCCATCAGTTGGGCTTCATGTGGATCCGCGCCTGCTCGGCTTCCTCGGGCGTCATGTGGTCGATCCGGCTCTCGAGGTAGGGCGTCGAGCATACCAGCACGTAGCGTGCGAACGGCGATTGCACCTTCAGGCGGCAGTCCGCTCCGCGCGGCACGTGCACGATGTCGCCGGGGCCCACGTCCTTGGCGCGCCCGCCCGCGCGCGCCCGCAGCTCGCCCGCCAGCACGTAGAGAAAGGCCTCCCGTTCGAACACGACCTCGGGCTCGGCGTAGCCCTTCGGCACCTCGAAGAAGCCGAACGCGAGCCGTTCACCCTCGATCCAGTTGACGTGGCGGGCGGAGCGCCGCGGCGCGTCGAGCGACTCGATGATGGGATAGAAGCAGACATCGAGCCCATCCGTGATCGCGCGGCTGCGACCCGGCGCGCCCCGGTGCCGCCCGCCCCCGCCGGCCCGGTAGCGCCGGTTCGCCTCCTCCACCGTCATCGCGCGCTCGGGCACGGCCTCGTCCTCCGCGAGCCCGACCACCGTCCAGGTCTTGTCCTTGACGTAAAGGTACTGGCAGTGGCCGTCCTCGGTCGCCTTCATCGAGTGGCGCGCGTAGGCCGGCGCGTGCACGAAGGTTCCCGGTCCGACGATGCGCCGGTCGGTGCCGACGATGGCGTTGATTTTGCCCCGCAGCGGGAAGATCAGCAGCTCGTTCGGATGATAGTGCAGCTCCGAGCCGGTGCCCGCGTCCTTGTGCACGAGGCAGAAGTACATGTATTTGCCCTCGATCACCGGCGCCTTGCCGGTGGAGAGGTGCGGCGTGAGGTAGCGCGACTCGAAGTCCTCGAAGCGATAGAACGGCATGCTGGTCCACGATGCGAGACACTGGGGATCGCTGCGGTGCGACCGCGATTCTACTCCACCTCGCCTCCCGCATTTCGCCGGGCGCGCCGCGCCTCAGTCCTCTCCGAGCAGGCGCTGCGCGGTGCGCCAGGCGATGTCCGCATGCTCCTTCTCGGTCAGCCGCGGCACCGCGTTCAGCCGCTCGAGCGGGCGTTCCTCTCCCATGTCGAAGGGCGAATCGGTGCCGATCACGACATGGTCCGATCCGACCATGTCGATCAGATGGCGCAGCGCCTGCGGATGGTGGGTGAGCGCGTCGTAGTAGAAGCGCTTGAACAGGTCGAGCGGCTTGGACTTCGTGTCGGCGCTCGTGTCCGGGCGCACCGTGTGGCCGTGCTGGAAGCGCCCGATCTGGTACGGCACGAACCCCCCGCCGTGCGCGAGCAAGATCTTGAGGTCCTTCAGCTCGTCGAGCGCGCCGCTGAACATGAGCTTCGCCACCATGATGGTGGTGTCGAGCGGATTGCCGATCAGGTTGATCAGGTAATAGCAGTCGAGGCGCCCGGCGGCGGTGCCCATGGTATTGGGATGGGTGAACACCGTCACTTCGAGCTCCTGCGCGCGCCGCAGCACCGGACGGAAGCGGGGATGAGCGAGCTCCTCGCCGTCGATCGCAGTGGCGATCTCGACCGCCTTGAAGCCGAGCTCCTTCACCGCCCGCTCGAGCTCGGCGACCGCGGCTTCCGGGTGGCGCATCGGCAGCGTCGCCATGCCCCGCAGGCGATCCGGGCGTTTCGCGACCATCTGCGCGATGCCGTCGTTCACCAGGCGCGCGTGCCGCGCCGCCTGCGCCTCATCCAGCCAGTAGCAGAACGATTGCGGTGCAGGCGAGATCGCCGAGATCCGCACGCCCTTGCGCTCCATGATCTCGACCTTGGCGTCGGCGTCGTAGAACTCCGGGGTGATCTCGAAACGGTTGCTGCCGCGCACGATATAGCGCCGGGCGCCTTCTCGGCGTACCTCGGCGCGGTAGGGCCCGGGGTCGGCTTCCATCGCAGCCAGCACGGGCTCGGGCAGCACGTGGTTGTGCAGGTCGATCGCTTGCATGTCGCTCCTCAACGTTGTTCGCCGGCGCGGCGCGGGACCTCGCCCTCGCTGCCGGCTTTCCGCTTGCGCGCGGTGTTTCTCACGCGGCGCGCGCCGCACGCTTCGCGCTCGGCTCGGGTCGGCGCGCCCCGGCCGGCAGGCTGAAGACGCCGCGGTCGTAGAGCGCGTTCATCTCGGCGGTGACGATCTGGGAAATCTCCTCGTTCGCCGCGGACACCCGCCGCTCGACCGGGTGCGCGAGCATCAGCGTGCGATGCACGTTCACGTCGGCGATGGGGAAAGCGGCGATGCGCCCGGCCGCGATGTCCGCGTGAAACGTGGACACCGGCATCACCGCAGGCCCCACCCCGCGCAGCAGCAGCCGTCCGATCGCTTCCACCGCGTTCACCTCGAACTCGACGTTGAGCCGCGCGCCGTAGCGCCCGATCTGGTCGTCCACGATCGCGCGTATCGTCTCGGTGACGAGCACCGGCGTGCGGGCGAGTTCCGCGAGTGTGTAGAAGCGGCGGGTGTCGCGCGGCTGCGGCGCCGCGAGCACCACGATCGGCTCGGAGAGGAGCGGCGCGAGCCGCAGCGCGCGCGTGGCCGAAGGGTTGGTGAGCAGCGCGACGTCGATGCGGCCGGTGAGCAGACCGTCGAAGAGCAGCGTGCTGAAGTGCTCGACGATCTTCAGCGCCACCTGCGGGCACTGGCGGCGCACCCGCTCCACCACCCCGGGCACGAGCAGCGGCCCGAGAGTCGGGGACACGCCGAGGATCACGCGCCCGTGGGGGCGGCCCGCATCCGCGCGCAGCTCCTCGCGCGCGCGGTCGAGCTCGCGCAGCGCCCGGCGGCAGTGATCGAGGAACTGGCGCCCGGCGCTGGTCAGCCGCACCCCGCGAGGCAGGCGCACCAGCAGCTCCATGCCGAGCTCCTGCTCCATGCTCTGCATGTGGCGGGAGAGCGCCGGCTGCGCGACGCCGAGGGCGGCGGCGGCGCGGGTGATGCTGCCGCAGTCGGCGATCTGCACGAAATAGCGGATGCTGCGGAGATCCATGCGCGGTGCGGCGATTCAAGAAACGTCTGAGCTGGACCGCCTCTGGATAACGAACTGGCATGAATTATAGCCGATACTCGCCTTGCAGGAGGGAGAGGCGAAGGGCGGTGTTTCCGGTGAGGCATCCAGATACAGCATGGCAAAGATACGGATTTGATATTTGTGAGGCATATCTGCATCGGCTAAGATGCGCCTGCGCCCCGCCGCTGTGAGTCTTCCCGCGGGCGCGACCACGGCACGCCCGCAAGGATCCTCGTGAAACAGATCAGCGTCGGCATCATCGGCACCGGCTGGTGCGGCGGCATCCGCGCCGAGACCTGCGCCGCCAATCCCCTGGTGAAAAGCCTGCATCTCGCCGAAGTGCGGCCCGAGCGGCTGGCCGAGGTCGCCCGCGCGACGGGCGCCCGGACCGCGGTCACCGATTACCGGAAGCTGCTCGAAATCGCCGAGATCGACGCCTTCATCATCTCCGCCACGCCGGAGAGCACGCACTACCCGATGGCGCGCGACTGCCTCGCCGCGGGCAAGCACGTGTTCCTCGAGAAGCCGATCGCAATCGAGCTGCACGAGGCCGACGAGCTGATCGCGCTGGCGAGAAAAAACCACCTCAAGTTCACCATCGGCTACTCGCAGCGCTTCAATCCCAAGTACGCCTACGTCAAGAAGGCGATCGGCGACGGCACGATCGGCAAGCCGGTGAGCGCCGTGGTGAGCCGCCACATCACGCGCGGGCTGGGCAAGAAGATCACGGGCCGGACCCGGCTCTCCCCCGCCGCGATGGAAGCCACCCACGACCTCGATTTCGTGCTGTGGTGCCTGGAGCCGGCCCGCCCGGTGCGGGTCTATTCGCAGATCAACTACGGCGCAATGCGGGCGGCGAGCGGCGGCGACATTCCCGACACCCAGCTCATTACCGTGACCATGGACAACGGCGTCTCGTTCTTCGTCGGCGCCGGCTGGAGCCTGCCGCCCGGCTATCCCAACTTTTCCACCACCTGGATCGAGATGATCGGCACCGAAGGGGCCCTGTTCGTGGACGACAGTCACCGCGACGTGGTGCTCAACACCCTGAAGGACGGCATGCGGCTGCCGATGTCCTCGATGCCGGGGGAGTTCGTGGGACACGCTTATGCCGGCCCGATGCGCGACGAAACGATACACTTCCTCGAGGCCGTCGCCTGCGACCGCCCGGTGCTGGTCGCTCCGGAGCAGGCGCGGCAGGTGATGGAGGTCTACATCGCGGCCGATCTCTCGGCCGAGCGCAACGAGCCGGTTCAGCTCCCGCTGCCCGAGTCGCGCCCGGCGGTGGCGGCCGCGCGTTGACGGCGATTCAAGCCACAGGGAACGCAGAGGAGCCCCGCCATTCGCTCTCTCCGTGCCCTCCGTGCTCGCTGTGGCAAGTAGATTTTTTTCGGGTTTATGCCGAGGAAGAATCCCAAGCGCATCGGTCTTGCGATCGTCGGCGCCGGCCGTGTGGGGCTGATCCGCGGAGAGCTCGCCGCGCGCCATCCCGCGGTGGACTGGATCGGAATCGCCGAAAAGGACCCCGCGCGCGCGCGCTTCGTCGCCGAGCGGGTCGGCGCCGATTACGTGACCGACGACTTCCGCGAGCTGGTGCGCCGCTCCGAGGTGAACGCGGTGGTGGTCTCGACCGACGAGCACCTGCACGTGGATCCGGTGCTCGCAGCCGTGGAGCGCGGGCATGCGCTGATGATCGAGAAGCCGCTCGCCACCGACCTCGCCGAATCCGAGATGGTGCTCCAGGCGATCGAGCGCTCCGGGGTGGACGCCGTGGTAGGATA
This sequence comes from Burkholderiales bacterium, assembly GCA_035574195.1. Lineage (GTDB taxonomy): Bacteria > Pseudomonadota > Gammaproteobacteria > Burkholderiales > SG8-41 > SG8-41. Next base: position 6,196 of record DATLZE010000149.1, on the reverse strand, counting down.
CACCCAGCGCTTTCGCCGCCGGTGGCTGGTTGCCAAAGAAAAAGTGCGCAGCGGCGCGCTGGGCGAGGTCACGATGGTGACCTCCCGTGCCTTCATGAACCGGCTGGTGGCGATCGACAACTATCGCCGCACCGACAACCCCGCCGAGATCTCCCCCATGGTGATCTCCGGCACCCATGCGCTCGACATCGTGATGTGGCTGATGGAGGCGAAGACACCGGTGGAAGTCTACGCCCGCTCGGTGAACAAGGCGCTCGGGCCCGGGTGGAAAGGCATAGACGGCACCGGCTTCCTCATCACCTTCGACGACGGGGCGATCTACCACGGCGTCATCTCCTGGGCGCTGCCCGAGGTGTGGCCCGGCGCGGTCTACAGCCTGGAAGTGGGGGCGGTTGGCACCGAGGGCGTGCTCACGATCGACGATACCCATCGCGACATCGTGCTCGCCACCAACATCGTGCAAGACGAAGGCTACGCGCCGGACAAGCGGCGGCACGTGGACTTCCTCACGAGCTATCCGGTCGGCGACATGGCGCTCGGAGAGCTGCGCGGGCCGATGCGCGAGGAAACGAACTCGTGGCTGAACCGAGTGGCGCTCGGGCTGACGACCCAGCACGCCACCGCCCGCGAGGGGCACAACCGGCTGATGCTCACCAAGGCGATAGACCTCTCGGCGCGGATCGGGCGCCCGGTGAAGCTGCCGATCACCCCGGAGGACGAGAAGCGCCGCAGCTAGTGTCCAGGCGGCCTGCCCCGAGGATGCCCGAACCGGAGGAGGACGAGCGATGCGCACGGGAACGACGGGAAACAGCATGCTCCGGGGCTCGCTGCTCGCGCTGCTGGTCGCCTCTAGCGCCTTCGCGCAGGAGGCGGCGAAGGACTTTCCAGCGCGCCCGGTGCGCCTTATCGTCCCCTATGCGCCCGGCGGCGCGACCGACATCACTGCGCGCCAGCTCCAGCCCAAGCTCTCCGAGCTGTGGGGCCAGCCGATCATCGTGGACAACCGCCCTGGCGCCTCGGGCAACATCGCCCTCGAGCTGGCGGCCAAGGCCGCCCCCGACGGCTACACGCTGCTCGTCGGCAACGTCTCCACCAACGCGATCAACGAGACCATATTCGGCTCGCTCAAGGTGAAGCCATCGCGCGATCTCTCCGGCGTCACCAACCTGATCCAGTTGCCGCACCTGTGGGTGGTGAACCCCTCGGTCCCGGCCTCGACGCTGAAGGAATTCGTCGCCTACGCGAGCAAATCCGGAGGGCGCCTCAACTATGGCTCGGCCGGAGTCGGCTCCTACCCCCATCTGGACGCCGTCAAGTTCTTGAAAATCGCGGGCCTCGAGATGACGCATGTGCCCTACAAGGGCGGCGCGGCCCAGATGATCCCCGCCATCATGGGCAACGAAGTGCAGTTCATGTTCATCAACATGGCCTCCTCGCTTTCGCACATCCGCGCCGGCCGCATCAAGCCACTCGCCATCACCACCGCCGAGCGCCACCGCGAGCTGCCGAACGTGCCGACCACCGCGGAATCGGGATTCCCCGGCGTGGGCACCAATGCCTGGAACGGGCTGTTCGCCCCCGCAGGCGCCTCCCGCCCGCTGCTCGAACGGATCCATGCTGGCGTGGTGAAAATCATGCAGAGCGCGGAAATGAGAGCCGCGCTCGACAAGGTGTTCATGACCGTGGTGGTGGACCCTTCCCCCGAGGCGTTCCAGCGGTTCGTGTTGAAGGAAGTCAAGGAGTGGGCCAAGATCATCGTCGAGAACCAAATCAAGGTCGAATGAAAAACGCGAGCCGCGGTTTTCCGGAGCGCATTACAATGTATCGGACGAGCACGGCCCATACCGGCGTGCAGTACCGCCTGCCTGCCGCTTGCGCCGGTTCCCGACCGACCCGCAACACCGCCAATCACAACAGGAGGACAAGACCATGAGACTGCAACGCTACCTGTTCGCAGCACTCGCCGCAGCCGCCATCGTTCCGGCTTTCGAGGCGATCGCGCAGGCGAAGGACGATTACCCGAGCCGGCCAGTGCGCATGATCGTGCCGTTCGCCCCGGGCGGGGCCTCCGATACCGTGGGACGCATCATCCAGCCGGCGATGGCGGAACTCCTCAAGCAGCAGGTGGTGGTGGACAACCGCGGCGGGGCAGCCGGCAACATCGGGGTGGAGGTCGCGGTGCGCGCCACGCCCGACGGCTACACCTTCCTGCTCGGCAACATCGGCACGATGGCGATCAATCCGAACTACTACACCAAGTTCCCGTATCGGCCGCTGAAAGATCTCATCCCGATCACGCAGGTGGTGGACGTTCCGGGCTCCTTCGTCGTGCATCCTTCGGTGCCCGCGAAGAACGTGAAGGAGCTGATCGCGCACCTCAAGGCGAATCCCGGGAAGCTCAACTACGGCGCGCCGGCACCCTCCAGCGCCAATACTCTGGAAATGATCCAGTTCCTGCGCGCCACCGGCACCGACGCTGTGCAGATCAATTACAAGGGCGGCGCGGGACCGGCGATGATCGGGCTGCTCGGCAACGAAATCCAGATGATGATGGTGACCTTCTCCTCGGCGGTGAATTTCGCCAAGCAAGGGCGCGTGCGCATGATCGCGGTGATCTCGCCCGAGCGCAACCCCGCGCTGCCCGATGTTCCGACCATGCGCGAGCAGGGGCTCGACATGACGGTGGGCTCCTGGCAAGGGCTCTTCGTGCCCAAGGGCACGCCGCAGGCGGTGGTCAACCGGCTCTTCAAGGTGGGCGTGGAGATGATGAAGGACCCGCAGGTCGTCAAGCGGCTGGGGGACGCCGGGATCACCATCGTCACCAGCAAGTCGCCGGCCGATTTCTACGCCTTCGTGAAGAAGGAAACCGACCGCTTCGCGAAAGTGATCAAGGACGCGAACATTCAGACCGAGTAGTAAAACGGAATCAGCTAACCTGACAGGAGCAGAAGATGGCGAATTTCGGAATTGCGGGACTCGACTGGCAGCAGCGCATCAACTGGGAGCGGATGCGCAAGTACCGGCTCGAGCGCGCGCGCGAGCGGATGAAGGCGCACGGGCTCTCGGCCTTGCTCTGCATGTACGACGAGAACGTACGCTACATCACCGGCACCCTCACGCCCGGCTGGAACCGCCTCAAGCCCGGGCTGCGCTACTGCCTGCTGTGCGGGGACGACGACCCGGTGCTCTTCGAGCAGGGCGACATCGGTTTCCAGATCCAGCGGCACTCGCCGTGGATCCCGAAGGACCACGTGCGCTGGTCGTACGCCTGGATCAAGGGCGCGGCCGGCCCTGCCTCGCTCCAGCAGGTGAAGAAGTTCACCAACGCGATCAAGCAGGAGATGAAGAAGGCGAACGTCTCCGGCGGCAAGCTGGGGGTGGACTTCGTGGACATCAACATGATCCAGATCTTCAGGGACGAGAAGATCGACTGGACCGACGGCATGACGCCGATGATGGAGGCACGCGCAATCAAGAACGAGGACGAACAAGAGGCGCTGCGCATGGTGGGCGCGATCGGCGACGCCGCGCACTGGGAGTTCATGAAATTCCTGAAACCGGGGCGCACCGAGAACCAGCTTACCGCGCACATCATGGAGTTCCTCTACTCGATTCCCGGCATGGAGGACGTCGAGGACGTGATCGTCTCCTCCGGCCCCAACACCTGGCCCAACTGGCGCAACTTCTCGGACCGCATCGTGAAGCCGGGCGACATCGTGTTCATGGACCTCGCCGCGCTCACCTGGAACGGCTACAAATCGTGCTACTACCGCACCTATTGCGCCGGCAAGGAGCCGACCCAGGAGCAGAAGGACGTCTACGCGACCGCCCTCAGATGGCTCTACGACTCGATCAAGGCGGTGAAAGTGGGGGCCACCACCCGCGACATCGCCTCCAAGTGGCCCTCGGCGAAGGAGGCCTGGGGCTACGCCGAGGAGGACCAGGCGGCGGCCAACCTGTGGGGCCACGGGCTCGGGCTCGCGCAGTACGACCAGCCGGTCATCTCCCGCATCTGGTCGCTCGATCACCCGGTCGAGATCAAGGAAGGCATGGTATTCGCGCTCGAGACGCAGCACGGCAAGATGTACGAGTGGGGCGTGCGCATCGAGGAGATGCTGATCGTGCACAAGGACCGAGTGGAGATCATCTCCAACTTCCCGGTCGAGCAGATCACCGTGGTCGATCCGATGCCCGGCTACTCCACGCTCGCCGGGCGCTAGGCTCTGCTTGCGGCCGTGAGGCACGGAGAACGAACCGGCAATCCGGGCGCCCCCATCGAGCTGATGCGAGACATGCGGCGAAGGCCACATCTCGCATACCGGATCGAGCGTCCCGCATCACCGTCTCTATGAACTCGGTGGCCTCTGTGGCAGTATCCTCGGCTGCCATCGGGATCTGATGGAGCGGCAGATGCGCACGGCGGTGCTCGAGGCGCCGCGGCGATTCAACCTCGCCGCCCGCCCGATGCCCGCCGCGGGGCCCGGGGAAGTCGTGATCCGGATCGCGGCAACGGCAGTCTGCCACACCGACCTCGAGATCTACACCGGACGCCATCCGGGCGTTCGCTACCCGGTGGTGATGGGCCACGAGGCGACCGGCGTCGTCGAGTCCTCCGGGCCGGGGGCCGAGCGGCTCGCCCCCGGCCAGCCGGTCATCATCAATCCGATCATCGCCTGCGGGCGCTGCGACTGCTGCGCGCGCGGGCGGGAAAACCTGTGCCGCAACGCGGGGCTGTTCGGCCGCGAGGTCGAGGGCTCGATGACCCAGTACGTGCGGCTGCCCGCGCGCTACGCCTATCCCCTGCCCCCCCAGCTTCCGCTTGCGGCGGCGACTCTCATCGAGACGCTCGCCACCGTGCGCCACGCGCAACGGCGGCTCGCGGTTGCGGCCGGGGAATCGGTGGTGGTGCTGGGACAGGGCACGACCGGTTTGCTCCATACGCGGCTCGCGGTGCTCGCCGGCGCGCGCCCCGTGATCGCGATCTCGCGCACCCGCTGGAAGCTCGACATGGCGCTCAGGATGGGGGCGCATCACGCGCTCGACACCGCCGCGGAAGAGGCCGTGGACGAGGTGCTGCGCCTGACGCAGGGCGCAGGGGCAGACGTCGTGGTGGACACCACGGGCGCAGCCGGGATGCTGCGCGCCGGGCTCGAGATGCTGCGCCCGGGCGGCCGCCTTTCCCCCTATGCCGTCAGCCACGAGCCGGTGCCCGGCTTCAGCGCCTTCCCGCTCTACTACAAGGAGGCGAGCATCATCGGTTCGCGCGCGCTGCTCGCAGAGGACATGCCCCCTTCGATCGAGCTGGTCGCCTCGGGGCAAGTAGATGTCGAGGGCTTCATCACGGCGACCTATCCCCTCGAGCGCGCGGCGGAGGCCTTCGAGGAATACGAGCGCAACCCCGGAAGAATCCTGCGAATCGTCATCGATTCGCGGATTTCCTGACGAGAGAGAAATTTCACATGGGCCTGTCCGGCGGGCGTCGCGATTCATGAGCGATTTCATCATTTCTCTTGCCTGCGCCGAAGCAGCGGATGCGACCCGCGTAGGGCCGAAGGCCGCCAATCTCGCGGCGCTGGGGCGCGCGGGGCTGCCAATCCCGGGCGGGTTTTGCCTCGCCGCGGACGCCTACCGCCGCCAGCTCGCGTATCTCGGGCTCGAAGCCTGCGCGCGCGAGGTCTTCACGGCCGAGGACGCTGTGGCGCGCCGCAGCGCTCTCCGGTTGCGCATGCAATTGATGGAGCGAGCGCTCGCGCCGGAGGTGCTCGAGCCGCTGCTCGCGGCGTGGCGCGCTCTCACCCGCGGCGGGATGCTGCCCGGCGTCGTGCGTTCGACGGCGCTGGTCGAGGACCGCCGCGGCTCGAGCTTCGCAGGCCAGTTCGAGAGCTTTCTCGGGCTCGAGACCGAGGAGGACTTTCTCACCGCGGTGCGCGCCTGCTGGGCGGCGCTGTGGGCGCCGCGCGCCCTGCGCTACATGGCGGCGCACGGGGTGGACCCGGCGCAGACCGCGATGGCGCTGCTCGTCCAGCCGCTCGTCGCGGCGCGCGCGGCCGGCGGCGGCTTGAGCCGCACCGCCGAGGGCCGGATGCTGATCAACGCGGCCGCCGGACTCGGCACGGCGGTCGCCCAGGGAGAAGTCGCCCCCGACCGCTACCTGCTCGATCGCGAAGGCCGGCTCCTCGAGGCCGCGGCGGGCGTT
>DATLZE010000148.1:0-22657 GCA_035574195.1 Burkholderiales bacterium | reverse complement strand
TCGTCGCCTTGTCCGACTCGAGCGTGATCAGCGAGTCCTCGGCGGCGACCGCATCGCCCGGCTTCACCAGCACCTCGATCACCGGCACGTTCTTGAAATCGCCGATGGCGGGAACCTTGACTTCGATGAGATGGCTCATCGCGAGCGAGGCGGGAAAGGCGAGAGGGCAAAGGCAACGCCGGCCGCCCCGCCGCCGGGGCAGCGGGCACGGGCGAGGCAGATCACTGGCCACCCTTCACGTTGCACGCCCTAGACCCTCGCCGGATTCGGCTTCTCGGGATCCACGCCGTACTTGCGGATCGCCTCGGTCACCTTCGATTGCGGCAGCACCTCCTGGTCGGCGAGCGCCTTGAGCGCCGCCACCGCGACATAGTGGCGATCCACCTCGAAGAAGCGGCGCAGCGCGCGCCGGGTGTCGGAGCGGCCGAAGCCGTCGGTGCCGAGCGCGATGAAGTGCCGCGCCGGGACAAAGGCGCGAATCTGGTCAGCGAACAGCTTCATGTAGTCAGTCGCCGCGACCACCGGACCCGGGCGCTCCTTCAGGCACTGCTCGATGTAGGAGAGCCGCGGCGGGTTTTCGGGATGCAGCATGTTCCAGCGCTGCGCCTCGAGCCCGTCGCGGCGCAGCTCGTTGAAGCTCGTCACGCTCCAGACGTCGGCGGATACGCCGAAATCCTTCGCCAGCAGCTCGGCGCCGGCGATCACCTCGCGCAGGATCGCCCCGCTGCCGAGCAGCTGCACCTTGGGCTGTCCCTTCTTCGCAGCGCCCTCCGAGAACAGGTACATCCCGCGCAGGATGCCGCGCTCCACGCCCTGCGGCATCGGCGGATGGGCGTAGTTCTCGTTCATCACGGTGATGTAGTAGAAGACGTCCTCCTGCTCCTTGTACATCCGGCGCAGCCCGTCCTGGATGATCACCGCGAGCTCGTAGGCGAAGGTGGGGTCGTAGGACACGCAGTTCGGGATGGTGGAGGCGAGCACCTGGCTGTGCCCGTCCTCGTGCTGCAGCCCCTCGCCGTTCAACGTGGTGCGCCCCGAGGTGCCGCCCATGAGGAAGCCGCGCGCGCGCATGTCGCCGGCCGCCCACGCGAGGTCGCCCACGCGCTGGAAGCCGAACATCGAGTAGAAGATGTAGAACGGGATCATCGGCTGGTTGTGCGTGCTGTAGGAAGTCGCCGCCGCGATCCACGAGCACATCGCCCCCGCCTCGCAGATGCCCTCCTGCAGGATCTGCCCGTTCTTGTCCTCCTTGTAGTACATCAGCTGCTCGGCGTCCTGCGGCGTGTAGAGTTGTCCGACGTGGGAGTAGATGCCGAGCTGGCGGAACATGCCCTCCATGCCGAAGGTGCGCGATTCGTCCGCAACGATCGGCACGACCAGCCGCCCGATGTTCTTGTCGCGGACGATGGTGCTCAGAATGCGCACGAACGCCATCGTGGTGGAGATCTCCCGGCCCTCGGTGCCCTTGAGCAGCGCCTCGAACGCCGAGAGCGGCGGCACCTCGAGCGAGACGCTCTTGCGGCGCCGCGCCGGAAGGCTCCCGCCCATCGCTGCGATCCGGCTGCGCAGGTACTGCATCTCGGGGCTGTCCTCGGGCGGGCGGTAGTACGGCACCTCCTCGAGCTTGTCGTCGGGAATCGGCACCTTGAAGCGGTCGCGGAAGGCTCGGATCGAGGAGGTGCCCATCTTCTTCTGCTGGTGGGTGATGTTCTGGCCCTCGCCCGCCTCGCCCATGCCGTAGCCCTTCACGGTCTTGGCGAGAATCACGGTGGGCTCGCCCCTGTGCTTGACCGCCGCGGCGTATGCCGCGTAGATCTTGTGCGGGTCGTGGCCGCCGCGGTTCAGCCGCCAGATGTCGTCGTCGGACATGTGCGCGACCATGTCGAGGAGCTCCGGATACTTGCCGAAGAAGTGCTTGCGCACGTAGGCGCCGTCGTTCGCCTTGAAGCGCTGGTACTCGCCGTCCACGCACTCCTCCATGCGCCTGAGCAGAATGCCCTTGGTGTCGCGCAGGAACAGCGGATCCCAGTACGAGCCCCAGATCACCTTGATCACGTTCCAGCCGGCGCCGCGGAAATCGGACTCGAGCTCCTGGATGATCTTGCCGTTGCCGCGCACCGGCCCGTCGAGCCGCTGCAGGTTGCAGTTCACGACGAAGATCAGGTTGTCGAGCCGCTCGCGCCCGGCGAGCGAGATCGCGCCGAGCGATTCCGGCTCGTCCATCTCGCCGTCGCCGCAGAAGCACCACACCTTGCGCCCCTCGGTCGCGAGGATGCCCCGGTCCTGGAGGTAGCGCATGAAGCGCGCCTGGTAGATCGCCATGATCGGCCCCAGCCCCATCGAGACGGTGGGAAACTGCCAGAAATCGGGCATCAGCCAGGGGTGGGGATAGGAGGACAGCCCCTTGCCGGCCACTTCCCGGCGGAAGTTGTCGAGCTGCTCCTCGGTGATGCGGCCCTCGAGGTAGGCGCGCGCGTAGATGCCGGGCGCGGAGTGTCCCTGGAAGTACACGAGGTCGCCGCCGAAGTGCTCGTTCCAGGCGCGGAAGAAGTGATTGAACCCGACGTCGTAGAGGGTGGCGGCGGAGGCGAAGCTCGCGATGTGCCCGCCGAGCTCGGAGGACTCCTTGTTCGCCCGCACCACCATCGCCATCGCGTTCCACCGCACCGCCGCGCGGATGCGGTGCTCGAGCTCGGCGTCCCCCGGCGAGCGCTCCTCCTGCGAGAGCGGAATCGTGTTGCGGTAGGCGGTGTTGACGTTGAACGGGATGTAGGCGCCCGCGGCGCGCGCTTTCTCGACCAGCCTCTCGAGCAGGAAATTCACGCGCGCCGGCCCTTCGCGCTCGAGCACCGAGTCGAGCGCCTCCAGCCATTCCCGCGTCTCCTGCGGATCAACGTCGGGCTGCATGTCTCTAAGATCCATGGCGGCACCCTCGTGTGGACACGGCGCGGGGGAAGCGATCAGGCGTTGACGGGAAGCGGTCCTCCGCGCGAGCGTTCATTATAGCCAGCCGCCGCAGGCGCCACTACCGGGGCGGAGCGCCGGCATGCGCATCCGGCCTCACTCACCGGTGAAGCGCGCGGCGCGTTTTTCGAGAAAAGCGCCGAGCCCCTCGGCCGCATCGCGGGTCGCGAAGCAGCGCCCGAACAGAGCGGATTCGAGCGCGAGCGCATCGGCGAGCGCGAGGCCGGCGCCGCGCACGACCGCTTCCTTAGTGCTGCGCACTGCGGCCGGGCCCCGGCTGGCGACGGTGCGCGCCGTCTCGAGCCCGCTTTGCAGCAGTTGCGCCGCCGGCACGACGCGGTTGACGAGCCCGATCGCGAGCGCCTCGGCGGCCTTCACCTGCCGCCCGGTGGTGAGCAGCTCGAGGGCGCGCGCCGCGCCGATTTTGCGCGGCAGGCGCTGCGTGCCGCCGAAGCCCGCGCACAGGCCGAGGCTCACCTCGGGCTGGCCGAACACCGCGTTCTCGGAGGCCAGTATCCAGTCGCAGGCGAGCGCGAGCTCGCAGCCGCCGCCGAGGCAGTAGCCGTTCACCAGCGCGATCACCGGCACGGGCAGCGCCTCGAGCCGTGCGAGCGCGCGCGAGCCGCGTCTGGAAAACGCCTCGGCCTGCTGCGGGGTGAAGCCGCGCATCTCGGCAATGTCCGCGCCCGCGGCGAAGGCTCTGCCGCCCGCGCCGGTGACGAGCAGCGCCCGCACCCCGGGATCGGCCGCAACTGCCTCGGCGGCGGCGGCGATTTCATCGAGCGTCGCGCTGTTCAGCGCGTTGAGCGCCTGCGGGCGGTTCACCGTGAGGAGGTAGATACCCGCTTCGAGCTGCTCCAGCAGGATGTTTCGATAGCTCATGTTCTCGTAAGCCCGTGAGTGGTGAATCGAGCTGGCCGCGACACGCGACGTGCGCTTGCCGTCACGCTTCGCGCTTCGCGATTCCGCGATTCACGGTCCGGCGCACAGGCGCAGCGCGCCGTCGAGCCGGATCACCTCGCCGTTCAGCATGGGGTTCGTGATGATGTGCTCGACTAGCGCCGCGAACTCCTCGGGCCGCCCGAGCCGCCTCGGAAAAGGCACCTGCGCGGCGAGCGACTCCCGCAGCTCGGGAGCGAACGCCGCGGCCATCGGCGTGTCGAACACGCCCGGCGCGATCGCCATCACGCGGATGCCGAGCCGCGCGAGCTCGCGCGCGGCGGGAAGCGTGAGCCCGGCGACGCCCGCCTTCGAGGCGCCGTAGGCCACCTGCCCGATCTGGCCCTCGTAGGCGGCGATCGAGGCGGTGTTGACGATGACGCCGCGCTCGCCCTCCGCGCCGGGCTCGTTCTCCGCCATCGCCTGAGCCGCGAGCCGCAGCACGTTGAAGGTGCCGACCAGATTCACCTCGAGCGCGCGGCGGAAAGTGGCGAGCCGGTGCGGCCCGGCACGGCCCAACAGCCGCTCGGCGGGGGCGATGCCCGCGCAGCTCACCGCGCCGTGCAGCGCCCCGAACCGCGCGCGCGCCGCGGCGAGGGCTTGCGCGAGCTGCGCTTCATCCGTCACGTCGGCGCGGGCGAAAGCCGCGCTCGCTCCGAGCGCCGCGGCGAGCCGCTCGCCCTGCGCGGCATCGAGGTCGCACACCAGGACGTTGCCCCCGCGCTGCGCGAGCCGCCGTGCGGTTGCCGCGCCGAGGCCCGAGGCGCCTCCGGTGACGAGGAAGGTGCGGCCGGCTATCTGCACGGAAGCAACCGGCTGGGGGCGAACGGACAAGGAGCCTGGGAGCGCATCCGGAACCGCTCGCTTCCCGCTTTACCCGGACCTGGCGCTGGCTGCGCAGGGGCTCGGAGGTGTTGCCCGCGCCGTCTTGAGTAAGCGCTTACTTTCCACTGCGCTCGTTTGAACATTCGAAAAAAAGCGCTTCCGGTCAATGCCTTTCCGGCCGCATTCTAACGTAGGAACCGGGCGCATCCTCGAGCGGCTGGAGGATGCCTCCGCCCGGCGCGCGCGCGGGAACCCGGTCCCCGCCATGCGGCGCGATCCACGCCTTCCAGTCGTTCCACCACGAGCCGGGGTGCTGCTGCGCGCCTGCGAGCCACTGGTCCGGATCGGCGGCAAGCTCCTCGTTCGTCCAGTAGCAATACTTGTTCGCGGCCGGCGGATTGACAATGCCGGCGATGTGGCCGGAGCCACCGAGCACGAAGCGCACCGGCCCGCGGAACAGTCTCGCCCCCGCGTACGTCGAGCGCCACGGCGCGATGTGGTCCTCCGCGGTCGAGATGAAATAGAGCGGTTGCCCGACCTGCGAGAGATCGATCGCTGTTCCCGCGAGCCGGATGCCGCCCGGCTTCTTGAGCAGGTTCTTGAGGTACATGTTGCGCAGATAGAAGCTGTGCATCGCCGCGGGCAGGCGCGTCGAGTCCGAGTTCCAGTAGAGCAGGTCGAAGGGCAGGGGATCGCGCCCGAGGAGGTAGTTGTTGACGACGAACGACCAGATGAGGTCGTTCGCGCGCAGCATGTTGAAGGTCGCCGCCATCTCGGAGCCCTCGAGGTAGCCGCGCTGCTCCATCCGCCGCTCGAGGCTCGCGAGCTGGCGCTCGTCGATGAAGACCTCCAGTTCCCCGGCTTGCTCGAAATCAATCATCGAGGCGAAAAACGTCCCCGAGACGACGCGCTCGTCCTTTTTTGCGGCGAGGTGGCCGAGCAGGCAGGCGAGCAGCGTGCCGCCCAGGCAGTAGCCGATCGCGTTCACCTCGCGGCTGCCCGTGGCCCGCTCGATCGCCTCCAGCGCGGCGAGCGGGCCTTCCACGAGATAGTCCTCGAAGCTCTTGTGCGCGAGCCGCTCGTCCGGATTGACCCACGAGATCATGAACACGGTGTGGCCCTGCTCGACCGCCCAGCGCACGAAGGAGTTGTCCGGGCGCAGGTCGAGGATGTAGTACTTGTTGATCCAGGGCGGGATGATGAGCAGCGGCCGGCGATGGACGGTGTCGGTCGCCGGCGCATACTGGATGAGCTGCATCAGCTCGTTCTGCCACACCACCTTGCCCGGAGTGGTCGCGAGGTTGACGCCGAGCTGGAACGCGCGCTCGTCGCTCATGCGCAGCCGCAGCGCTTCGCCGTCGCTGCGCAACAGGTCGTCGAGCAGGTTGTTCAAGCCCCGCAGCAGGTTGCGCCCGCCGCTCGCCACCGTCTCGCGCAGCACCTCGGGGTTGGTCAGGAGAAAGTTGCTCGGGGCAAGCGCGTCCACGTACTGGCGCGTGTAGAAATCCACCTTCTTCGCGGTCGCCTCGTCCAGCCCCTCGATACCGCTCATCGCCCGGTGCAAGTGCCGCGCCGCAATCAGATACGACTGCTTGATGTAGTCGAACAGGAAATTGCGCTCCCAGTCCTCATGGCGGAAGCGGCGGTCGCCCGGCGAGGGCTCGGCCACCGGCTTCGGCTCCAGCCCCATGAGCTTGAGCAGCGAGCGCTGCCACAGCGCCTGGTAGTCCTGCCACAGCTTCATCTGCACTTCGGCGAGCTTGAGCGGATCGGCGGCGAGCCTCGCCCAGGCCTCGAAGAAAGCCTGGGCGATACCGAATTCATCGCGCAGCGCGTGCGCGGCACCTTCGGCGTAGCGCGCGAGGTGGCGGGACAGAACCTGGCTCGCCTTGGCGGAGATATCGGAATACAACCGAGCCAGCTCTACAGGGTCGTATGTCCGCTCTAGGCCAGGCTGCCGAGATCCTTCTTCTTCTGCAGTCATTGACGTTTACGTAAACGTAATATAGGATTCAATCAATTTGTTGTTGATTTTAAGTCATTTTGCTGCGCAGCACAATGGCAAACAACACCTACACGATCTCCGAGCTCGCTGCAGAGTTCGGCGTTACCACGCGCACCATACGCTACTACGAGGACCAGGGTCTGCTGAATCCCAGGCGCGAGGGCCTCAACCGGATCTTCAGCCACCGCGACCGGGTGAGGCTCAAGCTCGCGCTACGCGGCAAGCGCCTGGGATTCAGCCTAGCCGAAATTCGCGAGCTGTTCGAGCTCTATGATGTCGCGCGCGATGAAAAGAAGCAGCTCGAAGTGTTTCTCGACAAGCTCGAGCGCCGGCGCGCTCTTCTCGAGCAGCAGCGAGAAGATATCGAGGTCATGTTGAACGAGATCAACTTTTTCGCCGAACAATGCCGCAGGCTGCTCAAGGGGCAGTCAGACAGTGCGGGTGCCAAGGCAGCCTGAAGCGGCGCAAATGCCTTGACGTTTACGTAAACGTATATTCGTCCCGGTCATTCGATGTATAACGGACCTGACTTCGAGCTGGGCGAAACGATAGATATCCTCCGGGAATCGGTTGCCGGGTTCGCCGCTCGCGAGATCGCTCCGCGCGCCGCCGCGATTGACCGGGAAGATGCCTTTCCGCGCGACCTGTGGCCGAAGCTCGGGGCTTTGGGCCTGCTCGGCATCACGGTCGAGCCCGACTATGGCGGCGCCGGCATGGGCTATCTCGCCCACGCCGTCGCGATGGAGGAGCTGAGCCGCGCCTCGGGTTCCGTCGGCCTCGCCTATGGCGCGCACTCCAATCTCTGCGTGAACCAGATCCGGCGCCACGGCACGCCGGACCAGAAGCGCCGCCATCTGCCGCGGCTCGTCACCGGCGAGCACGTCGGCGCGCTTGCGATGAGCGAGCCGGGCGCGGGATCGGACGTCGTGGGCATGCGGCTGCGCGCCGAGAAACGCGGCGAGCGCTACGTGCTCAACGGAACCAAGGCGTGGATCACCAACGGGCCGGACGCCGACGTGCTGGTGGTCTACGCCAAGACCGAACCCGGCGCCGGAGCGCGCGGCATCACCGCCTTCATCGTCGAGAAAAGCTTCAAGGGCTACTCGACCGCGCCCAAGCTCGACAAGCTCGGCATGCGCGGCTCGAGCACCTGCGAGCTCGTGTTCCAGGACTGCGAGGTGCCGGCCGAGAACGTGCTCGGCCAGCCCGGCAGGGGAATCGAGGTGCTGATGAGCGGGCTCGATTACGAGCGCGTGGTGCTCGCCGCGGGCCCGCTCGGCATCATGCAGGCCGCGCTCGATCTCGCGCTGCCGTACGTGCGCCAACGCCGGCAGTTCGATACGCCGATCGGCGAGTTCCAGCTGATGCAGGGCAAGCTCGCCGACATGTACGTCGCGCTCAACGCGAGCCGCGCCTACGTCTACGCGGCGGCCCGCGCGTGCGATTCCGGACGCATCACGCGCAAGGACGCGGCCGGCGCAATTCTGTTCGCCGCGGAGTGCGCGACCCGCACCGCGCTCGAAGCAATCCAGTGCCTGGGGGCGACGGGCTACATGAACGATTCGCCCGCCGGCCGGCTGCTGCGGGATGCCAAGCTCTATGAAATCGGGGCCGGGACCTCGGAGATCAGGCGATGGCTGATAGGTCGGGAGCTCTACGAAGAAACGCGTCGGCGCCCATGACCCTGATTTTTCATGAATGGCGAACCTCTTCATGCAGAATTTCGGGCGTGCCCCTCGGAACTCTGAAGTAACCACTGACTAACATTGGATTTCCCTTGCAAATGGACAGGTTGCACACACCCCTCTGCGAGCGGCTGGGTATCCGTCTGCCGATCATCCAGGCGCCGATGGCGGGTGGGGTGTCCTCGCCCGAGCTGGTCGCCGCAGTAAGCCGCGCCGGCGCGCTCGGCTCCTTCGGCTTCGCCTATACCCAGCCCGAAGCCATGCAGCGCGCGGTGGAGGCGGTGCGAGCGCACACTCACCTCCCGTTCAACCTCAATCTGTTCGCCGCCGATCAGCCGGGGGTTATCGCGCCCGCCGCCCAGCGGGACGCGATCGCGGCCATCGCGGGCTACCACGCCGAGCTGCGGCTGCCGCCGCCCGAGCCAGTGCGCCCGCCCTACGCGCCCGAGCTCGAAGCGCAGCTTGAAGCGGCGGAGGCGATTCGCCCGCCGGTGCTCACCTTCCACCTGGGGTTGATGCCCTCCGAGCGGGTGCGCCGCTTCCAGAGCCTGGGCGTGCGGGTGGGCGGCAGCGCGACCTGTGTTGCCGAGGCCGAGCGGCTGGAGGCGCTCGGGGTGGATTTCATCGTCGCGCAGGGTGCGGAGGCGGGCGGCCATCGCGGCACCTGGTTGCGCGATCCGCACGAGGCGATGACCGGAACCCTCGCCCTGGTGCGCATGATCGTGAAGCGCGTAAGAACGCCGGTCGTCGCCGCCGGCGGCATCATGGACGGCGCGGGCATCGCCGCCGCGCTCGCGCTCGGGGCGCAGGCCGCACAGCTCGGCACCGCCTTCATCGCCTGCCCCGAGAGCGGCGCGCCGCGCGTGCACAAGGAGCGCATCCTCGCTGCGCGCGAGGACGAAACCCTGGTGACGGAAAAATTCTCGGGCAAGCCCGCGCGCGCGCTCGCCAACCGCTTCGCGCGCGAGATGCGCAGCCGCGCCGCCCCCCAGCTCCCGTTCCCGGCACAAAATGCGCTGACCGGCGCACTGCGCGCTGCGGCGGCGAGTGCTGGCAATCCGGATTTCGTCGCGCTGTGGGCCGGACAGGCGGCCGCGCTCGCGCGCGCGCTGCCGGCGGCGGAGCTGGTCGCCGCGCTCGAGTCCGAGGCGCTCGAAGCGATCGAGCGCCTCGCGGCGCTGCGCAGTTGAAGCGAGGAGCTGGAGATGAGGGATGACCCCGTCGTGATCGTGGGTGCAGCTCGCACGCCGATCGGCGCGTTCCTGGGCGAGCTGAAGGCGCTCGCCGCGCCGCAGCTCGGCGCCTGCGCGATTCGCGCCGCGCTCGAGCGCGCGGCGGTGGCGCCCGAGGAAGTGGACGAGGCGATCATGGGCAACGTGCTGCCCGCGGGGCTCGGGCAGGCGCCGGCGCGCCAGGCGGCGCTCGGGGCGGGGCTGCCCCCCGCCACCGCCTGCCTGACGGTCAACAAGGTGTGCGGCTCGGGCATGAAGGCGGCGATGCTCGCGCACGACGCTCTCGCCCTCGGCACCGCGCGCGTGGTGGTCGCAGGCGGCATGGAGAGCATGTCGAACGCGCCCTACCTCCTGCCCCGGGCGCGCGCGGGGCTGCGGCTCGGCCATGCAGAGGTGAAGGACCACCTGTTCCTCGACGGGCTGGAGGACGCCTATGACCCGGGGCGGCTCATGGGCGCGTTCGCCGAGGACTGCGCCGAGCGCTACCGCTTTTCGCGCGAGGCGCAGGACCGCTACGCCATCGCCTCCCTGACACGTGCGCAGCAGGCGATCCGCGACGGGCGCTTCTGCGGGGAGATCGTGCCGGTGCCGCTACCGGGCAAGCCCGGCGCGCAGGCGGCGACCGACGAGCAGCCACTGAAGGCGAGCGTGGACAAGATCCCCACGCTCAAGCCCGCCTTCAGAAAAGACGGCACGGTGACTGCCGCGAACTCGAGCTCGATCTCGGACGGGGCCGCGGCGATGGTCCTCATGCGCCGGTCGGAGGCCGAGCGCCGCGGCATCGCCCCGCGCGCGCGGATCGTCGCTTACAGTACCCATTCCCAGGAGCCGCGGTGGTTCACCACCGCGCCGGTGGGAGCGATCCGCAAGCTGTTCGAGAAGACCGGCTGGAACGCGCAAACCACCGACCTCTTCGAGATCAACGAAGCCTTCGCGGTGGTGGCGATGGCCGCGATGCAGGAGCTCGCGCTGCCGCACGAGAAGGTGAACGTGCACGGGGGCGCCTGCGCGCTCGGGCACCCGCTGGGGGCCTCCGGCGCGCGCATCTTGGTGACGCTGCTCGCGGCGCTGGAAAAGCACGCTCTCAAGCGCGGCATCGCCGCGCTCTGCATCGGCGGGGGCGAGGCGACCGCCATGGCCGTGGAGCGCTTCGCTTGAAGGAAGCGGACCTCACCGTATCCGGCAGTTTGCGCGAGCCGGGACGAGGGACGAGAGACGGATCACTTCACGAGGAACAGCGGCATGGCGAGCCCGATTGATTTCTACTTCGATTTCTCTTCCCCCTACGGCTATTTCGCGAGCACGCGCATCGAGGCGATCGCCGCGCGGCACGCCCGCCCCGTCGCCTGGCGCCCGATCCTGCTCGGGGCCGTGTTCAAGGTGACCGGCGGCCAGCCCCTGCCTTCGGTCCCGCTCAAGGCCGAGTACGCCCGGCGCGACCTCGAGCGCACCGCGCGGCTGCTCGGCGTCGCGTACCGGCTACCCTCCCGATTCCCCATCGCCGCGACCGCAGCCTCCCGCGCTTTCTACTGGTTGAGCGATTCCGATCCCGCGCTTGCGAAGCGGCTCGCTCAGGCGCTCTACCGCGCCTACTTCGCCGAGGACCGCGACATCTCGAGCCCCGAGGTCGTCGCCGAGGTCGCGGCCGGCCTCGGGGCGGATCGCGGCGCGCTCGCGCGGGCATTGAACGAGGAGGCGGTGAAGGAGCGGTTGCGCCGGGAAGTGGACGCTGCGATCGCGCGCGGGGTGTTCGGCTCGCCCTACATCGTGGTGGACGGCGAGCCGTTCTGGGGCGCGGACCGGCTCGACCAGGTGGAGAGATGGCTCGCGACGGGCGGGTGGTAGCGGCGGTTCTCGCAAATCGGCGTCCAAGGTTCAGGGCCGGGCGAACGCCGAGCTCGAAATTGCGCGATTCGAACGAGGGCCCGGAACCTTGAGCCTCGGGCTTTGAACTTGGAACGGCGCAAACTCGCATGCAAGAGAGATTGGAAGCGCGGCAGGCCAATATCGTGACCCTCGCGGTGGACGCGATCGTGAACGCCGCCAACACCACGCTGCTCGGCGGCGGCGGGGTGGACGGCGCGATCCACCGCGCGGCGGGCCCGCAGCTGCTCGAGGAGTGCCGCACGCTCGGCGGCTGCCCGACCGGGCAGGCCAGGATCACCAAGGGCTACCGGCTTGCTGCGAAATACGTGATCCATACCGTGGGGCCGGTGTGGAGCGGTGGCGGCCGCGGCGAGCCGCAGTTGCTCGCCTCCTGCTACCGCGAAAGCCTCAAGCTCGCGCTCGAGCATGGGGTAAAAAGCATCGCTTTCCCCGCGATCAGCTGCGGCGCCTACGGCTATCCTCTCGAGCAGGCGGTCAGAATCGCGGTGCGCGAGTGCGCCGGGTTCGCGCGCGTGCATCCGCTGCCCGAGAAAATCATCTTCGCTTGCTTCGACAAAGCGACGCTCGAAGCGTACCAGAACGAGCTGAAGCGCATCGCGGGCGCCGCGCCATGAGCGTCATCAAATCGAAGCTGAAAACCTCCACCGCGGAATTCAAGGCCGCGCAGGCCGCGATGCGCGCTCGGGTGCAGGAGCTCGATGCGCGGCTCGCCGAGGTGCGCGCGGGCGGAGCCCCTGCCGCGCGCGAGCGCCACCGTGGGCGAGGCAAGCTCTTGGCGCGCGAGCGCGTGGCGGCGCTGCTCGACCCCGGCGCAGCCTTCCTCGAACTCTCCCCGCTCGCGGCGTGGGAGGTGTACGAGGAGGCAGCGCCTGCTGCCGGCCTGATCACCGGCATCGGGCGCGTTGCCGGGCGCGAATGCGTGATCGTCGCCAACGATGCCACGGTGAAGGGCGGCACCTACTATCCCCTCACGGTGAAGAAGCACCTGCGCGCTCAGGAAATCGCTCTCGAGAACCGCCTGCCGTGTCTCTATCTCGTGGATTCTGGCGGCGCGCACCTGCCGAGCCAGGACGAGGTGTTCCCCGACCGCGACCACTTCGGCCGCATCTTCTACAACCAAGCCCGGCTCTCGGCGGCCGGCATCGCGCAGATCGCGGTGGTGATGGGCTCGTGCACCGCGGGCGGTGCCTACGTTCCGGCGATGTCGGACGAGGCGATCATCGTCCGCAACCAGGGCACGATCTTCCTCGGTGGCCCGCCGCTCGTGAAGGCGGCGACCGGCGAGGAAGTCACGGCGGAGGAGCTCGGCGGCGCCGACGTGCACACCCGCATCTCGGGAGTGGCCGACCACTACGCGGAGGACGAGCGCCACGCGCTCGAACTCGCGCGCCGCGCCGTGGCGAACCTTCCGCGCGCTCCGGGCGCAGCGCTCGAGCGCTGCGCCCCGCGCCCGCCGGCCTACGACCCCGAGGAGCTCTACGGAGTCGTGCCCGCCGACGAGCGCAAACCGTACGATGCCCGCGAGATCATCGCGCGCGTCGTGGACGGCTCCGAATTCGACGAATTCAAGGCGCGCTACGGGGCGACGCTCGTCACCGGCTTCGCGCGTCTGGAGGGCTGGCCGGTCGGCATCCTCGCCAACAACGGGATCCTGTTCTCGGAGTCGGCGCTCAAGGGCGCTCACTTCATCGAGCTCGCCTGCCGGCGCGGCATCCCGCTGGTGTTCCTGCAGAACATCACCGGCTTCATGGTGGGGAAGAGATACGAGCACGAGGGCATCGCCAAGCACGGCGCGAAGATGGTGACAGCGGTCGCCTGCGCGCGCGTGCCCAAGCTCACCGTGATCGTCGGCGGCAGTTTCGGCGCGGGCAACTACGCGATGTGCGGGCGCGCCTACGGTCCGCGCTTCCTATGGACCTGGCCGAACGCCCGGATCTCGGTGATGGGGGGCGAGCAGGCGGCGAACGTGCTGGCGCAGCTCAGGCGCGAGGCGCTCGAGAAAAGCGGCCGCAGCTTCAGCCGCGAGGAGGAACAGGCGTTCAAGGCGCCGATCATCGAGCAGTACGCGCGCCAGTCGAGCGCTTACTACGCCACCGCACGGCTGTGGGACGACGGCATCGTGGACCCCAAGGAGACTCGCGCCACGCTCGCGCGCGGGCTCGAGATCGCCCTCAACGCGCCCATCGAGCCGACGACCTTCGGCGTCTTCAGGATGTGAGAAGCGGCCGGTTCCGCGCCGGTGGCGGCTATAATGTGCGCCTGCCAGGTCCCGAACGAGCCGACATGACGAGCCGCAACAGGGTTATCTCGAAAGTCGACGCCGACGGCAACGCCACGGTGCAGTTGAACCGCCCCGAGGTGCACAACGCGTTCGACCCGGAGATGGTCGAGGCGCTCACCGCGACGCTGAAGAAGCTCGAGGCCGACCGCAGGGTGCGCGCGGTGGTGCTGACCGGCGCAGGCCCCAACTTCTGCGCCGGCGCCGACATCGGGTACATGAAGCGAAGCGCCGGCTTCACGCCCGAGCGGAACTACGCCGCGGCGCGCGCCACCGCCGCCATGTTCCACACGCTGCACACGCTCGCCAAGCCCACCATCGCCTGCGTGCACGGCGCCGCGCGCGGGGGCGGCGTGGGGCTGGTGGCCGCCTGCGACATCGCGATCGCGGCGCGCACCGCGACCTTCCGCCTCTCGGAGGTGAAGCTCGGCATCATCCCGGCGATGATCAGCCCGTACGTGATCGCGGCGATCGGGCGGCGCCACGCGCACCGCTACATGCTCTCGGGCGAGGAATTCGATTCCGCCGAGGCCTTCCGCATCGGGCTGGTCCACGACATCTGCGAGGAGCCCGATCTCATCGGGCGCGTGGGCCAGATGCTGGGCCATCTCTACTCGAGCGGGCCGCGCGCCGTGACCGAGATCAAGCGCCTGATCCCGGAGGTCGCGGGCGCCCCGGTGAACGAGGCGCTCGTGGAGCTGACCGCGCGGCGCATCGCGGAAGTGCGCGCCGGCCCGGAGGCGCGAGAAGGGCTCGGCGCGTTTCTCGAAAAGCGCAAGCCCTCGTGGGCGATCCCCGCCTCCGAAGCCAGGAAGAGCAGGAAACGCTGAGGGCGGGAGCGCGGGAATCGCCACTGGCTCGGCACTCCTCATGTCCATTCGGCGCTGCTCCGCCTCCGCGGCGAAACTCGAGATTTTCGCGTGAGCATCCCCAAAAAAGTAAAACTGGTCGAAGTGGGGCCCCGCGACGGGCTGCAGAACGAGCCGCAGCCCGTGCCGACCGAGGCCAAGGTCGAGCTCATCCATCGGCTCCAGGAAGCGGGCCTCGCGGTGATCGAGGCCACCGCATTCGTCTCTCCCAAGTGGGTGCCGCAGATGGCCGACCACGCACAGGTGATGGCTGCGATCCGGCGCAAGCCCGGGGTCTCCTACCCGGTGCTGGTGCCGAACCGCAAGGGGCTCGAGGCGGCGCTCGCCGCGGGCGCCCGCGAGGTGGTCGTGTTCGGGGCGGCGACCGAGACCTTCTCGCGCAAGAACACCAACTGCTCGATCGCCGAGGGGCTCGCGCGCTTCGCCGAGGTCTGCCGCGAGGCGCTCGCGCAGGGCCTCAAGGTGCGCGGCGACATCTCCGTCTGCCTCGGCTGTCCCTACGAGGGCGAGGTGCGCCCCGAAGCGGTGGTGCGGGTCGCCCGCGAGCTCGATCAGATGGGCTGCTACGAGATCACCCTCGCCGACACGATCGGCGCAGGCACGCCGGGGAAAACGCGCGCCGTGTTCGAGGCGGTGATGAAGCACATTCCGGCCGGGCGCCTCGCCGGGCACTTCCACGATACCTACGGGCAGGCGCTCGCCAACATCTACGCCGCGCTCGAGCTGGGAGTCGCGACCTTCGATTCCTCGGTCGCCGGCTTGGGCGGCTGCCCCTACGCCAAGGGCGCGACCGGAAACGTCGCCACCGAGGACGTGCTCTACATGCTGGACGGGCTCGGCATCGAAACCGGCGTCGACATGGACAAGCTGATCGCCGCCGGCGAATACATCTGCGGCGTGCTCGGGCGCCCGACCCAGTCGAAGGCGGCGCGGGCGCTCGCCGCAAAAAGGAAGGTTGCCTGACCGGGCCGCCGATGAACGCCGATCGGAATCCAGCGGATCGGTCCATGGGCGGCGTTGAAATTATCTGCGCTCATCCGCGCCCGACGGCGGTTTCATCTCGTCGCTGATGTTCGGAGCCGAACATGCCGCTATCGCCTCCCGCCCCGCGCAAACTCATGCACACGCGCACGATCGAGTGCCGAGGCTACGAGCGCGCCGACGGCCTGTGGGACATCGAGGCGCACCTCGTGGACGTCAAGACCTACCGCCACACCCGGCGCATGGGCGGGCGGGAGCGCGAGCCCGGGGAGCCCGTCCACGACATGTGGCTGCGCGTGACCATCGACCTCGACATGAGGATCCACGACGTCGAGGCGAGGACCGACGAGGGGCCGTACGACGTGTGCGGCGACATCGCGCCCAATTTCAAGTCGCTCGTCGGCCTCACCATCGGGCCGGGCTGGCGCCGCGAAATCCTCGAGCGGGTGGGAGGGGTGAAGGGCTGCACCCATCTCGTGGAACTGCTCGCGCCGCTCGGCACCACCGCGTTCCAGGCGACGGGCCGCGCGCGCGAGGCGCGCGCGGCCGCAACGCCGCCCGCGAAGAAGCCCTACCAGCTCAATTCCTGCCACGTCTACAAGGACGACTCGCCTGCCGTGCTCCAGCGCTGGCCGCAGTTCTACACCGGCAGGCGCTAGCGGCCTGCCGGACTCGGAGCCGGCAAGCCCCACGAGCCGCCCGCGCGACGACAGAACGCGAACGCGGTGCGTCCGTGTTTCGTCCCGCCGCGGCGCCGTTCATTCGATGGTCCACTCGTGGCCGCAACGGCGGCAGCGCACCCCGAGCGGGGCGATCGGCGGATCGGCATCGTCCGGCGCGGCGGGCGCCGGCGCGGCGGTGAGCTCGAGGATCCCGTAGGCCGCGCATCTCCCGCACACCGAACGCTCGGCGGCGTATTCCGCTGCGTCGAGCATCGCCTTGTAGCGCGCGAGCGCGCCCATGCCCAGCGCCGCGCCCCCGACCATCGCGGCGAGCCGCAGCAGGACTTCCCAGGCCGGGGCGCGC
Organism: Burkholderiales bacterium; assembly: GCA_035574195.1. Lineage (GTDB taxonomy): Bacteria > Pseudomonadota > Gammaproteobacteria > Burkholderiales > SG8-41 > SG8-41. The sequence continues at coordinate 5,966 of DATLZE010000148.1, read as the reverse complement.
AGGCTGAATCCCTCCAGGCAGGCGAGCACCATGACCAGGGAAAGAAAGCAGCTCACCAGGTAGAGGTGGCTCTCGATCAACTGGCGCTCGTACCAGCGGCGGAAGCCGATGCGGCGGATGCCTTCTGCGAGGTCCACGGGGGTGCCGATGTGCGTGGGTCCATTATGCACCCCGCGCGCGCCGCAGATACAGCCAGCGCGCGAGCGGCGCGAGCGCGCCGAAGATGCCGATGCTCGCAAAAGCGAGCCCCCAGGCGGTAGGGCTCCGGTTGCCGCCGGCGAGATCGAGCACCACGCCGAAGACGAGCGGGGCGAGGAACGCCGCGCTGAAGCCTGCGAAGGAATAGACCGCCATCGTGGCGCCGCGCTCCTCGGGACGGGCGGAGGCGACCGCGCCGGAGGTGAGCGCGGCGGAGTCCCCGAGCATGAGCCCGTAGTGCACGCACATCAGCAGGAAGACGATCGCCCAGGGCAGCGCCGCGGTGTAGCCGATCCCGCAGGCGGTGAGGCCCGAGGCGGTCATGAAAACGAAGATCACCCGCGTGCGCCCGAAGCGCAGCGCCAGCTCGTTGCCCGAGACGCTCATCACCGGGCCGAGCGCGTTGACTATCGCGGCGAGCGTCGCCGCGCTCGCGAGCATCGGCGCCTCCGGCGGCTGCAGCGTCGCGCAGTAGGCGAGAAAAGCGACCATCCACGAGCGCTGGCCGAAAAGCTCGTAATTGTGCACCGAGTAGCCGAGGACGTAGAGCAGCGTGCGGCGGTTCTTGAGCGCCGGCCGGAAGTCGAGCAGCGCCGGCGCTGGATGCCCGCCCGCGCGCGCGCGACCGCGCGGCATGAACACGGTGACGAGAGCCGCGGCCACCACCGGTCCCGCCACGCCCCAGGCGAACGCCCACTGCCAGCCGAAGGCGGCGCCGATCCAGCCGCAGGCGAAGATCGAGACCGTGGAGCCGACGCCGAAGCTCGCGGTGTAGAAGCCGACCGCGCGCGACTGCACCGCGCCCTCCAGCTGGTCGGCGAGCATCTTCAGGCCCGGCATGTAGCTGCCGCCGAGCCCGGCGCCGATCAGGAACTGGAAGGCGGCGGCGCTCGCCACGCCCTCGGCGAGCAGCGCGAACCCCGCCGCGCCCAGCGCCGAGAGCAGGCAGGCGCCCAGGTAGATACGGCGCGAATCCACGCGGTCGGTAAGCCCGGTGAGCACGGGGGTCGCGGCGATGTAGCCGGCGTAGTAAACGCCCCCGATCAGACCCGCCTCGGAATTGGAAAGACCCCACTCGCGCTGCAGCACCGGCAGCAGCGTGGTGTAGGCCGCGAAGCCGGTCATGCTGAAGATTTCCGCGACGCACGTCAGCACGGTGAGCGCCACCGGTGCCAGCGGCGGGTGGTGCGAGGAGCTCGTCATCCGGGAGATCGGGGGATCGGGAGCGCGCGAGCCGCAGGGACCGAGAGCTCGCGCGCTGCCGCGCTCACGGCTCCTCTCGCTGCTCCGACCTCGCGCTCTCCCGCCCTCTCACGGCTTGCGGGCTCATATGGCACCCGCCTTCTTCAGCAGCGCAGCGATCGCCTCGGCGATCCGGCGGTAGCCCTTGGCATTGGGGTGGATGGGATCGGACTTCTCGTCCGGGCGGTAGAGCACGCTGGTGACGATGCGGCCCTCGTAGGGGATGCCGAACTCGCGCGCGAGCTCCTCGTAGAACTCGGCGGCGCTGGTGATCAGGCCCGGGCGCGGCACGCCGACCAGCACTACGCCGATGCCGTGCGAGCGGATGGTGCGGATGATCTCGCGCAGATTCGACCTGATCGTCGCCTCCTCCGTCTTGCGCAGCATGTCGTTGCCGCCCAGGCACACGATCATGAGCGCGGGGCGGTGCTGCTCGATCACTGCGGGAAGCCGCGCGAGCCCGCCCGCGGTCACCTCGCCCGGCACGCCCGAGCGCACCACCTTGCGCCCGATCAGCCGCTCGAGCACCGCGGGATAGCTCTCGTCCTCGTTCGCTCCCGTGCCGTAGGTCAGGCTGTCGCCGAAGGCGACCACGACGTCGTTCGGCCCGAGCGGCGCGAGCCGCGGCACCCTCTCGCCGCAGCCCGCTGCGGCCGCGAGCGCGAGCAGCAGCACAAATGCGCCAAGCCTTCTCATACCCGATACAGGTAATCCGCCGCGCGCCGGGCGGAACCGGGCGGGAGCCCGGCGCGGCATTGTATCCCGAAGCCGCCGGGAGTGCTTTGACATACTGATGCTGGCCTATATGCTTCGATGCATGCGACCACTGTCCGTCTCGACGAGCGCCTCCTCGCGGAGGCCAAAAAATACGCGGCCGAAACGGGCCGCACGCTCACCGCCGTGCTGGAGGACGCGCTGCGCGAGGCGCTCGCGCGGCGGCGCACGCACGCCAGGGCGAAACCGGTGCGCCTGAAGACCGTGAAAGGGGGCGGCGTGCGGCCGGGCGTGGACTCAGACGACAGCGCCTCGCTCCTCGATCTCATGGAGTCCTGAGCTGGTTCTCCCGGACGTAAACGTGCTGGTGTACGCGCACCGCGCGGATACGGCGCACCATGCTCTGTGCCGCAGCTGGCTCGAGGCCGTCGTCAACGGCGAGCACGCCTACGCTCTCTCGGAGCCGGTGCTCGCCGGCTTCCTGCGGGCCGTGACGCACCCCAAGGTTTTCGCCCGGCCGAGCCCGATGGCGGAGGCGCTCGCGTTCGCCGCGCAGCTGCGCGAGCGCCCCAACTGCGTGCTCGTCGCGCCCGGCCCCAGGCATTGGGAAATCTTTCGCCGGCTCTGCGTCGAGAGCGGCGTGAAGCGCAACCTCGTGCCCGACGCCTATTTGGCCGCGCTCGCGATCGAACCGGGCTGCGAGCGGGTAACCACCGACCGCGACTTCAGCCGCTTCACCGGCCTGCGCTGGCGCCACCCTGCCGAGTCCCGGATTGTCTGACGAGCCATTTGGCGCCGACCACTCGCCCTCTCCCGCTCGGCAGCGGGTGAAGGGGTGAGGGGTCGAGCGCCGCCAGGCATTTTCAGCACGCGCGTTAGCACTGGCGCCGCATCAACCGAGCACGCCGCGGCGCAGGATGCGCAGGATCTCGCGTGCGGCGTTCGCGCCGGCGGCGCCGGCGATATCGCCGCCCGGATGCATCGCCGGGCCGCACAGATAGAGGCCTGCGACCGGCGTGCGGTAGCGCGCGAGCGCAGGATGCGGCCGCATCCACAGCACCTGATCGAGCGCAAGTTCCGCGTGCTGCGGCTGGCCCTCGGGCCAGCCGTGGAGGGCCTCCAGATCGGGTGGCGCCAGTACCCGCTCGACCGCCGCCTCCCCGAGCTCGGGCGCGTGGCGGCGCAGCGCCTCCCGCACAGCCGCTCCGAGCGCGCGGCGCCGCTCCTCGTTCCATCGCTCCGGCGCGAGCGCGTGCGGAACGTACTGCGCGCGCACGTGCAGGCGCTGGCGCCCGTCGGGACTTTCATCCCCGTCGACCGCCTCGAGATAGGGCGCTTGCGACACGCGCCCGTACTTCGCCTCGTCATGGGCGCGCTCGAGGTAGTCGAGCGAGGGCGCCACCACCAGTCTCCGGAACGCGGGCGCGCGTTCGAGGGCGAGCACGACTCGCGCGGCGGCGCCGCGGCAGCGGATGTGCCGCACCGCTCGCGCGAACTCCGGGTCGAGCCAGCCGGGGTCCACGAGCTCGAGCAGCGTGCGGCGCGGATCGAGGCCGGAAACGATCAAAGAGGCGGCGATCTCCTCGCCCGTGGCGAGCACCGCGCCGACGACGCGACCCGCGCGCACGCTGATGCGCGCGACCTGCGCCTCGCGCCGTATCTCGATTCCGGGAAGCGCTTCCAGCACCTGCCGCAGATTCGAGCGCGGCGGGCGAAAAACGCCAGGAGGGCATCCGACGTGACGGTGCAGCAGGTTGAAGGCCGTGCCGCCCGCGCGCGGCCCCTGGTGCAGATCCATCACGCCGGCGGCGGCGAGCGCGCCCTTCAGCGCGTCGCACTCGAACCACTCCTCGAGCCAGTCGGCGACCGGCATGGGCAGGAGGCGCAGCAGATCCTGCATGCCTTGCCGGCCGAGCCGGCGCACGCCCAGGGCGAGCCCGGCGAGCCGCGCCAGCTCCCGCAGCTCGCCGCCCGCGGGGTCGGGCGGCGGAGCGCTGTAGAGGCGCTCGAGCAGGCGCGCCAGGCGCGCCAGGCGCGCGCAGAACTCGGGCCACTTCTGCGCATCGCGCGGGCTCACGCGCCGGATCGCCTTGGCCGTGCGGGCGGGATCCAGGAAGAGCTCGAGCCGCCCGCCCGAGGCGAGCGGCACCGTTGCCCAGGGATCGGGATGACGCACCGTCAGACCGCGCGCTGCGGGCCCGAGCGCGCGCAGCAGCGCGGGCGGCACCCAGCCCTGATCGTCGGGATCCACGCGCGGCCGCGCGCGCCCTGCGAGCACGCGCACCTCGAGCCCCGCGCGCGCGAGCAGCCGCGCGCAGACCAGCTCGTTCACCCCGTCGCCGATGACGAGCGCGTTCACGCGCGCCCCCCCGCCCGCCGAGAACCCCGCGAATGCCGGGAGGAGGGGAAATCCGCCTCGGGTCTCCGTGACCCCGGCGATCTCCGTGGCCGGCTATGGGTTCGAAGCGCCTGTTGGCCACAGAGGCCGCAAGGAGCGCGCCGGAAAGCGAGCTCGTTTTTGCGCCTCCTCCGCGATCTCCGCGATCCCGGGGGGCGATTCCGGATTTTCATCGGCGCTCGTCGGCGGTTGCGTCCGATTCCGGCGACAGGCGCTAGCCGCGCGCGCCGCCGGCCGAGGTGAGGCGCTCGAGGATCAGCCCGTGAAAGCGATCGCCCGGAGCCTGGAAACGCCAGCCGAGATGGCGCTCGCAAGCGGCGCAGAGGGCGATCCGCCAGGCGTAGCCGCGGAACCAGGTGTGCTCCAGGGTGGGCGCGCCGACGGCGGTGCAGCCCGCCGCCTCGCGAAAACAGCCGAAGGTGAAAGTGAAGCCCGCGGGATTGGTGCACGTGTGCCGGTGCCCGCCGGCCACCTCGATGCGCTCGTCCTGATGGGTGATCGGATGCCGGCAAAGCGCGCAGAACAGGCGCTTTTCCTTCTTCGCCTCGTCTTGCGCGCGCGCAGCGGCGGCTTTCTCGAGCACGGTCGAGCCGCGCGCATCGAAGTATACGAGAGGAGAAAGGGCGATCTCCATGCCCGCCTCACCCGTCAAGCATAGTCGCGCGCCCGCGTCTTGTCATGCGCCCGCGCGCAGGATCGCGCGCGCGGCGTTACGGCCCGAGGCGCCCATCACGCCGCCTCCCGGATGCGTTCCCGAGCCGCACAGCCAGTAGCCCGCGAGCGGCGTGCGATAGGCCGCCCAGCCGGGTGCGGGCCGCAGGAAAAACAGCTGCGCGGGCGCGATCTCGCCGTGGAAGATGCTGCCCTCGGTAAGACCCAGAGTGCGCTCGAGGTCGGCGGGCGTGACCACCTGGCGGTAGAGGATCGCCGACTTCAGGTTCGGGGCGTACTCGGCGAGCGTCTCGATCACCGCGTCGCCGAAGGCCTCGCGCCGCGCCTCGTTCCAGCCTCCGGCCAGGTCATAGGGCGCATACTGCGCGAAGATGGACATCACGTGCTTTCCCGGCGGCGCCATCGAGGGATCGAGCAGCGACGGGATCACGATGTCGAGGTAGGGGCGGCGCGAGAAGGCCCCGTACTTCGCCTCGTCGTAGGCGCGCTCGAGGTAATCCACGCTCGGGGAGATCGAGATCGCCCCGCGCAGCAGCTCCTGCTCCGCCCGCAGGCAGGGGAAGCGCGGCAGCTCGGCGAGCGCGAGGTTGACCTTGCCCGAGCAGCCGCGAAAGCGATAGCGGCGAATCGCCGCGACGAACTCCGCGGGCAGCTCGCGCTCGCCCACCAGCTCGAGAAAGCTGCGGCGCGGATCGACTCCGGAGACCACGCAGCGCGCGCGGATCTCCTCGCCGCTGTCGAG
>DATLZE010000147.1:0-27390 GCA_035574195.1 Burkholderiales bacterium | reverse complement strand
GGCCGGCTCAAGGTGCCGGCCGAGTGCCGGGACCTCGCGCTGCTTGCCGCGCGCCACGCGAACGCGCTACAAGACGCTGCCGCGCTCGACGCGGAATCGGTGCTGGAGCTGTTCGACAGTGCGGACGCGTGGCGCAGGCCGGAGCGCTTCGCGGAACTCGTGACCGCGGCGCTCGCGGGCGAGCCGCAGCCGGCAGCGGCGCGCGCGCGGCTCGAACGCGCGCTCGCGGCCGCTGCAGCGGTGGACGCCGGAAGGATCGCGAAGGCATCGAAGGTGGCGGCCGACATTCGCGCCGGCGTGGGGGCTGCGCGACTCGAGGCGATCCGCCGCGCCCTCGAGCAGCCGTGAGCCGCCAGTCGTGAATGGCGAATCGCGAAAACAGGCCGTGCCCGCCTGCCGCAACGGCTCACGCGTCGTTTCATGAGCGAAGAAGGAGCCAGATGATAGACCTCTACACTTGGAGCACGCCTAACGGGCGCAAGGTCTCGATCATGCTCGAGGAGCTCGCGCTCCCGTATCGCGTGCACCCGGTGGACATCGGGCGCGGCGAGCAGTTCAGGCCGGAATACATGAGGATCAACCCCAACGGCAAGATTCCCTCGATCGTGGACCCCGACGGCCCCGGCGGTGCGCCCATCGCGATGATGGAATCGGGCGCGATCCTCGTCTACCTCGCGGGCAAGAGCGGACGGCTGCTCCCCTGCTCGATGCGCGCGCGCTACGAGGCGCTGCAGTGGCTCATGTTCCAGATGGGGGGCGTGGGGCCGATCTTCGGCCAGGTGCACCACTTCCTGCGCGCGGCGAAGGAGGCGGTGCCCTACGCAATCGAGCGCTACGTCAGGGAGGCGCGCCGGCTCTACGGGGTTCTCGACGCGCGCCTGAAGGACCGCGAGTACCTGGCGGACGAATACTCGATCGCCGACATCGCGACCTATCCCTGGGTCGCGCGCCACGAATGGCACAAGACCGATCTCGATGACTTTCCGCACGTCAAACGCTGGTTCGAGGCGATCTCCGCGCGGCCGGCGGTGCAGCGGGGAATGAAGGTGCCCCAGTGACGGAGCGATGCAGCGACGCGGCGCCGGGCGAGGGAATGATCACGCGCAGGAAATTCATTGCGGCCGGTTGGGCGCTGCTCGTCGCTCCGGCGGCGCTAGCGCAGCCCTGCCGCCCGACCCCGCGCGATGCCCTGGGGCCGTTCTACAAGCCGGGCGCGCCGGAGCAGCAGGAACTGTGCGCGAGCGGCGCGGGCGCAGCGGAAAAGCTCGTCGTGTCGGGACGCGTGCTCGGGACGCCGGATTGTGCGCCGCTCGCCGGCGCGCTGATCGAGGTCTGGCACGCTGACGGGCGCGGCGCGTATTCGCAGGTCGGCGCGAAACAGGACGATCCGGACTGCCTGCTGCGCGCGAGCCTGAGGACCGATGCCCAAGGCCGCTATCGCTTCGTGACGGTGATGCCGGGAGAATACCCGGGGCGCCCGCGCCACATTCATTACCGCGTGAGCGCCAAGGGCTATGCGACGCTGGTGACGCAGCTCTATTTCGATCCGGAGCGCGGCGCCCCGCGCGAGCTCGTGACGAGGCTCGTGGGGAAGGAGGGCGGGCTCGCGGCGAGCTTCGACCTCACGCTGGCAAAGTTGCGGCAGTGACGCGATGCCGCGGTGGCGCGCAGGCTCTCACCCGTCGCCTCGCCACCGCGATTCGAGTCATGGCACCAGCACCGCCGCGCCGGTGATTGCGCCGGCGCGCAGCCGCGCGAGCGCTTCGTTCGCCTGCGCGAGCGGGAAGACCTCGGTCGTGGTGCGCACCGGCACCTCGGGCGCGAGCGCGAGAAATTCCTCGCCGTCGCGGCGCGTGAGATTGGCGACCGAGCGCACCGTGCGTTCGCCCCACAGCAGCGCGTAGGGAAACGCCGGAATTTCGCTCATGTGGATGCCGGCGCATACCACCGTGCCGCCGCGCGCGGTCGCGCGCAGCGCCTGCGGCACGAGCGCGCCGACCGGCGCGAAGAGAATCGCGGCGTCGAGCTCATCGGGCGGCAGCGCGGTCGAATCGCCCGCCCACTCGGCTCCGAGTTCCCGGGCGAAGGCCTGCGCCGCCGCATCCCCCGGGCGCGTGAACGCGAACACGCGCCGGCCCTGGTAGCGCGCGATCTGCGCCACGATGTGCGCGGCGGCGCCGAAGCCGTAGATGCCGAGCCGCGCCGCCTCGCCCGCCGCCACGAGCGCGCGGTAGCCGATCAGCCCGGCGCAAAGCAATGGGGCGGCGGCGGCGTCCTCGTAGGCGTCCGGGATCGGCAAGCAGTAGCGCCGGTCGGCGAGCACGTACTCCGCGTAGCCGCCGTCGAGGTGGTAGCCGGTGAAGCGCGCCGCCGCGCACAAGTTCTCGCGCCCGCTCCTGCAGTAGCCGCACGCGCCGCAGGTCGCGCCGAGCCAGGGCACCCCCACGCGCGCGCCGGGCGCGAGGTCTTCGGCGCGCGCGCCACGCTCGACGACGGTGCCGACGATCTCGTGGCCCGGAATGATCGGAAGCTTGCCATCCGTGAGCTCGCCGTCCACCACGTGCAGATCGGTGCGGCATACCCCGCAGGCGCGTACCCGGATCAGGATCTGGTCCGGGCCCGGGCGCGGGGTGGGCAGATCCACGAGCCGCAGCGGAGCGCGCGGCGCCGCAAGCTGCATCGCTTTCATTCCGAGCTCCAATCAAGCCGCGGAGGGCACCGAGGTCGCAGAGCAGGGGCGATGAGCGGAATTGTCGTCGTTCTCCGTGCTCTCGGTGGCTAATCGCCCTTCTTGTCCGGGCGTGCGTGGTGCTGGAGCAGCCGCACGATCTCGCCGGTATCGAGCACCGGCACGGTTTTGAGCTCGTCCGCCCCTACCACCACGTTGTGCCAGGCGATGTGGCGCTGCATGCGCTCGACCACTTGCGGCCACTCGCGCGCGGTGTGCAGGCGCGGATCGGGCAGGGCGTGGCACTGCGAGCAGGCGATGCCGAACACCTGCCCCGCGCCCGACCTGAGCGCCGGGTGCCGCGGGTCGATTTCCTTCATCGCGTGTCTTTGCAGGTAGCGCACGAGCACCCCGAGCTCGCGCTCGCTCGGCGCCTCGACGTCCTCCATCATCTCCTTCATCAGGCCGCCGAGGTTGCCCTTGCCCAGCATGCGCCAGTACATGCGGTCCACGACCGTCTTCCATTTGAGCGCGGTGTGCATCCGGGGATTGGGCAGGTAGTGGCACTGCACGCAGTAGCGAGTGGCGAGCCGCGCGCCCTCCGACTTCGGCTCGGGCAGCTCGTGCGGCTCGATCGCGCGCGGCAGGATGCGCTCGAGCAACTTCCCGTGCGGGCTCTGCGACCAGAGATACCTGGCGCGCGCGACCTCGGGCGCCTCGCCCGGGGACTGGCCGGCGCTCGGCGCGCAGAGGGCGAGCGCGAGCGCGCCGAGCATCCACCGTACGGGCTTCGGGCGGGGCATGAGGCGCATTCTATCGAGCTTTACGCAACTTGGTTGCGCCGCCCGACCCTCGACCCGCCCCTCTTTCCCGGATGAAGAGGGCAGGGCCGGGCGAAACCTGGATCCGGGTCCGGTTTCCGGAAGAGCCGTCGGGGCGGCCGGCGGCGGATCATCGCTGGCGCGTGCGGAGCGCGCACCCTCAGAGCGTGTGAGCCCGGTCGCCCCGGGTGAAGCCGAGCAGCGGCCCGCGCACGCCCCGGCCGAGCGCAATCACCTTGTAGAGCTCCCCCATCTCCGCGGGCGAGAGCAGCTTCTGCGCTTCGGCGGCGAGCGGCGCGTAGTCCCGGACGGCCTCGGGCGAGACCTCGGCGAGGATCTCGGTGATGCCGCAGTTCACCAGGAACTGCGCCTGGTGGGTGTAGCCGAGCAACTCGAGCCCGGCCTCGCCCGCCGCGCGGGCGATCGCCGAGAAGTCGACGTGCGAGGTGATGTCCTGCAGCCCCGGCAGGAAAAAGGGATCGTCGTGCGCGCGATGGCGGTAGTGGCACAGGAGCGTGCCGCGCGCGCGCTGCGGATGATAGTACTCGTGGCGCGGGAAGCCGTAATCGAAGAAGATCGCCGCCCCGCGCGCGAGCGCCGCGCCGAGGCTCCTCACGAAGGCGCGCGCCACGTAATGGATTTCGGTGCGGTAGCCGTCCACCGGGAAGCACGCCGGATCGGGCGCCTCGGCGCCCGGGAATGCGGCAGGCCGCGGAGCCCACTCGAGCTTCCCGGCGTTGCAGCCGACGCCCAGCTCCACGACGTTTCCCCCCACGCGCTGAAAGATGTGCACGGGCATCGCGTCGAGCACCTCGTTGCCGATCACCACTCCCGAAAAAGCGGGCGGCAGGCGGTTCAGCCACGCCACGCGCTCGAGCAGATGCGGCGCGCGCGCGGCGAGCGTGTCGCGGCTGCGATCGCGCAGGTCCGGGGAGAGCTCGAGGATCAGGTAGCGCCCGGGGGCATGCCCGAGGCGTTCGAGCTCGAGCAGCAGATCCGCGGCGAGCGCGCCGCTGCCGGCGCCGATCTCCAGGATCTCGCCGAATCCCGCCCGCGCGAGCGCGGCGAGCTGGCGCGCGAGCGTGCGGCCGAACAGCCGCGAGATCTCGGGCGCGGTGACGAAGTCGCCCTCGCGCCCGAGCTTGCGCGCGCCGGCCATGTAGTAGCCGAGGCCCGGTGCGTAGAGCGCGAGTTCCATGTAGCGCGCGAAGGAGATCCATCCGCCCGCGCGCGCGATCTCCGCGGCGATCGCGCGCACGAGCCGCCCGCTCAGCGCAGCCGCCTCGGGGGGCGGCGCAGGAAGCTGCGGCGGCGCGGCGGCGGCCAAGGGCGAGAAGGGCGAGAAAGGCTCCGGGATACACTACAATTCTACACGTGCGGGGCGACCGGATAATGGCGCAAGCGCTGCAGGGCAGGACGGTGCTGGTGACGGGCGGGGCGAGGCGCATCGGCGCCGCGATCTGCCGGCGCCTGCACGCCGCGGGCGCGAACGTGCTCATCCACTACCGCTCCTCCGCGCTCGAGGCGCGCGCGCTGCAGGAGGAACTGAACGCGAGGCGCGCCAATTCGGCCGCGCCGGCGCAGGCCGATTTGCTCAAGACGGGCGCTGCGGCGCAGCTCGTGCGAGCGGCGCTCGAGCGCTTCGGCCGGCTGGACGCCCTCGTCAACAATGCCTCGAGCTTCTACCCCACGGCGATAGGCGAGATCACCGAGCAGGCGTGGGAGGACGTCGTCGGCACCAATCTCAAGGCGCCGCTGTTCCTCGCGCAGGCCGCCGCCGCCGAGCTGCGGAAGAACCATGGCTCGATCGTCAACATCGTGGACATCCACGCCGCGCTCCCGATGAAGAACCACGCGGTCTACACCGCCGCGAAAGGGGGGCTCGCTGCGCTCACGCGCGCCCTCGCGCGCGATCTCGGGCCCGAGGTGCGCGTGAACGGGGTCGCCCCCGGCACCATCCTGTGGCCGGAGAACGAGACCTGGCGCGACGAGGTGGCGCGCCAGCGCATCATCAGTCAGACGGTGCTCAAGCGCATCGGCGAGCCCGAGGACATCGCGGAGGCGGTAGAATTCCTGATCGCAGGCGCGCCCTACGTCACCGGCCAGATCCTGGCGGTGGACGGGGGCAGGAGTGTTACTCTCTAAGAGCCCGTGAATCGTGAATGGTGAATCGTGACGGCGCGCTGCCGCGACGGGCGGCGGCGATTCACGATTCGCGAGCTACCGGATGGGCGATATGCAGACGACCGCGATTCGAATTCAGCCGCGCAGCGCTCGGGAGCGTCGGGAATCGTACGAGGCGAACAAGCTCGTGAAGCGGCTGCGGCGGCTGGTGGGCGAGGCGATCGCCGACTACGGCATGATCGCGGAGGGCGACAAGGTGATGGTCTGTCTGTCCGGAGGCAAGGACAGCTACGCGCTGCTCGACCTCCTGATCTACTTGAGACAGCATGCGCCGGTGCGCTTCGAGCTCGTCGCCGTCAACCTCGACCAGAAGCAGCCCGGATTCCCCGCGCACGTGCTGCCCGAGTACCTCGCGCGCTTGGGCGTGCCGTTCCGCATCGAGACGCAGGATACCTACAGCGTGGTGAAGCGCGTCGTCCCGGAGGGAGCGACGATGTGCGGGCTGTGCTCGCGGCTGCGGCGCGGCGTGCTCTACCGGGTGGCCTCCGAGCTCGGCGCGACCAAGATCGCGCTGGGACACCACCGCGACGACATCCTCGAGACCTTTCTCCTCAACCTCTTCTACGGCGGACAGCTCAAGGCGATGCCACCCAAGCTGCGATCCGACGACGGGCGGCACGTCGTGATCCGGCCGCTCGCCTACTGCAAGGAGCGCGATCTGGCGGCGTACGCCGAACTGAGACAATTCCCGATCATTCCCTGCAACCTGTGCGGCTCGCAGGAGCATCTCAAGCGCAACGAGATGAAGCGGCTGCTGCGCCAGTGGGAACGCGAGCATCCCGGGCGGGTCGAGACGATGCTGAACAGCCTGCGGCACGTGCGGGTCTCGCACCTGCTCGACCGCGAGGCGTTCGACTTCGAGCTCTTGCCCCCGTCCCGTGGCGAGCGCGGGACTCAGGCGTAATTCACTGAATTTGAACCATAAATAGTGCAAGGGGCGGGTCGCGTCGTTTTCATTTTGTCAAAATTATTTTGTCATGATAATCTTTCGGAAAACGATCGGGCCGAAGGCCGGGAAAACTCTGTGAACTGCGCGGAGCGCCTCGTCACCTTGTTCGGCAGCCAGGCGGAGGTCGCGCGCAAGCTGCGGCTGGACCGCGCGGTGGTGAGCCACTGGGTCAAATCCGGCTACATCCCGGCGCGCTGGGCGATGGAGGTCGAGGCGCTCACCGCCGGGGGCATCACCGCCGTCGAGGTGCTGAACGAAGCCAACGCCCGCAAGCCGATCCGGCTCAAATCGCGTCCGGACGGCGAGAGCCTGTTCGGATCACCGCTACCGGAGAGCGACGCCATGAACGATTTCGCGCCCGTCAAACGCATCAGCTCGTTTCACCCGCCGCAGAGGACGCTCATGGGGCCGGGGCCGACCGAGATCCATCCGCGCGTGCTCACCACCATGAGCCAGCCCGCGATCGGCTATCTCGACCCGGTGTTCATCGAGATGATGGAGGAGCTGAAGGCGCTGCTGCGCTACGCCTACCAGACGAAGAATCCGCTCACCTTCCCGCTCTCCGGCCCGGGCTCGGTCGGCATGGAATACTGCTTCGTCAACCTGGTCGCGCCCGGGGACAAGGTGATCGTGTGCCGCAACGGGGTCTTCGGCGGACGCATGATCGAGAACGTCGAGCGCATGGGCGGCGTGCCCGTGGTGGTCGAGGACAGGTGGGGCGAGCCGGTGGACCCGAACAAGCTCGAGGACGCGCTCAAGAAGAACCGCGACGCGCGCGTGGTCGCCTTCGTGCACGCGGAGACCTCCACCGGGGTGCAGTCCGACGCGCGGCTGCTCACCGAGATCGCGCATCGCTACGACGCGCTCACCATCGTGGACGCGGTCACTTCCCTCGGGGGCATCCCCGTGCTGGTGGACGAATGGGGGGTGGACGCCATCTACTCGGCGAGCCAGAAGTGCCTGTCCTGCACCCCGGGGCTGTCCCCGGTCTCGTTCTCCGAGCGCGTGGTCGAGTACGTCAAGGCGCGCAAGGACAAGATCCATTCCTGGTTCATGGACATGAACCTGCTGCTCGGCTACTGGGGAACGACCACTCGCACCTACCACCATACTGCGCCGACCAACTCGCTCTTCGCGCTGCACGAAGCGCTGCTGCTCCTGCGCGAGGAGGGGCTGGAGAATTCCTGGGCGCGCCACCAGCGCCACCACGTGGCGCTCAAGGCCGGGCTCGAGGCGATGGGGCTCAGATTCCTGGTGAGGCCCGAGCATCGGCTGCCGCAGATGAACGCCGTCATTTGCCCCGAGGGCGTGGACGAGGCGCTGGTGCGGCGCACGCTGCTCTCCGAGTTCAACCTCGAGATCGGCGCGGGCCTGGGGCCGCTCGCCGGCAAGATCTGGCGCTTCGGCATCATGGGCTACTCGTGCCGCCCCGACAACGTGATGCTGTGCCTCGCGGCTCTCGGCTCGGTGCTCTCCGACCTGGGGCTGCCGGTGCACGTGGGCGATGCCGAGGCGGCAGCGCACGCCGCCTACGCCGCGATGCATGCGAAGGCGGCCCAAGCCAAGGCGAAGAGCAAGCCCAAGGCCGCGGCCTGAGCCACAACCCCATGTTTCGCAATGGGAAAATGGCCGAGAGTTAGTATTTACTCCGGCCCCTTTCCCGGCCCGCAGCAGACCCCGCGCGGGGGCGCTCGCCCGCAGCGCGAGCCGCCGGATCAGCGGACCAGCAACGCCGCGAGCCCGAGCAGCATGCCCATGCTCACGACGTCGGTAGCGGTGGTAAGAAAAATGCTCGAGGCGGTGGCGGGATCGAGCCCCAGGCGCTTGAGCGTGAGCGGGATCAAAGCCCCGCACAGCCCGCTCGTGACACAGCTGCCGACCAGCGCCATCCATACCACGATCGCGAGCACGAGGGCGTTGGGGTTGCCCTGGTAGATCGCGAGCGCCAGCATGCCGAGCCCGGCGACCAGCCCGGTGAGCGAGCCGTTGTAGAAGCCGAGCCAGGCCTCTTTTTCGATCAGCGCGCGCTCCCGCCCTCGTTTCAGCTCCCCCAGCGTGAGCCCGCGCAGCGTGACCGCGAGCGCCTGGCAGCCGGTGTTGCCCGACTGCCCGGCGAGCACGGGGAGAAACACCGCCAGGATCACCAGGCGATCCACCGTGTCCTGGAACAGGGCGACCACCGCGCCGGCGACGAAGGCGGTGAGCAGATTCAGCTGCAGCCAGGGATGGCGGAACTTGAAGCTCTGCCGGATCGGGGTGGCGAGCCGCTCCTCTTTTTCGACCCCGACCATGGTGCCGGGCTGGGCGGTAATCTCGATCGCCTGCTCCTCGAACATCGCCTGGCCGCGCACCAGCCCGATCAGCACGCCCGCCTCGTCGCACACCGGATAGACCGGATAGTGGCGCTCGAGCACGAGCTTCATCGCCTCGTTGAGCGGGGTCTCGGGGCGCAGCGTGAAGACGTCCCTCAACATCAGCGCCTCGAGCCGCGCCTCCTGCGGCGCGAACAGCAGGTCGCGCATGGTGATCAGCCCGCGCAGCCTGCCGGCCTCGTCCACCACGTAGCCGTAGGTGATGAACGCGATCTTGATGAGGGCGTGCAGCCGCTCCACGGTCTGCCGCACCGTCATTGCGGGGTGGAACACCGCGTAGGCCGGCTCCATCAGGCGCCCGATGCTGCCCTCGGGATAGGTGCGGTTGCGCTGCCACTGCAGCGCGATCTCGGGCGATACCGAGTGCAGCACGCTGTCCACCAGCCCGCCCGGGAGCTCGGCGAGGATGTCCTGAGTGAATCCGGGGTTGAGCTCGAGGAGCACCGCCGCCGTCACCGCGACGGGCTGCTCGGCGAGCAGCTTCGCCGCCTCCCTCGGCGGGCGCGCCTTCACCTCCGGGACGAGCGCCCTGTGGGCCGGCTCGCGCGGGTCCGCCTTCGTGGTCGAGGTTTCCGTCTGCACCGTTGCCCCCGTTGTTGTTCGCTGTGGTCAGTGGCGCCGGTCGAACGGCAGGCAAGCGATGCGTTCGAGCCGGCGCGGTCCAAGCGGCGCGCGCTGTCCGCTTCGGCGGTAATTGTGCCGCAGAACGCGCGTGGCGGTAACTGCGGGGCCGCAGGGCGGCGGGGCGCGGGGGTCAGGATGCTGCGGGGAGGTAGCGCAGCAGCACTTCGGCGAGCGTGTGGAAGAGCTCGACGGAGGCGTCGATTTCGTCCCGGTTGATCGAGACGCTCTCGATGTTGAGACCGAGCGGCAGCCGCCCGAGGTAGTCCTGCTCGAGGATTTCTCTCAAGTTGTCGCGGCAGATCGCGATGGATTTCGCGAGCGGGTCGGGCGCGTCGAGGATCGCGCGCTCGGTCGCCTCTGGGACCTCGATCCCGAGCCATTTGATGAACGCCATCGTTTTTTCCCGCCCGCAGGGCGCGAAGGTGAGGATCACGCGCCGGGGGGGCGTTCCCGCCTGCGCGCAGTCGCGGACGTAGTCGGCGAGCAGCCGCACGGTCGGCCCGGCGTGGTAGACCGTCTGCGACACGAAGAAGCGGCAGCCCGCGCGCGCTTTTTCCAGCATGCGCCGGCTCTCGCTGGCGGCCGCGCGGTGCCGCTCGGCGATCGCCACGCCGCCGAGCGTGTAGCCGCAGCGGTGCGCGGCGGCGATCTCGAAGGCCCGCAGCAGCGGCATCGCGTAGTGCGCCCCCTTCGAGCTCGGCCGCCCGACGATGGAGAGCAATCTCAGCCCCGGCTCGCGGCCCGTCTCGTCGAGCCAGCGCCGCCATTCCTCCTCCGTCGCCTGCCCGATCGAGTGGTAGGTGATCGCCGGCAGCCCGGTGAGGGTGGCGAGCAGCTTCGAATAGAGGCGCGAATCCAGAGTGCGCGAGAACGGGAACGGCCGCGGCAAGGGCGTGCGGCTGCTCTCGTCCTGCAGATCGTAGACCACGAGCCCGTCGAGAGGCAGCCGGCGCACGCGCTCCCCGAGCCGCTGCGCCGCGAAGCGCACCGCCTCCTCGGCCGAACCCTCGCGCGGGGGCGTGGTGCCGTAGAGCAGAACCGCGCCGCCCGGCGCGAGCAGCTTGGAGGCGAGATTCATGCGGGAGGCGGCGTGGAGGGCGGAGCGTGGAGGGGGTGTCCCTCCGCCTTCGCTCAGTAGCGGTAGTGGTCGGGCTTGTACGGCCCGTCCACGTTGATGCCGAGGTAGCGGCACTGCTCCTCGGTGAGCACGGTGAGCTCGGCGCCGAGCTTCTTCAAATGCAGCCGCGCCACCTTCTCGTCGAGGTGCTTGGGCAGCACGTGGACCTTCTTCTCGTAGCGCTGGGCGTTCGCATGCAGCTCGATCTGCGCCAGCACCTGGTTGGTGAACGAGTTCGACATCACGAAGCTCGGATGTCCCGAGGCGCAACCCAGGTTCACCAGCCGCCCCTCGGCGAGCACGATCAGGCGCTTGCCGTCGGGAAACACCACGTGGTCCACCTGCGGCTTGATGTTCTCCCAGCGGTACTGCCGCAGGCTCGCGATGTCGATCTCGGAGTCGAAGTGGCCGATATTGGCGACGATCGCGTTGTGCTTCATGCGCTTCATGTGATCGTGCGTGATCACCCGCACGTTGCCGGTGGCGGTGACGAAGATGTCGGCCTTGTCCGCGGCGTAGTCCATCGTCACCACGCGGTAGCCTTCCATCGCCGCCTGCAGCGCGCAGATCGGGTCGATTTCCGTGACCCACACCGTAGCGCCCAGCCCTCGCAGCGCCTGCGCGCAGCCCTTGCCGACATCGCCGTAGCCGGCGATGACCGCGATCTTGCCCGCGATCATGACGTCGGTCGCGCGCTTGAGCCCGTCCACCAGCGACTCGCGGCACCCGTAGAGGTTGTCGAATTTCGATTTGGTCACCGAGTCGTTGACGTTGATCGCGGGGAAGGGCAGGCGGCCTTCCTTCTCCATCTGGTAGAGCCGGCGCACGCCGGTGGTGGTCTCCTCGGTCACGCCGCGGATGCCGGCCAGCATCCTCGAGTACCAGCCCGGCTGCGCCTCGAGCCGGCGCCGGATGGCGCCGTAGAGCACGTGCTCCTCCTCGTTCGCGGGGCGCGCGAGGAGCGCGGGATCCTTTTCGGCGCGCGCGCCCAAGGTGACGAGCAGCGTCGCGTCGCCTCCGTCGTCCAGAATGAGGTTGGGGCCGCCCCCGTCGGCCCATTCGAAGATGCGGTGGGTGAAATCCCAGTACTCGGCCAGGCTCTCCCCCTTGTAGGCGAACACCGGGATGCCGGCCGCGGCGATTGCCGCGGCGGCGTGATCCTGGGTGGAGAAGATGTTGCACGAGGCCCAGCGCACTTCGGCGCCGAGCGCGACGAGCGTCTCGATCAGCACCGCGGTCTCGATCGTCATGTGTAGCGATCCGGCGATGCGCGCGCCCCTGAGCGGCTGGCGCCCGCGGTACTCCTCGCGCAGTGCCATCAACCCCGGCATCTCGGTCTCGGCGATCGCGATCTCCTTGCGCCCGAATTCGGCGAGCGCGATGTCGGCGATGTGGTAGTCCTTGGCCCTCGATTGCAAGCTGGTGCTCATGGGGATTCACTCCGAAAAACAAAACGCCCGCACCGTCTCCGATGCGAGCGCCGTTGATTTTCGCTGAGCCTGGCCGGGACGAGCCCGGTTGCAACGCTCCTCAGCGCGTAGAATTATATCCCGCGCGCCGCCTTCGTGGCCACCCGCCGGAGAAGCCCTGGCGATCGCGCTGGGCGTTATTTCACGCCGGCCTCGGCCCTGAGCAGCGGCGCCTTGTCGGTCGCCTCCCAGGTGAATTCCGGCTCGTCGCGGCCGAAGTGCCCGTAGGCGGCGGTCTTGGTGTAGATCGGCCGCAGCAGGTCGAGCGCCTGGATGATGCCCTTGGGGCGCAGATCGAAGTGCCGGGCCACTAGCTGCTCGATGCGGCCGTTGGCGAGCTTGCCGGTGCCGAAGGTCTCCACCATGATCGAGACCGGGCGCGCGACCCCGATTGCATAGGCGATCTGCACCTCGCACTTCCTCGCGAGCCCGGCGGCGACGATGTTCTTGGCGACGTGGCGCGCCGCGTAGGCGGCCGAGCGGTCCACCTTGGAGGGGTCCTTGCCCGAGAACGCGCCGCCGCCGTGGCGCGAGTAGCCGCCGTAGGTGTCCACGATGATCTTGCGGCCCGTGAGCCCGGTGTCGCCCATCGGACCTCCGATCACGAAGCGCCCCGTGGGATTGATGAGGAAGCGCGTCTCCCGCGTGATCATCTCCTTCGGGAAGACGGGCTTCACGATCTCCTCGATCACCGCCTCCGAAAGCGGCTCGTGCGAGATGTCCGGCGCGTGCTGGGTGGAGATCACCACGGTCTCGACGTGGTGCGGCCTGCCGTCCACGTAGCGCACCGACACCTGCGATTTCGCGTCGGGCCGCAGCCAGGGCAGCCGCCCGTCGCGGCGCACTTCGGCGTGGCGCTCCATCAGGCGGTGCGCGTAGTAGATCGGCATCGGCATCAGCTGCGGCGTCTCGTCGCAGGCGAAGCCATACATCAATCCCTGGTCGCCCGCGCCCTGCTCGAGGTCGAGCCCCTTGCCCTCGTCCACGCCCTGCGCGATGTCGGGCGACTGCCGGTCGAAGGCGGTGAGCACCGCGCAGGTGCGGTAGTCGAAACCGATCTCCGAGCTGTCGTAGCCGATGCGCTTGATGATCTCGCGCGCGATCTCGCCGTAGTTGACGGTCGCCTGCGTGGTGATCTGGCCGGCCATCACCACGAGGCCGGTCGCCACCAGCGTCTCGGCGGCGACGCGCCCGTGCCGGTCCTGCGCGAGCACCGCGTCGAGCACCGCATCGGAGATCTGATCCGCGATCTTGTCCGGGTGGCCCTCGGAAACCGATTCGGATGTGAACAGGAAATCGCTCATGAGCTGTTTCGTGAAACGGGAAAAGGCGCATAGAATAGCAGATAAGCCTCGATTTATAAAGCAAAAACCGATGCTCTCGCTGCTCTTCCGCGCGCTCTCGCGCCTGCCGCTCGCGTGGCTGCACCGGGCGGGCGCCGCGCTCGGCTGGGTCATCTACTGGTGCTCGCCCACTTATCGCCGCCGGCTGCGCGGCAACCTCACCGCGAGCGGCGTGTGCGCGGGCGCGGCGCAGCGCCGATCGCTCCTGCGGCAGGCGATCGCCGAGGCCGGCAAGGGCGTTGCCGAGCTCGCCGCGCTGTGGTTCGGGCCCGAGGAAGAGCTCTCGCGGCTCGTGGTCGAGTGCCGCGGCTGGGAGCGGGTGCAAGCGGCGCGGGCTGCGGGCCGCGGCATCGTTTTTCTCACCCCGCACCTGGGCTGCTTCGAGATCTGCGCGCTCTACGGCGCGCAGCGCCTGCCGCTCACCGTGCTCTACCGCCCGCCCAAGCTCGGCTGGCTCGAGCCGCTGATGGTGGCGGGGCGCACCCGCACGCGAGCCACGGCGGTGCCGGCGAACCTCAAGGGGGTGCGCGCGCTCTACCGCGCGCTCGCGCGCGGCGAGGCGGTGGGGCTGCTGCCCGATCAGGCGCCGGGCGCGGGCGAAGGCGTGTGGGCGGGGTTCTTCGGGCGCCCCGCCTATACCATGACGCTCGCGCGCCGGCTCGCGCAGGCGAGCGGGGCGGCGGTGATCCTGGCGGTGGCCGAACGGCTGCCGCGGGGTCGCGGATACCGGCTGCATCTCGAGGAGATCGCGGCGCAGGGCTTCGACGAGGCCGCGCTCAACCGCGCAATCGAGCAGGCGGTGCGGCGCTGGCCGGCGCAGTACCTGTGGAGCTACAACCGCTACAAGATTCCTGCGGGGGCGCCGCCGCCGACCACCTCGCAGGCCGGCGGCCGCGAGCCGGAAGCGTCATAGCCATGGTCGGCTGTGCGTCCTTGCGCTTCTCGCCGCTCGCCTCTCGCATCGGGGGCGCGGCGTGTTGACGCGGCTTGCGCTCGCGCTCATCTGGCTGCTGCACTTCCTGCCGCTCGCGGCGCTCGCCCCCCTGGGGCGGGCGCTCGGGCTCGCGATCTACGCGGCGGTGCGCGAGCGGCGCGAGGTCGCGCTCACCAATCTGCGGCTGTGCTTTCCGGGGCTCGGCGAGGCCGAGCGCCGCAGGCTCGCGCGGCGCCATTTCCAGGCCTTCGGCAGGAGCCTTCTCGAGCACGGTATCCTGTGGTGGTCGGGGAAGAGCCGGATCATGCGGCTGGTGCGCATCGAGGGTCTCGAGCACTGGCAGGCGGCGGGCGACCGGCCGGTGATCCTGCTCGCGCCGCACTTCGTCGGGCTCGACATGGGCGGCGTGCGGCTCACCGCCGAATACCCGCTGGTCTCGGTGTACAGCCACCAGAAGGATCCGGTGCTCGACGCGATCCTCTACCACGGGCGCACCCGCTTCGCGCCGATCGAGCTCTACTCGCGGCAGGAGGGCATGCGCTCGGTGGTCAAGGCGATGCGCCGCGGGCTGCCGTTCTACTACTTGCCCGACATGGACTTCGGGCCCCGCGACTCGATCTTCGTGCCGTTTTTCGGGGTGCCGGCGGCGACCGTGACGGGGCTCGCGCGCATCGCGCGGCTGGCGGGCGCGGTGGTGGTGCCGGCGGTGACGCGCCAACTGCCCGGCGCGGCGGGCTACGTGCTCAGGTTCTATCCCGCGTGGGACGATTTCCCGAGCCAGGAACTTGCGGCCGACACGCGGCGCATGAACGCGTTCATCGAAGAGCGCGTGCGCGAGATGCCGGAGCAGTACTTCTGGTTGCACAAGCGCTTCAAGACGCGCCCTGCGGGCGAGCCGCGCCTCTACTAGCTTTGCCGGGAGGCGCGCGGCAGGGCAAAATGGCGCGATGAAGACGTTGCGCGCGGCGGTAATCGGAACGGGCTATCTCGGCGCGCTGCACGCCGCCAAATACTCCGCTTGCCGGGGGGTCAAGCTCGTGGGAGCGGCCGACCTCGTCGCTGCGCGCGCTGCGCGCGTGGCGCGCGCGCACGGCTGCCGCGCGGTGCGCGATTTCCGCGAGCTGCTGCGCGAGGTGGATCTCGTCTCGGTCGCGGTGCCCACGCGCGCGCACTACGCGGTGGCGCGCGAGTGCCTCGCCGCCGGCGTGCACGTGCTGCTCGAGAAGCCGATCGCGCGCACGCTGCACGAGGCCGACGCGCTGATCGCGCTGGCGCGCTCGCGCGGGGTTTGCCTCGGCGTGGACCATCTCGAGCGCTTCAACCCCGCTTTCGCCACGCTCGCCGCGCGGGTCGGCCGACCGCTGTTCATCGAGGCCGAGCGCCTCTCGCACTTCAAGCAGCGCGGCACCGACGTGGATGTCGTCCTCGACCTCATGATCCACGACATCGACCTCGTGCTCGCGCTGGTGGGCTCCGAGGTCGCATCGCTCTCGGCCTGCGGCTTCCGCGTGCTGACCGATTCCCCGGACATCGCCGACGCGCGCATCGAGTTCGCCGACGGCCGCGTGGCGAGCCTCTCGGCGAGCCGGGTGAGCCAGATCCCGGTGCGCAAGCTGCGCGCCTTCGGGCGCGCGCGCTACGGCTCGGCGGATCTCCAGAACGCGCGGCTGCGGCTGGTGCGGCGCGGGCGCGGAGCGGCGATCGTCGAGGAGGAGCGCGCCTTTTCCCGGGCCGATGCGCTCGGCGCTTCCATCCGCGCCTTCGTCGCCGCGGTGCGCCGGGGGCGCACGCCGCCGGTCTCGGGACAGGACGGGCGCCGCGCGCTCGCGCTCGCGCTCGAGGTGCGCCGGCAAATCGGAGAGCGGGTCGCGCGGCTTTCGCGCACGGCGCGGGGAAAGGGGCGATGAGCGTTCCGCTGTGCGATCCCGCGGCCGAGTACCGCGAGCTGCGGGAGGAACTCGACGCAGCGGTGGGCGCAGTGCTCGCCACGGGGCAGTTCATCCTCGGCCCCCAGGGGGAGGCGCTCGAGCGCGAGATCGCCGCGCAGGTGGGGGTGACGCACGCGGTGGGTGTGGGCTCGGGGACGGACGCGCTGCATCTTGCGCTACGGGCCGCCGGCGTCGGGCCAGGCGATGAAGTGGTGGTGCCGGCGTTCACCTTCATCGCCACCGCCGAGGCGGTGAGCTACCTCGGGGCGCGGCCGGTCTTCGCCGACATTGATCCGGCGACCTACACCCTCGATCCGGCTGGCCTCGAGGCCGCGATCACGCCGCGCACGCGCGCGGTGATCGCCGTGCACCTCTACGGCCAGAGCGCCGATCTCGCTGCGATCAGCGAAATCGCCGCGCGGCGCGGGCTGCTGCTGATCGAGGACTGCGCCCAGGCGATCGGCGCGGATTTCGAGGGCCGGCCGGTGGGCGGGTGGGGGCAGGCCGGGTGTTTTTCCTTCTATCCCACCAAGAACCTCGGCGCCTGGGGCGACGGCGGGATGGTGACCACCAACGATGCGGCGCTCGCCGAGCGCGTGCGGATGCTGCGCCACCACGGCAGCCGCGTCACCTATCGCCACGAGCTGGTCGGCTACAACAGCCGGCTCGACGAGCTCCAGGCGGCGGTGCTGCGCGTGAAGCTCAGGCACCTCGCGCGCTGGAACGAGCGGCGCCGCGCGCACGCCGCGACCTACCGCCAGCGGCTCGGCGGCTTGCCCGTGGAGCTGCCCGCCGAGCACGGGCGCGGCCGCCACGTCTATCATCAGTTCACGATCCGCGCGAGCGCGCGCGACGCCCTGCGCGAGCGGCTCGCCGCGCGCGGGGTGGCGAGCGCAATCTACTACCCTGTGCCGCTACACCGCCAGCCCGCCTACGCGGCCGAGCACCGCGGCGCGCGGCTTCCCGCCGCCGAGCAGGCTGCGCGCGAAGTGCTCTCGCTGCCGATCTATCCGCAGCTGCCCGAGAGCGCGATCCGGCTCGTATGCGAGGCGCTCGCCGAAGCAACGCGCGAGGAGCGCAACTCCCGACGGGCGTCGTGAAAATGCCGCACAGCGCTCGACTCCTCGCCTCCACCCCTTCTGCCGGTCGGGCAGGCCGGATGGTCGGCGGAACACGGGCCGTCAGCCATTGATCCGAGGCTTGGCAGGCGGGCATGTCCATGGAACGCGTCCCGGAGCCCGAGTTGATGGAGGATGCGGAGCAGGCCGCCGCCTATGCCGCGGCTGATTTCTCCGAGCCGCACCAGGCCTTCGTCGCGCATTTCCGGCGCCTGTTTCCCGCTTTCCGTGGCGGGCGCGTGCTCGATCTGGGCTGCGGGCCGGCCGATGTCACGATCCGCTTCGCGCGCGCCTATCCCGAGGCGCGGCTCGTGGGCGTGGACGGCGCCGAGCCGATGCTGCGCCTCGGGCGCGAGGCGCTCGCGCGCGCCGGGCTCGAGCGGCGCATCACGCTCGTGCGGCTGCGGCTGCCCGATGCCAGCCTCGCCGGAGCCGGCTACGACGCCATCATCTGCAACAGCCTGCTCCATCACCTGGCCGACCCGCAGGCGCTGTGGCAGACTGTGGCCGGGGCAGCGCGGGCCGGCGCTGCGGTGCTGGTGATGGATCTCGCGCGGCCGGCCTCGCTCGAGGAAACCGCGGCCCTGGTCGAGCGCCATGCCGCCGGGGCACCGCCGCTGCTGCAGCGCGATTTCCGCAATTCGCTGCTCGCCGCCTACCGGCCGCAGGAAGTCGAGGCGCAACTGCGCGCCGCGGGTCTTGCGCATTTTCGCGTCGCCGTGGTGAGCGACCGCCACTGGCTCGCATGGGGCCATGTTCGAGAACCCGACCATTGAGGCGCGCTGCGCGCTGCTCAAGAGAGTGCGCACCATCGCGGTGGTGGGGCTCTCGCCCGATCCGGCGCGCCCCAGTCACGGGGTGGCGCGCGCGATGCAGCGCTACGGCTACACGATCATTCCGGTTCACCCCAGCGCGCAGCAGGTGCTCGGCGAGCGCGCCTACCGCCGGCTCGCAGAGGTGCCGGTGCCGATTGACCTCGTCAACGTGTTCCGGCGCGCCGAATACCTCGACCAGCTCGTGGAGGAGTGCATCGCGCTCGGTCTCAAGGCGCTCTGGATCCAGCTCGGGATCGTCAACGAGCGGGCGGCGATCAAGGCGCGAGAGGCGGGAATGACCGTGGTCATGGATCGCTGCATCTACGTGGATTATCGTCAATTTTGCATGTAACTTCTGCTAAATGAAGCTAAAATTCACTAAAATGCACGGATTGGGCAACGACTTCGTGGTCTTGGATGCGCTTGCCCGCCCGATCCACTTGAGCCGCGAGCAGCTGCGCCTGATCGCCGACCGGCACTTCGGTATCGGCTGCGATCAGATCCTGCTCGTCGAGCCGCCGCGAACCCCCGATACCGAGTTCTATTACCGCATCTTCAACGCCGACGGGGGCGAGGTCGAGCAGTGCGGCAACGGGGCGCGCTGCTTTCTGCGCTACGTGCGCGACCGCGGTCTCACCACCCGCGGCGAGATCCGGGTCGGCACGCGCGCGGGCGTGATCGTGCCGCGGCTGGAGGAAGACGGTCAGGTGACGGTCAACATGGGGGTGCCGGAATTCGAGCCCGCGCGCATTCCGTTCGATGCGCCGGAGCGCGCGCTCACCTACGAGCTCGAGGTGGACGGGCGGGCGCTCGAGGTGAGCGCGCTTGCCATAGGCAATCCCCACGCGGTGCAGCTCGTGCCCGATGTCGAGCGCGCGCCGGTGGCGAGCCAGGGGCCGCGGATCGAGCGCCACCCGCGCTTTCCCCAGGGCGCCAACGCCGGCTACATGCAGGTGCTCGACCGCCGCCGGGTGCGGCTGCGGGTCTACGAGCGCGGAGTTGGAGAGACGCTCTCCTGCGGCACCGGGGCTTGCGCCGCCGCGGTCGTCGGCATCCAGCGCGGCTTGCTCGAGCGGCAGGTGGTGGTGGCCACGCGCGGCGGCGAGCTCGGTATATCATGGGCGGGCGAGGGCGAGCCCGTGATGATGACGGGTCCCGCGGCGACGGTGTTCGAAGGCGAAATCGAAATTTGAGGGATCAGGGAGCACGATGAAACCGCAAGAGGTCGCAGCCTGGCTCAGGGAACACCCGGAGTTCTTCGAGGATTACGCCGACATGCTCTCGGAGATCTACCTCCCGCATCCCCACGGCGGGCGCGCGATCTCGATCAGCGAGCGCCAGATACTCGCCCTGCGCGAGCGCACGAGGCAGCTCGAGGGCAAGCTGCGGGAGGTGATCCAGTTCGGCGAGGAGAACGATGCGATCAGCGACAAGGTGCACCGGATCTCGCTCGCGCTGCTCGCCGCCGCCGACATCCGGGGAGTGCTCGGCGCCGTCTACCTCAATTTGCGCGAGGACTTCGCGGTGCCGAACGTGGCGCTGCGCCTGTGGCGCGCCAACGGGCAGGCCGGACTGCCGGAATTCGATCCAGTGAGCGAGGCGACGCGCGCCTTCGCGGCGAGCCTCGCCCATCCTTACTGCAGTGCCCGCGCCATGGTGGATACGGCGGCGCTCTTCGGCGAGGCGAGCGCTCACCTGCGCTCGTTCTCCTACGTGCCGCTGCGCGACCATGAGACCTTCGGATTGCTCGCGCTCGCGAGCGAGGACCCGCAGCGCTTCTACCCCGAGATGGGCACGCTCTACCTCGAGCGGTTGGGGGAGTTGATCGGCACAGCCATCGCCCGGCACCTCAAATGAAGACGGGCCGCGCGCGAGGCAGGCGAGCCGGAAATTCCTTGGATCCAACCACTTGCGATACGTGAGTGGGCGCTAACTTCAAACCCGGAATTCGAGATCGAAATCCCGCGGCCGCCAATGCGCTCGTGCGCGGCTACCTCGATCGGCTCGCGCACGAACGGCGGCTCAGCCCGCATACGCTGCGCCATTACGCACGCGATATCGCTGTGCTCTGCGAGCTCGCCGGCGACACCCCGCTCGAGCGGCTCCAGGCGCGCGAGGTGCGCGGCTACATCGCGCGGCTCCACGCGCGGGGGCTGCACGGCAGGTCGCTCGCGCGCATGCTCTCGGCCTGGCGCGGCCTCTTCCACTACCTCGCGCGCACCCACGGCTCCGGTTACAACCCGTGCGCCGACATCCGCCCGCCCAAGGCCGCGCGGCGGCTACCGCACGCGCTCTCGCCGGAGGAGGCGGCTCGCCTGATGGAGATCGGTTCGGGCGATCCGCTCGCCGTGCGCGACAAGGCGATCCTCGAGGTCCTCTATTCTTCGGGGCTGCGGCTCTCGGAGCTGACGGGCCTCGCGCTCCCGGATGTGAATCTGCGCGATGCGACGGTGCGCGTGACCGGCAAGGGCGGCAAGGCCCGCATCGTGCCGCTGGGACGCCACGCGCGCGCTGCGCTCGAGACCTGGCTTGCCGTGCGCGCGCGGCTCGCGCGCGGGGAAGAACAGGCGCTGTTCGTGGCGCGTGACGGCAGGCCCCTCGGCCCGCGCGCGATCCAGCAGCGGCTTGCGCACTGGGGCAGAAAGCTCGGCCTCGCCGAGCGGGTGCACCCGCACGCGCTGCGCCACTCTTTTGCCTCGCATCTGCTGCAATCGAGCGGGGATCTGCGCGCGGTCCAGGAGCTCCTCGGGCACGCGAGCCTTTCGACCACGCAGGTCTACACCCATCTGGATTTTCAGCATTTGGCAAGGGTCTACGATCAGGCCCACCCTCGTGCGAAGCGCAAGGACAAGTGATCGCGATTGCGCGCACGAAGTCGTGATGCGAAAAGGCCGGGCATGGCGAATGCCGCAAGAAAACCCGCCCCTCGCCTCTCGCCAGCCGCCTCGCCGGCGAAGCTGATCCTCAAGCCCGGGCGGGAGAAATCGCTCAAGCGCCGCCACCCTTGGGTGTTTTCGGGGGCGGTGGCGAAGGTGCAGGGCGAGCCCGCGGCGGGCGACACCGTCGAGGTGCGCTCGGCGGCAGGGGAGTTCCTCGCGCTCGCCGCCTACAGTCCTCGCTCGCAGATCGTCGCCCGCGTCTGGGACTGGCAGAAACGCGCGATCGATCGCGCGTTCTTCGATGAGACCATCAGGCGGGCGGTCGAGCAGCGGCGCTCGCTACTGGGGGAGGGGGCGGCGGTGTCGCGCCTCGTGCACGGCGAATCGGACGGGCTGCCGGGGGTGGTAGCCGACCGCTACGGCGACACGCTGGTGGTACAGCTCACGAGCGCCGGGGCCGAACGCTGGCGGGAGGAAATCGCCGACGCCCTGCTCGGGGCGACGGGGGCGGCGCGCCTCTGGGAGCGCTCGGACGCCGAGGTGCGCAGCCTGGAGGGCTTGCCGGCGAGAGTCGGCGCGGTGCGCGGCCCCGCGGAGCCGTCCCGGATCGAGATCACGGAGCACGAACTCGTGTTCCAGGTCGACCTGGAACACGGACACAAGACGGGCTTCTACCTCGATCAGCGCGAGAACCGCCGTCGCGCGCGCGAGCTGGCGCGCGGGCGCGAGGTGCTCGACGGCTTCTGCTATACGGGGGGCTTTGCATTGAACGCCGCCGCTGGCGGGGCGCGCTCGGTCACCGCGGTGGAGAGCTCCGCGGAGGCGTCCGGACTTGCGCGCGGCAACGCGCGGCGCAATCGCCTGGCCGGCATCGAGTGGATCGAGGGCGATCTGTTCGAGGTGCTGCGAGGCTTTCGCGACGCGGGCCGGAAATTCGATTTCATCGTGCTCGATCCGCCCAAGTTCGCGCCGACCGCGGCGCACTCGGCCCGTGCCGCGCGCGCCTACAAGGACGTGAACCTCCTCGCGTTCAAGTTGCTGCGCTCGGGAGGGCTGCTGATGACCTTCTCGTGCTCGGGCGGCGTGTCGGCGGAGCTGTTCCAGAAAATCGTCGCCGCCTCCGCGCTCGACGCGGGCGTGCAAGCGCAGATCGTCGAGAGACTGGGGCCGGGCGCGGACCATCCCGTCGCTCTCAACTTTCCGGAAGGCGACTACCTGAAAGGGCTGCTCTGCCGGGTCGCTGGCCGGTAGAGGAAGCGGGGAGGCGGCGAGGGTCGTGTTCCAAGTTGCGGGTTCGAGGTTCGGCGTTCCGCAAAGGCCTCCTTGAGCCCGGAGCGTGGAACGATGCGAGGCCGAGGCGAAGTCGCTCAGCGTTTCGCCCTGCCGCTCTCCGCCCTCGGTGGAACCGGATCGGTTCCACCGGGATGCCACGGCCCGCAGCGCAGAAGCCGCCTCACCGCGAGCCATGAGCCCCTGAGCGCGCCGTGCACCTCGATCGCCTCGCGCGCGTATTGCGAGCAGGTGGGATAGAAACGGCACTGGCCGCCGAAGAAGGGCGAGAGCAGCAGCCGGTAGGCCTCGATCAGCGCGAGCAGCAGCGATTTCATCCGCCGGGAGTATAGCCCGGTGCGGTGGAGCCAGCGGCCGGTTGCCGCTACAATGCGCTGCGCGCGGAGCAGGCGGCGGGCGAGGACCCCGGCAGGCCGGCTTCCACCGAATCGGACATGTTCGAGATCCGGAACCTGAGCCATGCCTACGACTCGGCGGAGGTGCTGAGAATCGAGTCGTGGCGGGTCGAGCAGGGCGCGCACTGGCTGGTGCTAGGTCCCTCCGGCAGCGGCAAAACCACCCTGCTGCACGTGCTGGCGGGGATCCTCAAGCCGAGCGCCGGCAGCGTGGTGGTCGCCGGGCAGGACCTGGCGGCGCTCTCCCCATCGGAGCTCGACCGCTTTCGCGGCCGAACCATCGGCATGGTGCTGCAGCGCCTGCACCTGGTGCCGAGCCTCACGGTCATGGAGAACCTGCTGCTCGCGCAGTATCTCGCGGGGCTGCCGCAGGACCGCGCCCGCGCGCGCGAAGTGCTCGAGCGGCTCGAGATCGCCGACAAGGCCCGCGCCCGCCCGCACGAGCTCTCCTTCGGCCAGGCGCAGCGCGTGGCGGTGGCGCGTGCGGTGGTCAACCGCCCGCTGCTGCTGCTCGCCGACGAGCCGACCTCCAACCTCGACGACGCGCGCTGCGCGCAGGCCTACGGGCTGCTCGAGTCCCAGGCGCGCGCCTGCGGCGCGACGCTCGTCATCGCCACGCACGACGCGCGCATCAAGTCGCGCATGCCCAACCGCTACGAGCTCGAGGAGCGGGCGTGAACCTCGCGACCGTGAGCCTCGCTTACCTGCGCGCTCGCGCGCTCGGCACGGCGTTGAACGTGCTGCTCTTCGCGCTCGGCATCGCGACGATCACGCTGCTGCTGCTCGTCACCCATCAGCTCGAGGAGCGCATGCAGCGCGACGCGCGCGGCATCGACCTCGTGGTGGGCGCCAAGGGCAGCCCGATGCAGATCATTCTTTCGGCGATCTACCAGCTCGACGTCCCCACCGGCAACATCCCGTGGCGGCAGGCGCAGGAGATCGCGGCGAACCGCTTCGTGAAGAAGGTCCTGCCGCTCGCCCTCGGCGATAATTACCGCGGCTACCGCATCGTCGGCACCAGCCACGACTACCTCGCCCATTACGGGGCGCGGCTCGCGCGCGGGCGGCTGTGGCAGGCACCGCTCGAGGCGGTGCTCGGCGCGGAGGTGGCCGAGCGCACCGGGCTCGGCGTAGGCGCGAGCTTCGTCGGCGCCCACGGCATGGGCGAGCGGGAGGGCGAGCACGTGCACGAGGTGCATGCCTACCGGGTGGTGGGGGTGCTCGAGCCGAGCGCCACGGTAGTGGACCGGATCGTGCTCACGGGCGTGGAAAGCGTGTGGGCGGTGCACGCCGACCAGTACGACATCAAGGACGTTCAACGCATCGCCGAGCTGCTGCCCGAGGACGAGAAGGAGCTCACCGCGCTGCTCGTCCAGTACGCCTCGCCCCTTGCCGCAGCGACGCTGCCCCGCTACATCAACCAGAACACCGAGATGCAGGCGGCCTCTCCTGCCTACGAGACGGCGCGGCTGTTCGCCATCATCGGGGTGGGCGTGGACGTGCTGCGCGGCTTCGCGCTGGTGCTGATCGTCGCCGCCGGGCTCTCCGTCTTCATCTCGCTCTACAACGCGCTCGCCGAGCGGCGCTACGATCTCGCGGTGATGCGCACCTTGGGCGCGAGCCCCGGCAGGCTCATGGCGCTGATGCTCCTCGAGGGGGCGGTTCTCGCCGGACTCGGCGCGGCGCTCGGCATCGCGCTCGGGCACGCGCTCGTCGGTTTGCTCGGCGTCGCGTTCCGCGCCGCGCGGCAGGTCGCAGTGACCGGCTGGACATGGATCGCCGCCGAGTGGTGGCTTCTCGCGCTCGCGCTCGCAGTGGGCGTCGCGGCGGCGCTGCTGCCTGCGTGGCGCGCGTATCGCACCGACATCGCAGGCACGCTCGCGCGCGGCTGAGGCCTCTTCGGTTGATCGTCAGTCGCGGATCGTGAGAGGTGGGTGAAATGAGACCAGCGCTTGCAGCCCTGATCGCGGCGCTATTTCTGGGCGCGGCGGGCGTCTCGGGTGGCGCGGAGAAAGGCGCGAAAAAAGACGATCCGGCGCACGTGAGGAAGGATATCGCGGACCACCGCGCCATGGCGGAGGCGCACCTCAACGCCGCAAAGTGCCTCGAGGCGGGCCGGCCCGAGAAGGAGTGTCACGCCCAGCTCGCTAAGGACTGCAAGGGGCTGGCCATCGGCAAGTATTGCGGCTTGAAGCACCGGCACTGAGGCCGCATGCAACTTGGGGTAGAATCCGCGATCTCAGCCGTGAGCAAGCAGTCACGTCAGCGGAGGAGCTCATGAAGCGATTCCCGTGGCTCATGGGGTTGCTGCTCGCCGCGCCCGTGGCCTGGGCGCAGCAGGGGGCGGTTCCAGGGAAGGATCTTTACCGCAGCCCGGCGCCGGTGGACGCGCCGCTGCCGCCCTCGCCCTACCTCGACAAGCCGCTGCCCGAGCTGAAGGGGGTGGTTTCCTGGAAAACGCTCGCGGGGGTGACGCCGGTCAGGCAGAAGGAGCGCTTCGTGCCGCAGTTCTCCAAGGAGATCATGGCGCTCGACAAGAAGGAGGTGAAGCTGCAGGGCTTCATGATGCCGCTCGACATGGGCGAGCGGCAGAAGCGCTTTCTGCTCGTCGCCATGCCGCCTTCCTGCGCGTTCTGCCTGCCGGGCGGCCCCGACCAGCTGGTCGAGGTGCTGGCCAAGACCCCGATCAAGTACGGCTTCGATCCCATCGTCGTCTCCGGCCGCTTCGCTGTGCTGAGCGACGATCCGATGGGGCTCTACTACCGCCTGACCGACGCGGTCCTGGTCAGCCAGTAATCCGGCTCTTCGCGCGCAGGTGAAGCGCGCCTTTCCGTGGCTCGTCTGTGTCCTGCTGCTCGTCGTGGCGCAGCAGGGCGCGCTCACGCACGCCATCTGGCACTTGCACGCGCACGATGTCGGCAGCGCAGCGCGCCCGGCGCCCGCGCACTCCGGGCAGGACGGGCACGCCGCCGGCCACCCGGCCGACGATTCGCCGCAATCGGGGCTGTGCGGCTTTCATCTCGCCTTCGGCCAAGTGCTGGGCATGGCCGGCGCTCCCGCTGCTGCCTGCTCGATTGCGGCCGGCTGCGGCGAGCCGGTCGTAGATCGCGCGGTCGCGGCCTCCGCGGCCCGGCTCTCCGCCCCCGGTCCCGCTCTCTCCTGAGCCGCTCCTGCGCCGCAGAGCCCGGCGCTTTGACCGTTTCTTGAACCGCTTCTGCGCGCGCCGAGATCGCGCGCGCGGCCATTGGGAGAGCTACCATCTATCGTGCCCGGAACAATCGCGGCAGCGCTCGCGGCGGGGCTTTTCGTTCGGCCAGCCGCGACGCAGCCCACAGATCCAGCGCCCGCTGCACCGCTGCCGCCGGTGGTGGTCACCGGCAATCCTTCCGGCTCCGATCTGCTCGAGCTGGTCGCGCCTGCCTCGGTGCTGTCCGGCGAGGAGCCGCTCCACGGGCCCGCAGCACGCTCGGCGAGACGCTGAACGAGCTGGCCGGTGTCAGTTCCACCTATTCGGTCCGAACGCGAGCCGGCCCGTGATCCGCGGCCTCGACGCCGAGCGCATCCGCATCCTGCAAAACGGTATCGGCGTGCTCGGCGCCTCGTCGTTGAGCTTCGACACGCCGTGGCGGCCGACCCGCTCCTCAGCGAGCGGGCGGAGGTCGTGCGCGGGCCGGCGGCGCTGTTACGGCGGGAGCGCGGTGGGCGGGGCGATCAACGCGATCGACAACCGCATTTCCTCCTCGCCGGTGCGGGGCGCGGGCAGCCGGGCGGAGGGACGATTCGGAGGCGCCGAGCGCGAGAAAGCTGCACGCGCGCTGTCGGAGCCGGCGCGGGCGCATCGCGCTGCACGCGGCCGCCTACGCTCGCGACGTGGCGAAGCAGGAGCGCGTCGCCGCGGGCGAGCTGCCGACCGACGGCTACACCATGCTCAGTGCCGCCATCACTCACGACATCTAGGTCCGAGGCGCAAACCTCCAGGTCTTCCTCAGGGGCGCCAATCCGCTCGATGAGGAGGCACGTAACCATGCCTCCTTTCTCGAGGACATCGCGCCGCTCGGCCGGCGCGCGGTCATGGTCGGCGTGCGCGGGGCGTTCTGAGCGGTGGCGCGCAGGGCAGGAAGCCGCGACCCGCAGTCGGCCGCCGGTGCGCGCTCCGGGACCGGAGCAGACCGGTTTGATCGCCGGCCGGCGCCTCGACGATAATCGCCTTCCTGCATCGCGAGGGCGAGGATGTCGAAGGAGCGGGCCACGCTGGAGGATGTGTTTGCGGCGCGGCGCGCCGTGCCGCGGCGGTTCGCGCTGTTGCTCGCGTGCAGCGCGGCCGCGCATCTCGGCGCGCTCTGGCTCCTTCCAGAAGCCCTCTTCTCCCGCGCGCTGCCGCAAGTGAAAGTGCTCGAGGTGGTGCTCGCGCCGATCGCGCCGCCGCGCCCGCTGCCCGCCGGGCCGGAGCGCGCCGTGCAGCCGCAGCCCGAGGCGCGACCCCG
>DATLZE010000146.1:0-17604 GCA_035574195.1 Burkholderiales bacterium | reverse complement strand
GCCGCTCGGCTCGCGATGTTCACGTACTTGCCCACCAGGTCGCTGTTCACCCGCGCGACGAAGTCCTCGAGGTTGAGGTCTATGTCCTCCATCGTGGGACCGAGCTTGGCGGCGTAGTAGTAGCGCAGCCATTCGGGATTGAGGCCTTGGGCGAGGTAGCTCTCGGCGGTGATGAAAGTGCCGCGCGACTTGGACATCTTCTCGCCGTTGACCGTGAGAAAGCCGTGTGCGTACAGGTGCGTGGGCGTGCGGTGGCCGGAGAACTTGAGCATCGCCGGCCAGAACAGGGCGTGAAAATAGAGGATGTCCTTGCCGATGAAGTGGATCATTTCCGAATCCGCGCCTTCCAGCACGAATTCGGAGAAGCGGATTCTCCCGCCGCTCTTGTCGGCCAAGTTCTTGAGGCTGGCGAAGTAGCCGATCGGCGCGTCGAGCCAGACGTAGAAGTACTTGCCGGGCGCCTCCGGGATCTCGAAGCCGAAATAGGGGGCGTCGCGCGAGATGTCCCAGTCGTTGAGCCCCTGCTCGAACCATTCGCGGATCTTGTTCCTCGCTTCCGGCTGGAGATGATCGTCTTCCTGCGTCCACCGCTCCAGGAACTCGCGGCAGCGGGGATCGGAAAGCCTGAAGAAGTAGTGGTCGGAGGACTTGAGCACCGGCCTTGCCCCCGACACCGCCGAGTAGGGGTTCTTGAGCTCCGTCGGGTTGTAAGTCGCCCCGCACGCCTCGCACGCGTCGCCGTACTGATCGCGCGCGCCGCAACGCGGGCACTCGCCGCGGATGAAGCGGTCGGGCAGGAACATGCCCTTCACCGGGTCGTAGAACTGCTCGACCGGACGCGCCTCGATCAGCCCGGCGGCCTTGAGCCGGGCATAGAACTCCGCGGCCAGGCTGCGGGTCTCCTCCGAATGGGTGGTGTAGTAGTTGTCGAAGGCGATGTGGAAGCCCCTGAAATCGCGCTTGTGCTCCTCCAGCACGCGCGCGATGAGCCGCTCCGGCGCGATCCCCTCTTGCTCGGCGCGCAGCATGATCGCCGTGCCGTGGGTGTCGTCGGCGCAGCAGTAATGCACCTCGTGGCCCTGCATGCGCTGGAAGCGCACCCAGATGTCGGTCTGGATGTACTCCACGAGGTGCCCGAGGTGGATCGGCCCGTTGGCGTAGGGCAGGGCGGAAGTGACGAAGATGCGGCGCTGGCTCATGCTCCCCGCCGGAGAAAGATGAAAATTGTAACAAACGGGCCTTGCGCCGCCCCGGGTGCCGGGCGAAAACCCGCGCCGCGCGCAGGGCAAAAGCGGCTGCGCGATGGTCCGGGCGCGCGTAATCGTCTAGAATCGTTTGCTCGAGGCGCCCGCCCGCGAGTGGCGCGGGCGGGCTCACAGTTTCCGAGGAATCTCCATGGCAGTCACCGAGCAGCAGGTCCAGGACGCTCTCCGCCAGCTCATCGACCCGAACACCCGCAAGGATTACGTCACCACCCGGTCAGCGCGCAACATCAAAGTGGAGGGCGACCGGGTGTCGGTGGAGATCGTGCTCGGCTACCCGGCGAAGAGCCAGCTCGAGCCGATCCGGCAGCAGGTCCTGGAGAAGCTGAAGTCCCTGCCCGGCGTCGGGCAGGCGAGCGTCACCGTGCAGATGAAGATCGTCTCGCATGCGGTGCAGCGGGGCGTGAAGCTCGTGCCCGGCATCAAGAACATCGTCGCGGTCGCCTCCGGCAAGGGCGGCGTGGGCAAGAGCACGGTGGCGGCGAACCTCGCGCTCGCGCTCGCTGCCGAGGGGGCCTCGGTCGGGGTGCTCGACGCCGACATCTACGGGCCGTCCCAGCCCATCATGCTCGGCATCCGCGGGCGCCCCGAGTCGCGCGACGGCAAGAGCCTGGAGCCGATGGAGGGCTATGGGCTGCAGGCGATGTCCATCGGCTTTCTGATCGACGTGGATACCCCGATGGTGTGGCGCGGGCCGATGGTGACCCAGGCGCTCGAGCAGCTGCTCAACGACACCCGCTGGCGGGAGGTGGACTACCTGGTGGTGGACCTGCCGCCCGGCACCGGGGACATCCAGTTGACGCTCGCCCAGCGCGTGCCGGTGACCGGGGCGGTGATCGTCACCACGCCCCAGGACATCGCGCTGATCGACGCGCGCAAGGGCCTCAAGATGTTCGAGAAAGTGGGCATTCCCATCCTCGGCATCGTCGAGAACATGTCGCTCTATATCTGCCCCCAGTGCGGGCACGAGGAGCGCATCTTCGGCGAGGGGGGCGGGGAGCGCATGGGCCGGGACTACGACGTCGAGTTCCTCGGGGCGCTGCCGCTCGACAGGAACATCCGGGAGCAGGCCGACTCCGGCCGGCCGACGGTGGTCTCCGATCCGGAGGGGCGGGTCGCCCAGATCTACAAGAAAATCGCGCGCCGCGTCGCGGTCAAGATCGCCGAAAAGGCGCAGGACCACTCGGCGGCGTTTCCCAAGATCGTCATCCAGAACACCTGAGCGGGCGGCCGCTACCGCGGTCGGCTCGCGTTCGACCGGACCCGCCGCCGCTCCGGTCAGCGCGCGTGTTCCGAGCGCCGCCGGTGCGATCGGAAATCGCGCGCAGCGCGTGCCGAGCCGGTCGGGCGCAGCGCTTCCGGGCTCTGCGCTGTCGCTCGGGCGCGACGCCGCCGCGAAAAATTTTGCAGCGGACCGCAAAAAACTCTTGATTCCTGGCGCAGTGATCCTATAATTCGCGCAAGTTTCGCGATTGTGCAGGTATTTTCGAAATCGGCAGGAGGTCGTCATGACGACGGTCAGGCAGTACCGCTGGATGGCTGAGGTGGTTGCGCCACGCATACCGGAATCCTAGGTCTCGAGGAGAACTTTGATGGCCGAGCGCTCTGTCGCCTTTCGCAAGTCCCCGCCCTCACCGGATACCGACCCCTCCCCGTCTCATCTCTTCGACACGCATCCCGAAGTCCGACTGGACTTCAGCCACGTCCGGGATGCGCTCAAGCAGGGATACAGCAAGCCGTTCCTGCTGATAGATACCGGCATCATCCGTAACAAGGTCCGCCGCTTCCGGAGCGCCATGCCGCGCGTGCACCCGCACTACGCGGTCAAGGCCAACCCCGACCCCCGGGTGCTCAAGGTGCTGGTGGAGGAGGGCACGG
This sequence comes from Burkholderiales bacterium, assembly GCA_035574195.1. Lineage (GTDB taxonomy): Bacteria > Pseudomonadota > Gammaproteobacteria > Burkholderiales > SG8-41 > SG8-41. Next base: position 14,464 of record DATLZE010000146.1, on the reverse strand, counting down.
GCTTCGAGATCGCCTCGATCTCCGAGCTCGATCTCCTGCTCGAGCTGGGGGTGCCGGCCGCGGAGGTCTATTACAGCAATCCGGTGAAGTCCCGGGACTACATCCGCTACGCCGCGGAGCGGGGGGTGGAGTGGTTCGCGCTCGACAGCGTCGAGGAGTTGCGCAAGATCGTGAGCATCAAGCCCGAGGCCAAGCTCTACGTGCGGATCGAGGCGCCCAATGTCGGAAGCGACTGGCCGCTCTCGGGCAAGTTCGGGGTGCGGGCGCAGGAGGTGGACGCCATCGTCGCCGAGGCGGTGGCGCTCAAGGCCGACCTCGCCGGGGTCACCTTCCACGTCGGCTCCCAGTGCCGCAACCCGGAGAACTGGAGGGCGGGCATCCAGGGCGCGAAGCGCGCGTTCAAGAAGATGCGGCTCGCCGGCCTGAAGCCGCGGCTGCTCAACATCGGCGGGGGCTTCCCGGTGCGCCATGTCAAGCCGATTCCCTCGATCGAGAAGATCGCCGAGGTGGTGAATCACGCGCTGCGCGACGTGCCCCAGAGCGTGCGGGTGATGGCCGAGCCCGGCCGTTATTTCGTCTCGGACGCCGGCTTTTTCGTCTGCCGGGTGGTCGGCGCGACCACCCGCTCGGGCAAGCGCTGGATGTACTGGGATGCCGGCGTGTTCGGCGGGGTGATCGAGACCACCGAGGGGCTGCGCTACGACGTGCTGACCGACCGCACCGGCAAGCTCGTGCCCTGGAACATCGCCGGCCCCACCTGCGACTCGGTGGACGTGTGCATGCGCGACGAGCTCTTCCCCGAGGACATGCAGGAGGGGGATTTCATCTACATCGCCAACGCTGGCGCCTACACCACCGCTTACGCGAGCAATTTCAACGGCTTCCCGCTGCCGGAAGTGCGGGTGATCTAGGGTTTCTCGGCACCGGGCCCGGCGGGCTCGAGACGGGAAAGCTCCAGATAAAGGCGGGGCATTCCCCGCCTTTTCCTATTTCCAGAGCCGCTTCGCTTTGCCCATCCATTCGTTCGCCTGCGCCTCGGCCTGCGCGATCTGCGCGGCGCTCATGCCGCGGGCGACGAGCTCGAGCGCGCGCTGCGCGACCTCATCGCCCTGCAGCGCCGCCACCCGCACCCAGAAATAGGCGCGCAGCGGATCGCGCTCCACCCCCTTGCCCTCGTGGTAGAGCATGCCGAGGTTGTGCTGTGCCTGCACGTGGCCGCGGCTCGCCGCGCGGGCGAGCCATTGCGCGGCCTGCGCGAAGTCCTGGGCCACGCCCTCGCCGGTGGCATAGATCACCCCCAGGTTGTACTGCGCGCCAGGGTCGTTCTGGGCGGCGGCGAGGCTCCACCACTTGCGCGCGAGCTCGAGGTTTTTCTCGACGCCGTAGCCCCGGGCGTACATCAGCCCGAGGCTGGTCTGGGCGCGAGGATCGCCCTGCCGGGCGAGCTTCTCGTACCAGCGCGCCGCCTCGCTGAAATTCTGCTCCGCGCCACCGCGCCCGAGGTAGTACATCTCGGCGAGCTGGCGCGTGGCGGACTTGTCGCCCGCCTCGGAGCGCAGCTTGAGATCCTCGAGGTCGGCCTTTTCGGCGGCGGGCTGGGCCTGCGCGGGCGCGAGACTCGCGAGCAACAGCAAGGCGGCCGCCGATAACCGAACACCGAGGCCTGCGCAAGGCCACCCCCGCCCCGACCCACTGCGTTCATCGGCGTTCATCGGCGGTTCCGCTCGTATACCGCGCAGCGGAAAGGGTAGGGGTGGCGCTCGTCCGGCCCGAACGAGACGCAGGACAGCTCGCGCCAGTCCGACAGGTCGAATTCCGGCATCACCGTGTCGCCCGGGATCTCGGCCTGCACCACCGTGAGATAGAGGCGGTCGGCGAGCGGCAGGGCCTGCGCGTAGAGCTCCGCGCCGCCGATCACGAAGACCTCCTGTTCGCCCTTGCAGGCGGCGATCGCCTCCTCGAGGGAATGGACGACCAAGGCGCCCGGCGCGCGGTAGCCGCGCTGGCGGGTGACCACCACCGAAGTGCGCCCCGGCAGCGGCCGGCCGATGGACTCGAAGGTCTTGCGTCCCATGACGAGATGGTGCCCCATGGTGAGGTCCCGGAAGCGCCTGAGCTCCGCGGGCAGACGCCACGGGATCGTCCCGTTCGCGCCGATCACGCGGTTTCTCGCCATTGCCGCGATCAGCGACAGGCATGGCCGGTCGCCGTTTCGAGCCCCGGGTTTCGGGTTGCGGTTCGCCGAGGGGTGGGCGGCGCCGGCGGCATTCATGCTTCGACTCGTGAACCGGAACCCGGAGCGGTCGCCGTCAAACGGCCACCGGCGCGCGGATCGCGGGGTGAGGATCGTAATTCTCGAGGGTGAAGTCCTCGTAGCGGAAATCGAACAGGCTCTTCACCGCCGGATTGAGCCGCATGGTGGGCAGCGGCCGCGGCTCGCGCGAGAGCTGCTCGCGCGCCTGCTCCAGGTGGTTGAGGTAGAGGTGCGTGTCGCCGAAGGTGTGCACGAATTCACCGGGCTCGAGCCCCGTCACCTGCGCCACCATCAGGGTGAGGAGCGCGTACGAGGCGATGTTGAACGGCACTCCGAGGAAGAGGTCGGCGCTTCGCTGGTAGAGCTGGCAGGACAGCCGCCCCCGGGCGACGTAGAACTGGAAGAGCACGTGGCAGGGTGCGAGCGCCATCCTGTCCAGCTCGCCCACGTTCCAGGCCGATACGAGGAGCCGCCGCGAGTCGGGGTTGCGGCGAATCTCCTCGACCACCCGCCCGATCTGGTCAATATAGCGCCCGTCGGGGGCCGGCCACGAGCGCCACTGGCGGCCGTAGATCGGGCCGAGATCGCCGTTCGCGTCCGCCCATTCGTCCCAGATCGTGACCCCGTGCTCGTTCAGGTAGCGGATGTTGGTGTCGCCCTTCAGGAACCACAGCAGCTCGTGGATCACCGACTTCAGGTGCACCTTCTTGGTGGTGAGCAGAGGAAAGCCCGCGCCGAGGTCGAAGCGCAGCTGCGCGCCGAAGATGGACAGCGTGCCGGTGCCGGTGCGGTCGTTCTTGCGCACGCCGTGCTCGAGCACGTGGCGCATCAGATCGAGGTATTGGCGCATGGGGCGGAGCGGGGCTCGAGGCTGACGCTCATTCTAGTGGATTTCGCTGCGGTAGAGGGCGGTTCGGCATCCGCTCGAGGATTTCCCCGGGCCGCGCAGGCGAGCACGAGGCGGAGGGTAAGAATTCTCGCGCGGATTCCGACGGAGGCGCCGCCGCCGGTATGGTAGCATCGCGCACACGCGCCGATCCCGACCCCCGCACCCCGATGCTGGCCCGACTCGAGCAGCACGCCGCGCCGCCCGGCGAGGCGGAGCTTGCGCGCGCGCGCCACGCCCTGCTCGTGCTGCCCAAGACCGCAGGCTTCGAGGCGCTCTCCGGCATACCGGGCCTCGGCGCCTTGAAGGCTGCGCTCGCCCGCCGCGGCAAGAAGCCGGATGAGCTCGCCAAGACCCCCGTCGCCACGGACCTTCCGGGAGGCGCGCTTGCCGCCTGGGTGATGCTCGACCCGGCGCGCACCGTCTTCGAGCAGCATACTGCGCTGCGCAAGGCGCTCGCGCTCCTGCTCTGCGAGCACCCGCAGGAGCTCGTGATCGGGGTCTACGGCGGCGCGGCCGCTCGCAGTCTCGCGGCCGAGCGCGCGCTCTACGCGGCGTGGGTGAACGGCGCGCGGCTGCCCAGCCGCAAGAAGAAGCCGGAAGGCGCGGCGCTCGAGACGATACGGCTCCATGGGCATCGCTCCGGCGACGGTTTCGCGGCGCAGCGCGCGGTGGCGGCGGGAAATCTGCTTTGCCGCGAGCTGACGGTGCTGCCGCCCAACGAGCTCACCCCCGCGAGCTACCGCCGGCGGCTGCGCGTGCTCGCGCGCGAGCGGGGCTGGCGGCACGAGGAGTACGACATGAAGCGGCTGCGCCGCATGGGGGCGGGCGCCTTCGTCGCGGTGGCGCAGGGCAGCGCCGAGGAGGACGCGGCGATCGTGCACCTCGCCCATCGCCCGCCGCGGGCGGGGAAGCCCGTCGCGCTGGTGGGCAAGGGCATCTGCTTCGACACCGGCGGCCACAATCTCAAGAGCGCGCGCCACATGCACGGCATGCACAAGGACATGAACGGTTCGGCGGTGGCGCTCGGCATCCTGCTCGCGGCGAGCGAGGCCCGGCTGCCGCTCGCGCTCGACTGCTGGCTCGCGATCGCGCGCAACGATCTCTCCCCGCGCGCCTACCGCCAGAACGAGGTGGTGCGCGCGCTCGACGGCACCACCATCGAGGTCGTGCACACCGACGCCGAGGGGCGCATGGTGCTCGCCGACACGCTCGCGCTCGCCGCCCGCGCGCAGCCGCAGCTGATCGTCGCTTTCGCGACGCTCACCGGCAGCATGCACGTGGCCCTCGGCGAGCGCTACAGCGGCGTGTTCGCCACGAGCGAGGACCTCGCACGCGCGGCGGTCGCGGCCGGGGCGGCGAGCGGCGAGCGGGTGTGCGCCTTCCCGATGGACGAGGACTACGACGAGGCGCTCGAGAGCGGGATCGCCGACGTGAAACAGTGCACGATGGAAGGCGAAGCGGATCATATCCTCGCAGCGCGCTTCCTCAAGCGCTTCACGGCGGGCCGCCCGTGGGTGCACTTGGACCTCTCGGCCGCGAAGTGCAAGGGCGGGCTCGGCGCGGTCGCCACCGAGATCACCGGCTTCGGCGTCGCGTGGGGCGTGGAGTTCCTCGGGCGCATGCGGGGTGAGCGTAAATCGTGAGTCGCGGATCGCGGGCGCGCCGGCTGCCGCGGTCCAGGCCGCAGGAGGGAGCGTGGAGGAGAGGAGCCAGTTCCGGCTGCTGCTCGAGCGCCGCTTCGCGCCCTTCTTCGGCGTGCAGTTCCTGGGCGCGCTCAACGACAACGTCTTCAAGCAGGCGCTCGTCATCCTGCTCGCCTATCAGACAGCGAGCTTCACGGCGATGTCCTCCGACCTGTTGCAGAACCTCGCGCAGGCGCTCTTCATCCTGCCGTTCTTTCTCTTCTCCGCCACCGCTGGCCAGCTCGCCGACAAGTACGAGAAGTCGCGGCTGATCCGGATCACGGTCGCGCTCGAGATCGCGGTGATGGCGCTCGGGGCGGTGGGCTTCTTCCTGAGGAGCCTCGCGCTGCTGCTCGCCGCGCTCTTTCTCGGCGGCGTGCAGTCTGCGCTCTTCGGGCCGGTCAAGTACGCGATCCTGCCGCAGCAGTTGAGGCCCACCGAGCTCGTCGGCGGCAATGCGCTGGTCGAGACCGGAACCTCGATCGCGATCCTCGCCGGCATGATCCTGGGCGGCTGGCTGGTGACTCAGGCCTGGGGGATCGCGGGCGTGGCGATCGCCACCATCGCGATCTCGGCGATCGGTTTCCTCCTCGCCTGCCTGATTCCGCCGGCGCCCGCCTCCGACCCCGGGCTCGCGATCGACTGGAACATCGCGGCCGAGACCCTGCGCAACTTGCGGTTTCTGCGCACCCACCGCACGGTGTTCCTCTCGGTGCTGGGGGTCTCCTGGTTCTGGTTTTTCGGCGCGATGTTCGTGACGCAGTTTCCCAATCTGAGCCGCAACATCCTCGCCGCCGACGAGCACACCGTGACGCTGCTCCTGATCGCCTTCTCGCTCGGTATCGGAGGCGGCTCCCTGCTGTGCGAGCGGCTCTCGGGGCACAAGATCGAGATCGGGCTGGTGCCCTTCGGCTCGATCGGGCTCACCGTGTTCGCGGCCGACCTCGCCTGGGCGCTCTCCGGCCACCTCGGGCACGGGCCGGTCTCCGCCGCAGAGTTCCTGCGCGAGGCCGGGCACTGGCGGATCCTCGCCGACCTCGCGCTGGTGGGCGTGTTCGGCGGCTTCTACATCGTGCCGCTCTACGCGCTGATCCAGAGCCGCAGCGAGCCCACGCACCGCTCGCGGGTGATCGCCGGCAACAACATCCTCAACGCGGTTTTCATCGTAGCGGCCGCGCTCTTCGCCATCGTGCTGTTCGAGGCGGGGCTCACCATCCCGCAGCTCTTCCTCGTGACCGCGCTCATGAACGCAGCGGTCGCGCTCTACATCTACACGCTGGTGCCCGAGTTCCTGATGCGCTTCCTGGTGTGGCTGCTCGTGCACTCGGTCTACCGGCTGGAGAAGAGCGGGCTCGAGAATATCCCCGAGCAGGGCCCGGCGCTGCTCGTGTGCAACCACGTGAGCTACGTGGACGCGCTCGTCATCGCCGCGGCGTGCCGCCGCCCGGTGCGCTTCGTGATGGACCACCGCATCTTCGGGATCCCGGTGCTCAACTTCGTGTTCCGCACCGGGCGCGCGATCCCGATCGCCCCGGCAAAAGAGGATCCGGAGCTGCTCGAGCGCGCCTTCGACGAGATCGCGCGCGCGCTCGAGAACGGGGACCTCGTGTGCATCTTCCCCGAGGGGCGGATCACCGACACCGGCGAGCTCTATCCCTTCCGCCCGGGGATCGCGCGCATCCTCGCCCGCACGCCGGTGCCGGTGGTGCCGCTCGCGCTGCGCGGCCTGTGGGGCAGTTTCTTCAGCCGCATGGGCGGTGCCGCGATGACGCGCCCGTTCCGGCGCGGCATCCTCTCCCGCATCGGGCTCGTCGCGGGCGAGCCGCTCGCCCCCGAGCTCGCCACCCCCGAGCAACTGCAGGCGCGGGTCGCCGCGCTGCGCGGCGACTGGAGGTGAAGCGATCCCGGAAGTGTTAAACTTCCCGTTGAATTTCCTGGATTTCTTGCGGCGCGGCGATGTCCGGCAACACCCTCGGCAGGCTGTTCTGCGTGACCTCGTTCGGCGAGAGCCACGGGCCGGCGATCGGCTGTGTCGTGGACGGCTGCCCGCCCGGGCTCGCGCTCTCGGAGGCCGACATCCAGCCCGAGCTCGACCGCCGCAAGCCCGGCACCTCGCGCCACGTGACGCAGCGGCGCGAGGAGGACATCGTCGAGATTCTCTCCGGTGTATTCGAGGGGAAAACGACCGGCACGCCGATCGCGCTGCTCATCCGCAACGTGGACGCGCGCAGCCGCGACTACTCGAAGATCAAGGATCTGTTCCGGCCGGGTCACGCCGACTACACCTATCTCCAGAAGTACGGGATCCGCGACTGGCGCGGCGGCGGGCGGCAGTCGGCGCGCGAGACCGCGGTGCGGGTGGCGGCGGCCGCGATCGCCAAGAAGTGGCTGCGCGAGAAGCACGGGGTGCTCGTGCGCGGCTACATGGCGCAGCTCGGACCGATCGAGATTCCGTTCGAGTCGTGGGAGGCGGTCGACGCGAACCCCTTTTTCGCTCCGAACGCCGACATCGTCCCGCGGCTCGAGGAATTCATGGACCGCCTGCGCAAATCGGGCGACTCCTGCGGCGCGCGCATCACCACCGTGGCGAGCGGCGTGCCGGCCGGCTGGGGCGAGCCGGTCTACGACAAGCTCGACGCCGAGATCGCCTACAACATGATGAGCATCAACGCGGTGAAAGGGGTCGAGATCGGCGCGGGCTTTCGCGCAGTCACGCAGAAGGGAACCGAACATTCCGACGAGATGACGCCACAGGGCTTTCTTTCGAACAATGCCGGCGGCATTCTCGGGGGCATTTCCACCGGCCAGGATATCGTGGTGCACGTCGCGGTGAAGCCCACCTCGAGCGTCCGGCTGCCGCGCAGGACCATCGACACCGCGGGCAACCCCGCCGTGATCGAGACCCACGGCCGGCACGATCCCTGCGTCGGCATCCGCGCCACCCCCATCTGCGAGGCGATGCTCGCGCTCGCGCTGATGGACCACGCGCTGCGCCACCGCGCGCAGAACGCGGACGTCGTCTGCCGGACCCCGCGCATCCCCGCGCAGGCGCCGGCGGAACTGATCGAGAAGCTGCGCGCCGCGCAGCCGGTCGAGAACCCCGACCCCGACGAGGCGTAGCCGGCGCATGGCCCCGGCTGCGTACCGGCGGTTCGCCGGCTTCTATTTTTTCTACTTCGCCTGGCTCGGGGCGTTCGCGCCTTTCTTCACGCTCTACCTTCAAGGGGTCGGCCGCACCGCCTCCGAGATCGGAATCCTCATGGCGCTGCCGGCGTTCTCGCGCATCGTGGCGCCGCACCTGTGGGGATGGCTCGCCGACACCCGCGCGCGCCCCGCGCTGCTGCTGCGCGCGAGCGCCTGCGCGGCGCTCCTCTGCTTCCTCGGAGTCCTCGCCGGGAGCGCTTTTGCCTGGCTCTTGGTGGTGCTCGCGGCCGCCACCTTCTTCCTGAGCGCGGCGCTGCCGCTGGTGGAGGCGGCCACCCTCGCGCAGCTCGGCGCGGATACCGGCCGCTACGGTCCGGTGCGGGTATGGGGCTCGCTCGGCTACATTGCCGCGGTGGCCGGCGTCGGCCACGCGCTCGACCGGATCGCGGTGGAGAGCCTGCCCTGGATCCTCGCGGCGCTGCTCGCCGGCACGCTGGTCTTTTCCTGGTCGCTGCCTGCGGCGGGCGCTGGGCCGCACGCCCCTGGAGAGCCGCCGATCCTGCGCGTGCTCGAGCGCCCGGAGGTGGTGGCGCTGATCGCCGCCTGTGCGCTGATGGCGGCGGCGCACGGGCCCTATTACACGTTCTATTCGATCCATCTCGTCGGCCACGGCTACAGCAAGGCGCTCACTGGCTGGCTGTGGGCGCTCGGGGTGATCTGCGAGATCGGCGTCTTCATCTGGCTGCCGCAGCTCTTCCGTGCCGCGAGCCTGCGCGCGATCCTGCTCGCGAGCTTCGCGCTCGCTGCGGCGCGCTTTCTCGTGATCGGCTGGCTCGCCGACAGCCTCGCCGCGCTCGTTCTCGCCCAGACGCTGCACGCGGCGAGCTTCGGCTCGTTTCACGCCGCGGCGATCGCCGTCGTGCACCGGCTGTTCCGCGGCCGCAACCAGGCGCGCGGCCAGGCGATCTACGGCAGCCTCACCTTCGGCCTGGGCGGCGCAGCAGGCGGGCTCGCGAGCGGCTACGCCTGGGAGGCGATCGGGCCGGCGCCGACCTTCACCCTGGGCGCGGTCTGTGCGCTCGCCGGCATGGGTCTGATCGCCTGGAAATTCAGGGAGCGCGAGCCGTGAATCGCAGGCGGTGGGCCGCACAGGCAGGGCGCATCCCGGGGGAAACCATCGGGCCGCATCGCGGATCACAATCGGAGGGATGCCTGCGGGTATATTCCGCGCCCCGGGGTTGTGCAATAATCCAAAGTTTCCATGAGGTTACGCAATAGATGACGGCCCGGACCCTGTACGAAAAGCTGTGGGACAGCCATCTGGTGCACGAGGAGCCGGACGGCACCGCATTGATCTACATTGACCGGCACCTGGTGCACGAGGTGACGAGCCCGCAGGCCTACGAGGGCCTGAAGCTCGCCGGGCGCAGGCCCTGGCGGGTGGATTCGATCGTCGCGACCGCCGATCACAACACGCCGACCCGCAACTGGGAGAAGGGGCTTGCCGGCATCGAAGATCCGGTGTCGCGCCTGCAGGTCGAGACGCTCGACCGCAACATCCGGGAATTCGGCGCGAAGGCCTATTTCCCGTTCCTCGACCGGCAGCAGGGCATCGTGCACGTGATCGGCCCCGAGCAGGGCGCGACCCTCCCCGGCATGACGCTGGTGTGCGGCGACTCCCATACCAGCACCCACGGCGCGCTCGGCTGCCTCGCCTTCGGCATCGGCACGAGCGAGGTCGAGCACGTGCTCGCGACGCAGTGCATGGTGATGAAGAAGTCGAAGACGATGCAGATCGTCGTCGAGGGCGCGCTCGGCCCCGGCCTCACCGCAAAGGACGTCATTCTCGCCGTCATCGGCAAGATCGGCAGCGGCGGCGGGACCGGCTACGCCATCGAGTACGCCGGCAGCACCATCCGCTCGCTCTCGATGGAGGGCCGCATGACCATCTGCAACATGACGATCGAGGCCGGCGCGCGCGCGGGGATGGTCGCGGTGGACGACGTCACGATCGAGTACGTGAAAGACCGGCCGATGGCGCCCAGGGGAGCGATGTGGGACCGGGCGCTCGCCTACTGGCGCACGCTCGTGTCGGATCCCGGCGCGAAATTCGATCGGGTGGTCACGCTCGATGCGGCCAGCCTCAAGCCGCAGGTCACCTGGGGCACCAATCCCCAGATGGTGACCACGATCGACGGCAAGGTTCCGGACCCCAAGCAGGAGAAGGATCCGGTGAAGCGCGAATGGATGGAGCGCGCGTTGAAGTACATGGGCCTGGAGCCGAACACTCCGATCACCGAGATCCGTCTCGACAAGGTGTTCATCGGCGCCTGCACCAACTCGCGCATCGAGGACCTGCGCGCGGCGGCACGGGTGGTCAGGGGCAGGCGCGTCGCGCCCAGCATCAAGCAGGCCCTGGTCGTGCCCGGATCGGGCCTGGTCAAGCGGCAGGCCGAGCGCGAGGGGCTCGACCGCATCTTCATCGAGGCGGGCTTCGAGTGGCGCGAGCCCGGCTGCTCGATGTGCCTCGGCATGAACGACGACCGGCTCTCGCCGGGCGAGCGCTGCGCCTCGACCTCCAACCGCAACTTCGAAGGGCGCCAGGGCCCGGGCGGGCGCACGCATCTCGTGAGCCCGCCGATGGCGGCGGCGGCGGCGATCGCGGGCCATTTCGTGGACGTGCGGGATTTCGTTTGAAACCGCGGGTGAGCGCGGATGTTTTGCTGCGCCGATGGCTCGATGGAATTGGCCGTTGATCGGCGTCTATCGGAGCTGATCGGCGACTGACGCGGGGTCTTCCATGGAAAAATTCGTCAGACACGAGGGATTGGTGGCGCCGCTCGACCGCGCCAACGTGGACACCGACGCGATCATCCCCAAGCAGTATCTCAAGTCCATCAAGCGCACCGGCTACGGCCCGAATCTCTTCGACGAGTGGCGCTACCTCGACCACGGCGAGCCGGGCATGGACCATTCGAAGCGCCGGATAAACCCCGATTTCGTGCTGAACCAGCCGCGCTACCGGGGCGCGAGCGTGCTGCTCGCGCGCGAGAACTTCGGCTGCGGCTCCTCGCGCGAGCACGCGCCGTGGGCGCTGCAGCAGTACGGGTTCAAGGCGGTGATCGCGCCGAGCTTCGCCGACATTTTCTACAACAACAGCCTCAAGAACGGGCTGCTGCTGATCCGGCTCGACCCGCAGGTCGTGGACCGGCTGTTCCGCGAAACCTTCGCCACCGACGGCTACCGGCTCGCCATCGACCTCGAGGCGCAGAGCGTGACCACGCCCGGGGGCGAGCGCTTCGGCTTCGAGATCGATCCCTTCGCCAAGCACTGCCTGCTCAACGGACTCGACGAGATCGGCCTCACCCTGCGGCACGCGGACAGGATCCGGGCGTTCGAGGCCGCGCACCGCGAGCGCCAGCCCTGGCTGTTCGCGTGAAGCGCGAAAGGTGAAACGTGAAGTGCCGGCCTGACGCCTCGCGCCAGCGTGCGCGCCTCGCGCCTCGCATTCAACCTTTCACTCACCGGCGATGAAGATCGCGGTCCTCCCTGGCGACGGCATCGGCCCGGAGATCGTCGCGCAGGCGGTGCGGGTGCTGCAAGCGCTCGCGCGCGAGGGCTTGGCGCTCGAGATCGAGCAGGCGCCGTTCGGCGGCGCCGGTTACGATGCGTACGGCGATCCGCTGCCCGAGCCCACGTTGAGGCTCGCGCGCGCGGCGGACGCGGTGCTCGCCGGCGCGGTGGGCGGACCGAAATACGACGTGCTGCCCCGTGCGCAGCGCCCGGAGCAGGGCATCCTGCGCATCCGCAAGGAGCTGGGGCTGTTCGCCAATTTGCGTCCCGCGGTGCTCTTTCCCGAGCTGATCGGCGCCTCCACCCTCAAGCCCGAGGTGGTGTCCGGGCTCGACATCATGATCGTGCGGGAGCTCACCGGCGACATCTACTTCGGCGCGCCGCGGGGCCGGCGCGTGAATGCGCGCGGCGAGAGCGAGGGCTACGACACCATGCACTACTCGGAGCCGGAGATCCGCCGGATCGCGGAGATCGGGTTCGCGACCGCGATGAAGCGCCGCCGCCGGCTGACCTCGGTGGACAAGGAGAACGTGCTCGAGACGAGTCGCCTGTGGCGCGAAGTGGTGAGCGCCGTCGCGGCGAAGTACCCGCAGGTCGAGCTCAATCACATGTACGTGGACAACGCCGCGATGCAGCTCGTGCGCGATCCGAGGCAGTTCGACGTGATCGTCACCGGCAATCTTTTCGGAGACATCCTCTCGGACGAGGCCTCGATGCTGAGCGGCTCGATCGGGATGCTGCCGTCCGCCTCGCTCGACGAGCGTTCCAAGGGCCTCTACGAGCCGGTGCACGGCTCGGCGCCCGACATCGCCGGCAAGAACGTCGCGAATCCCCTCGCCACTATCCTCTCCGCGGCCATGATGCTGCGCCACACCTTCAACCGGGACGATGCGGCGCAGCGCATCGAGCGTGCGGTGCGGCGCGTGCTCGCCCAGGGCTACCGCACGCCCGACATCTACGAGCCCGGCGCGCGCCAGGTCGGCACCGCCGAGATGGGCGACGCGGTGCTCGCCGCGTTGCGCGGGCAGTGAGCGGCGCGCGGCGCCGCTGTTGCGTTTTCGCCGATTTTTTCGCCGCGGCGCGCCCCCGCCATCCTGAGGCTTGATAGAATAAGGCGATTCGGAGGCGGGCGGCTCGGTTTCATGAAGAAAGTAGGCATCATCGGCTGGCGCGGCATGGTCGGCTCCGTGTTGCTCGAGCGCATGCGCGCGGAGCGCGACTTCGACCTCGTCGAGCCGCAGCTCTTCTCCACGTCCCAGGCCGGCGGCCGCGCGCCGCGAATCGGGCGCGAGACGCCGGCGGTCGCGGACGCGCGCGATCTCGAGCGGCTCGCGGCGATGGACGTGCTCATCTCCTGTCAGGGCGCGGACTACACCCGCGAGATCCATCCCCGGCTGCGCGCCGCGGGCTGGGACGGCTACTGGATCGATGCCGCCTCCGCGCTGCGCATGGAGCGAGACGCCGTCATCATTCTCGACCCGGTCAACCGCGGGGTGATCGAGCAGGCGCTCGCCCGCGGAGTGAAGGACTACATCGGCGGCAACTGCACGGTGAGCCTCATGCTGATGGCGGTGGGCGGGCTGTTCCAGGCAGGCCTGGTCGAATGGCTGACCGCCATGACCTACCAGGCGGCCTCGGGTGCCGGTGCCCAGAACATGCGCGAGCTGGTGCAGCAGATGGGCCGGCTCTACGGGGCCGCGCGCGAGCTCGCGGAGGACCCGGCGGCGGCGGTCCTCGATCTCGACCGGGCGGTGGCCGAGGCGATGCGCAGCGAAAAGTTCCCGGCCGAGCACTTCGGCCATCCGCTCGCCGGAAGCCTGCTGCCGTGGATTGACCAGGACCTCGGCACCGGCCAGAGCCGCGAGGAATGGAAGGGCATGGCCGAAGCCAACAAGATCCTGGGCCGCGAATCCGATCCAGTGCCGGTGGACGGCATCTGCGTGCGCGTGGGCGCGATGCGCTGCCACAGCCAGGCGCTCACCATCAAGCTCGCGCGCGATCTGCCGCTCGCCGAGATCGAGCGCATCATCGCCTCGGCCAACGAATGGGTGAAAATCGTCCCCAACCGGCGCGAGGAGACGCTGCGCGAGCTGACGCCCGCGGCGGTCACCGGCACTCTCACCATAGCGGTGGGGCGGTTGCGCAAGCTGCCGATGGGCGGGGAATACCTCGCCGCCTTCACGGTCGGCGACCAGCTGCTGTGGGGCGCGGCCGAGCCGCTGCGCCGCATGCTGCGCATCCTGCTCGAGGCCGAAGGCGCGCAGGCCCAACCGCGCGCACGGGTCGCGGGGCGCCAGTCCGCGGTCGGCGCCTGATCGCTGCGCGCCGGTCGCGCCTCGCCACACAGCCACACCCCTATTACGCCGTCATAGTTCGAGCCGGTGGTGTATCGCAGCCTATCTTGCTGAAATTCTGAATGAAAATAGTCAATTCGACGGCCGTACTTAAAGCGGTCATGAGCTTGCAACGCTAACTGATTGATGTTAGCCTGTTTGTCCCAAAAAACGCCAAGGGAGCGGGGTTGTGCGCGATAGCGGCCTGAAAACGTTGCTGGCAGCGCTCCTCCTCTGCGCGCTACCCGGCATCGTGAACGCGGCCGGTCTCGGCAGGCTGACCGTGCTCTCGGCGCTGGGTCAGCCTTTCGCAGCCGAAATCGATCTCACGGCTAGCAAGGAAGAGCTCGGCTCGCTCAACGTGCGGCTCGCGACGCCGGACGCCTACCGCCAAGCCAATCTCCAGTACAACCCCGCGCTCACCGGCGTGCGGCTGTCCATCGAACGGCGCCCGAATGGCCAGCACTATATCAAGGTCACCACCAGCCGGCCGGTCAACGAGCCCTTCATCGACCTGCTGATCGAGTTGACCTGGGCGGCTGGCCGGCTCTCGCGCGAGTACACCGCGTTGCTCGATCCTCCGGGCGTG
>DATLZE010000145.1:0-3037 GCA_035574195.1 Burkholderiales bacterium | reverse complement strand
CGGTGCGAGGCGCCGCCGCTGAACAGCTCCACGGTGGCCTCCGGAACGGGCCCGCCTGCGCGCGGGGCACGCGGCGCCGGGGCCGCGTCCACCGCCGCCCCGGCGCCGATCGCCTCGACCGACACCGCCTCGACTACCAGGGCGCGGCCGGGCATCAGAAAGCTGAAGCGGCTCGAGTAGCCCGCCTCGAACTGTCGCGCCATCCGGTCCGGATCGGCGAAAGCCACGACGATGGCGGTATCGGTGCCCTCGTAGCGCAGGTGCGCGCGGCGCATCACTTGAATCGCCTCGTGCGCGGCGCCCTGGCTCGCCACTTCCTCGCGGGCCTCCGCGGCGAGCCGCTCGACCGTTTCCTCGAGCCGCGGCATGAGGTCGGGCCCGAGCCGCGCCTCGACCGCGCGGCTGCGCATCGCGGTGAGGTCGGCGAGCCCGATGCCGAGGGCGGAGAGCACACCGGCGTGCGGGTGGATGTGGATGCGCGGCATCGCGAGCGCGTCGGCGACGAGGCAGGCGTGCTGGCCGGCCGCGCCGCCGAAGCACACCAGAGTATAGGCGGTGACGTCGTGGCCGCGCTCGACCGAGATCTTCTTGATGGCGTTGGCCATGTTCTCGACCGCGACGCGCACGAAGCCCTCGGCGGCTTCCTGCGGCGAGTAGCGCCTGCCGCTGTGTCTCGAAATTTCGCCGGCCAGCTCGGTGAATTTGTCCCGCACTACCTGGGCGTCGATCGGCAGATCGCCGTCGGGGCCGAACGCGCGCGGAAAGAATTCGGGCTGGATCTTGCCCAGCATCACGTTGGCATCGGTCACCGTGAGAGGGCCGCCCTTGCGGTAGCACGCGGGGCCGGGATGCGCGCCGGCCGAGTCAGGCCCTACGCGCATCCGCGCGCCGTCGAAGTGCAGGATCGAGCCGCCCCCCGCGGCGACCGTGTGCACCGCCATCATCGGCGCGCGCAGGCGCACGCCCGCGACCTGTGTCTCGAACTCGCGCTCGAAGGCGCCGGCGTAGTGCGACACGTCGGTCGAGGTGCCGCCCATGTCGAAGCCGATGATGCGGTCGTAGCCGGCCGCGGCTGCGGTGCGCGCGGCGCCGACCACGCCTCCCGCCGGCCCGGAGAGGATGCTGTCCTTTCCCTGGAAGCGCCGAGCGTCGGTGAGCCCGCCGTTCGACTGCATGAAGAAGAGGCGCGCCCCGCCGAGCTCGGCCGCGATGCGCTCCACGTAGCGTCGCAGCAGCGGCGTGAGGTAGGCGTCCACCACCGTGGTGTCGCCGCGCGCGACGAGCTTCATCAAGGGGCTCACCTCGTGCGAGGCGGAGATCTGGGTGAAACCGGCCTCGCGCGCGAGCCGCGCGAGCCGCCGCTCGTGCGCGGGATAGCGGTAGCCGTGCATCAGCACGATCGCGACCGCCGCGAAACCCAGGCGCCGCGCCTCCTCGAGGTCGCGCCGCGCCCGCTCCTCGTCGAGCGGCTCGATCACTTCCCCGCGCGCGCTGACGCGCTCCCGCGCCTCGTACACGCGGCTGTAGAGCGGCTCCGGCAGCACGATGCGGCGGTCGAAGATGCGCGGCCGGTTCTGGTAGCCGATTCGCAGCTGGTCGCGGAAGCCGCGGGTGATGAACAGCACCGTGGGCTCGCCCTTGCGCTCGAGCAGCGCGTTGGTGGCGAGCGTGGTGCCCATCCTGACCGCGGCGATTTCGCCTGCGGGAATCGGCGCTCCGGGCGCGAGCCCCAGGGCTTCGCGGATGCCGGCGAGCGCCGCGTCCTGGTAGCGGCCCGGGTTCTCCGAGAGCAGCTTGCGGGTGAGGAGTGCGCCGTCCGGGCGGCGCGCCACGATGTCGGTGAAGGTGCCGCCGCGGTCTATCCAGAATTCCCAGCGGCCGGGGGAGACGGTTTCGGGCACGGGCGCATGATACCAGCGTCAGTCGCGCCCGCCGCGGCCGCTCCGGCTGCGGCGCTCGCGCTCGCCCGCGCTCACGTCGAGCAGCAGCAGCTTTTCCTTCACCACCCCCTCGCGCGTGAAGCGCACGTGGAACCAGCCGAGCTGGGGGCTCACGAGCACGCGCCAGCTCCACACCGCCTCGCCGTCGAAGAACGACTGGTCGGAGGGCCGGCCGAGAAGATCCCGCACTTCGGGTTTGGTGCTCTTGCCCGGAACGATGCGGTCGAACCGCTCCCCGGTCAGGAGCTGCGCGATTTCCTTCACCTTGCCGTCCCGGCCGATGCGCACCAGCCAGGTTTCCGTTCCCATCGGGCCGCGGGCGTATTCCCACAGCTCCTCGCCATCCGGGGCGAAGCGGATGTCGGTGGGATTGCCCAGCCGATCGCGCACTTGCGCTGCGGTGGACTGCTGGGGCGCGAGGGCGCGCACCCCGCTGCAGCCGGCGATCAGCCCGGCGGCGAGCAGCATGGCGGAAAACACCGGAATGTTCATGGCCCGCCTCCTTTCGAGACCGGCACGGGATAAACGGCAAGAACCCGCCTGCTATTCCGCGCGCGGCAACCGGAGACGGCGGCGGGAAAGGGGGCGAGCTTCCGACTTCTTGCCTCTGCGCGCTGCCTCGGAATCTGGCGCCCCGGACACGAATCGAACGTGCGACCTGTCCCTTAGGAGGGGACTGCTCTATCCACTGAGCTACCGGGGCCCGCTCGGGATTGTAGCGCGGATGCGCTAGAATTCGTGAATCGTTGCCACCGTCGTTTGCTTGCGCTACGCACGATTCGCGTTCGACGAAAAACGGGTGCCGGTGATGAAGTGGCTGGTCATGGCGGCCGCCGGGATCGCACTGGCGGTGTGGTGGGCCGCCGCTTCCGCGGCGCAGCCGCCGCAGCCGGGCGACCCGGCTCCGGATTTCGCGCTGCCGGATCAGAACGGCAGAGTGCGCAGCCTCGCGGAGTTCCGCGCGAAATGGCTGGTGCTCTATTTCTACCCCAAGAACGATACGCCCGGATGCACCGAGCAGGCCTGCGCCTTCCGCGACGACTGGCAGCGGCTCGTCGAGCTGGGAGCGGAAGTGGTGGGCGTGAGCGTGGACGACG
>DATLZE010000144.1:0-2669 GCA_035574195.1 Burkholderiales bacterium | reverse complement strand
CGTTGACGAGATGCGGCTCATCAAGGGCCCCGAGGAGATCGCGCTGCTGCGGCGCGCAGCGGCGATCACTGCAGGCGCCCACCGCCGCGCCATGCGCGCGGTGCGCCCGGGGATGGTGGAATACGAGATCGAGGCGGAGTTGCTGCACGAGTTCCGGCGCCACGGGGCACAGGCCCCCGCCTATACGCCGATCGTGGCGGGCGGCAGCCGCGCCTGCGTGCTGCATTACGTGCAGAACGACGCGCGGCTGCAGGACGGGGAGCTGCTGCTGGTGGACGCCGGCTGCGAGCTCGACGGCTACGCGGCCGACCTCACCCGCACTTTCCCGGTGAACGGCCGCTTCAGCGCTGCGCAGCGCGAGCTCTACGAGCTGGTGCTCGCGGCGCAGTCGGCAGCGCTCGCGCAGGTTGCGCCCGGCAACGCCTGGGATGCGCCGCACAACGCCGCAGTGCGCGTGCTCGCGCAGGGCCTGATCGACCTCGGGCTGCTTGCGGGAGACGTCGAGGAGGTGGTGCAGAGCGAAGCCTACAAACGCTTCTACATGCACCGCACCGGCCACTGGCTGGGGCTCGATGTGCACGACGCAGGTGACTACAAGCAGGGCGGGCGCTGGCGCACGCTCGTCCCGGGCATGGTGTTCACGGTCGAGCCGGGGTGCTACGTGCGCCCGGGCGAGGGCGTGCCGGAGCGCTTCGCGGGCATCGGCGTGCGCATCGAGGACGACGTGCTGGTGACCGAGACGGGGCACGAGGTGCTCACGCACGAGGCGCCGAAGCGCGCCGCCGAGATCGAGGCGCTGATGAGGGAGGGGCGTGGCTGAGTACGACCTTCTGATCGCGGGCGGCGGACCGGTGGGCGCGGCGGCTGCGCTCGCGCTGCGCGGGGAGAATCTCGCGGTGGGTCTGCTCGAGGCGCGTTCGCCCGCGCAGGCGCCCGCCGACTCCCGCCCGATCGCGCTCTCCCACGGCAGCCGCCTGATCCTGGAGCGGCTCGGGGTGTGGGAGGCGCTCGCGCCGCTCACCCCGATCCTGCGCATTCACGTCTCGCAGCGCGGAGGCTTCGGGCGCGTCGAGCTCGCGGCCGAGGAAGCGCGGCTTCCGGCGCTCGGCTACGTGCTCGATTACGCGCGCCTCGCGCAGGCGCTGGCGCACGCGCTCCAATCCTCGGGCTGCCGCCTGCTCGCCCAGGCGCGGGTGACCGACGTCGTCGCGGAGCCGGAGCAGGCGCGCGTGCGCTTCGAGCAGCAGGGGGAGATCCGCGAGGCCCGCGCCCGGCTCGCGGCGGTGGCCGACGGAGGAGTGCTCGCCGCCCTCGCCGCAGTGAGGACCCGCGACTACCGGCAGGCGGCGGTGACGGCGCGGGTGGAAACGAGCGTGCCGCACCGTCATGTCGCCTTCGAGCGCTTCACCCCGGAGGGCCCCCTTGCGCTGCTGCCCGAGGGCGAAGCATTCGCGCTCATCTGGGTGACCGGACCCGAGCGAGCGCGGCGGCTGTGCGCGCTGCCCGAGCGCGAGTTCCTGGAGGAGCTGCAGCACGCATTCGGCGGCCGGCTCGGCGCCTTTGAGCGCGCGCGCGGGCGCGCTTGGTTTGCGCTCGCGTTGAGAGTCGCCGCTCAGGTTGCGGCGCCGCGGCTCGTCGTGCTGGGCAACGCGGCGCAGACCCTGCACCCGGTCGCGGGCCAAGGGCTCAATCTCGGGCTGCGGGATGCCTGGGAACTCGCCTCCACCATCCGGGAAAGCGGCCGCGAGGGGCTCGGCACCCCGGCTTTCGCCGAGTCCTACAGCGCGCGGCGCCGGCTCGACCGCGCGGGCGGCGTGTGGTTCACCGACACGCTGGTGCGGCTTTTTTCCAACGACCTCGCCCCGCTCAGGCTCGCGCGCGGCCTGGGGCTCGCGGCGCTCGGCATGTTGCCGCCGTTCAAGGACTTCATGGTGCGGCGCATGACTTTCGGCGCGCGCGGCTGAGGCGCGGGACGCGCGCGGCGCGAGCGCGCGCAGAACTGGACAGTTGCCCTGAACAGGCGCGCTTTACGCATCGGCGCTGAGCGGTTGCTCGAAATCTTTTGAATAAGTGCTTACTTCGGCAAACAGTTTGCGCGCGCGGCAGCGGCGCGTGTGGGACGATTGCAACAGCGGCCGCAAAAAGAGGAAAAAAATCTTTTCTTGCCCGGCTGCAGCGATTACAATGGCGCCCTTCCCCGTGCAAAGAGTGGCTCGCGAGCGAGCGACCGATGCGCATCGGTCCGTATTCACTCAAGAACAGGCTGATCGTGGCGCCGATGGCGGGCGTGACCGATCGCCCGTTCCGGCAACTGTGCAAGAAGATGGGCGCGGGAATGGCGGTGTCCGAGATGGTGGCGAGCAATTCGCTGCTGTGGGGCTCGGAGAAAACGCGCCGGCGCGCCGATCACGAGGGAGAGGTCGAGCCCATCTCGGTGCAGATCGCCGGTGCCGACCCCGGCATGCTCGCTGAGGCGGCGCGCTACAACGTGGACCAAGGTGCCCAGATCATCGACATCAACATGGGCTGCCCGGCGAAGAAGGTCTGCAACGCCATGGCGGGTTCGGCACTGCTCAGGGACGAGCCGCTGGTCGCTCGCATCCTGGAGGCGGTGGTCTCGGCGGTGAAAGTGCCGGTCACCCTCAAGATCCGCACCGGCTGGGACCGCC
>DATLZE010000143.1:0-15050 GCA_035574195.1 Burkholderiales bacterium | reverse complement strand
TCGTCGCCTTGTCCGACTCGAGCGTGATCAGCGAGTCCTCGGCGGCGACCGCATCGCCCGGCTTCACCAGCACCTCGATCACCGGCACGTTCTTGAAATCGCCGATGGCGGGAACCTTGACTTCGATGAGATGGCTCATCGTGAGCGAGGCGGGAAAGGCGAGAGGGCAAAGGCAACGCCGGCCGCCCCGCCGCCGGGGCAGCGGGCACGGGCGAGGCGGATCACTGGCTACCCTTCACGTTCTGATCTGGCCGGTTCCGAGCACCACCCACTTGAGCGAGGTCAATCCCTCGATGCCGACCGGACCGCGCGCGTGCAGCTTGTCGGTGGAGATGCCGACCTCCGCCCCTAGCCCGTACTCGTAGCCGTCGGCGAAACGGGTGGAGGCGTTCACCATCACCGAGCTCGAGTCCACCTCGCGCAGGAAGCGCATCGCCCGCTCGCGGTCCTCGGTGACGATCGCATCGGTGTGCTGCGAGCCGTAGGTCGCGATGTGCTCGATCGCCTCATCGAGGTCCTCGACCACGCGCACCGAGAGGATCGGCCCGAGGTACTCGGTGTACCAGTCTTCCTCGGTCGCAGGCAGCATCTGCGGCACGATCGCCCGCGCCTGCTCGTCGCCGCGCAGCTCGATGCCCTTCTCGCGGTAGATTTTCGCGAGCGGCGGGAGCACGCGTTCGGCGATGCCGCGGGCGACGAGCAGCGTCTCCATCGTGTTGCAGGTGCCCAGCCGCTGGGTCTTGGCGTTGTCGGCGATGCGGATCGCCATCTCCGGGTCGGCGCGGTCGTCAATGTAGGTGTGGCACACGCCGTGCAGGTGCTTGATCATCGGGATGCGCGACTCGCGCATCAGCCGCTCGATCAGGCCCTTGCCCCCGCGCGGCACGATCACGTCCACGTATTCCTGCATCGTCACCAGCTCGCCGACCGCGGCGCGGTCGGTGGTCTCGACGAGCTGCACCACATCCGCGGGCAGGCCGGCGGCCGCGAGCCCCTGGTGCACGCAGGCGGCGATCGCGCGGTTGGAATGGATCGCCTCCGAGCCGCCGCGCAGGATCGCTGCGTTGCCGGACTTCACGCACAGTCCCGCGGCATCGGCGGTGACGTTGGGGCGCGATTCGTAGATGATCGCGACCACGCCGAGCGGCACGCGCATCTGCCCGACCCGGATGCCGGAAGGGCGCTCGCGCAGGTTCACGATCTCCCCGATCGGATCGGGCGCCTGCGCGATCTGGCGCAGCCCGTCGGCCATCGCCGCGATGGCGCGGGCGCTGAGCGTCAGGCGGTCGAGCATCGCGGCATCGAGCTTGCGGCTTTCCGCCTCCGCGAGATCGCGCGCGTTCTCATCGAGCAGGCGCTGCTGCTCGCGCTCGATCGCGCGCGCCGTCTCCTCGAGCGCGCGGCTCTTGGTGGCGGCGTCGGCGCGGGCGATCACGCGCGAAGCCGCGCGCGCGCGCCGGCCGACGCCATGCATGTAGGTCTGCACATCCATGGGGAATCCCGCCGCGCCGGCGCTCAGAACAGCGTCGGCTGCCCGCTGCGCTCCGCCCGCGCGGCTGCGGCCATTTTACCCGGTTTCGGAGCGGGGCTGGCGGGGGCACCGGCCGCGAATCGCAGGCAGAGCCGCAGCAGCTCGTCCCACGCGTCGCCGCGGATGAGCCCCTTCACCATGCGGTCCACCCGCGCGGCGTGCGCGATCGCGGCCTCGACCTGCTCCCTGGTGAAGCGCCGGCAGTGCCGCTGCATGAGAGCTTGGTGCGCCTCGGCCGTGATCCGCGCCTCGCGCCACAGCTGCGGCGGCGTGCGGCCGCGCGCGAGGCCGTCGAGGACGCGCCCGATGGCGCGGAGCTGCTCGGCGATCGCCCACAGCACGAGCGGCGGAGCGGTGCCTTCGCCTCTCAGGCCATCCAGCATGCGCGCGAGCCGCGCCGCGTCGCCCTCGAGCAGCGCCTCGCCGAGCCCGAACACATCGTAGCGCGCCACGTCGAGCACCGCTTGGCGCGCCTGCTCGGGAGTGATCGTGCCGGCGGGGAACAGCAGCGCGAGCTTCTGCACTTCCTGGTATGCAGCGAGGAGGTTGCCTTCGACGCGGTCGGAGATGAATTCGAGCGTCTCGCGCGCGGCCTCCTGGTTCTGCGCCCGCAGCCGGCCCGCGAGCCATTCCGGGAGCGCCTTGCGCGTGACGGTTTTCGCCTCGATCACGACACCGCAGCGCGCGAGCGCCTCGAACCAGCCGGCCCTCTGGGCGCGCCAGTCGAGCCCGGGAAGGACGACGAGCGTGAGCGTGTCGGTGGGAAGCCGCTCGCAGTAGGCCCGCAGGGCTTCGGAGCCCTCGGCTCCCGGCTTGCCGCCGGGGATGCGCAGCTCCAGCACCCGGCGCGAGGCGAACAGCGAGCGCGCGCCTGCGGCGAAGGCGAGCTCGTGCCATTTGAATCCGGGGTCGGCGGTGAGGACCTCGCGCTCGGTGTAGCCCTCGGCGCGGGCTCGGGCGCGAATGCGGTCGCAAGCCTCCAGCGCGAGCAGCGTTTCGTCCCCGAACACGGTGTAGAGGGGCTGCAGCCCCCGGGCGAGATGCTGCTGCAGCTGCTCGGTGCCGATGCGCATCAGCCGTGAATGGTGAATGGCGACTCGCGAATCGTCAACCCGCCCGCGGGCCGCAGGCCCGCGCTTCGCAGTTCACGATTCGCGATTGCCGGGCTTCAAGACCGGAGCCTCGCCGCCTGCAGGCGGCGCACCAGCTGCTGCACCGCGTCGTTGCGCATGTCGCGGTAGAGCAGCGCCTCCTCCGATTCCTTCGACAGCGCCTGCTCGTCGTTGAACGAATAGTCGCGCTTGAGCACGATCTCGGTGGCGGGGATGTGCTCGCGGTTTTTGGCATCGGTGAGCCGGAAGGAGACGCGGTAGCGCAGCTCGAACTCGCGCACGCGCCCGGTGCCGCCGAGCGAGAGGATCTGCTTTTCCTGGAGCTCGTTCAGGATTTGGAGAATCACCTCGGCCTCTTCCGGCCGCTCGGCGATGCGGGTTGCCCCGCCAGCGCGCACCGTGCGCTTGAGCTGCACGGCGAACTGCGAAGTCGGCGCGGCCTGCACGTAGAGCGAGCCGAAGGGCAATGCCGCCGCGCCGCGCAGCTGGAAGCCGCACGCCGCGAGCAGCACAGCGGTCGCGGCAAGAAGAAGGGCGAGAGCCGCAAGGCGGGAGAGAAAGCGCCCGCGCGCCAGCGGCGGAATCGCCACCGCCGCAACCCTCGTTCTGTGTCTTGCGCCCCGCTCCCTCACGTCGGATTCAGACTACCACATTTACCAGGCGACCAGGAACGACCACCACCTTCTTGACCGGCTGCCCGCTCACGAAGCGGCGCACCGTCGGATCGGCGAGCACGATCTCCTCGATCGCCTTGCGATCTGCGTCGCGCGGCACGCGCACGTCGCCGCGCTTCTTGCCGTTCACCTGCACCACCAGCTCGATTTCCTCTTCCTCGAGCGCGGCGGGATCGGGCTCGGGCCAGGGGGCGGCGAGGATGTCCTCGCCGAAGCCGAGCTCGCGCCACAGGTGGTGCGAGACGTGAGGCGTGATCGGCGCGAGCACCCGCAGCAGGATGCCCATGCCCTCGTGCAGCAGCAGCCGGCGCGCCGCCTCCCGCTCGGCGTCGGCAGCGGCGGCGGGCCGCGGCACGCTGGAGAGCGCGTTCAGCATCTTCATCGCCGCGGAGGCGACCGTGTTGAACTGGAGGCGGTCGAAGTCGTAATTGGCCTGCTTCAGGTTGGCGTGGATTTCCCGGCGCACTGCCGCGAGCTCGGGCGCCACCGCGGCGAGATTCGGGAGGCGGCCGCGCTCCGCGCGCTGCGTCCCGCGGCGGCCGGACTCCTCCCGGATCAGGGCGTGGTGCTCGTGGGCGAACGACCACAGCCGCCTCAGGAAGCGGGCAGCGCCCTCGACCCCGCTGTCCGACCATTCGAGCGACTGTTCCGGCGGCGAGGTGAAGATCATGAAAAAGCGCGCGATGTCTGCGCCGTAGCGGTCGATGAGATCCTGGGGGTCGACGCCGTTGTTCTTCGACTTGGACATCGTGCCGATGCCGCCCGACTCCACCGGCAGCCCGTCGGAGCGCAGCACCGCGCTGCGGGTGCCGTCCGCGCCGGCGCGCACCTCGACCTCGGCCGGGTTGTAATAGGTGATGCGGCCGCCCGCGCCGCGGCGGAAGTAGATCTCGTTCAGCACCATGCCCTGGGTGAGCAGGTTGGTGAACGGCTCGTCGAAGGCGATCAACCCCAGGTCGCGCATCACCTTGGTCCAGAAGCGCGAGTAGAGCAGGTGCAGGATGGCGTGCTCGATGCCGCCGATGTACTGGTCAACCGGCAGCCAGTACGCCACGCGCTCGTCCACCATCGCGTGCGCGTTGTCGGGGCAGGCATAGCGCAGGTAATACCACGAGGAGTCCACGAAGGTGTCCATGGTGTCGGTCTCGCGGCGCGCGCGCGCGCCGCACTTCGGACACCGGCACTCGTAGAACGAGGGGGTCTTGGCGAGGGGGTTGCCGGTGCCGTCCGGCACCAAGTCCTCGGGCAGCACCACCGGCAGCTCGCGCTCGGGCACCGGCACCTCTCCGCAGTCCGCGCAATGGATGATCGGGATCGGGCAGCCCCAGTAACGCTGGCGCGAAATGCCCCAGTCGCGCAGCCGCCACAGCACCCGCTTGCCGCCGAGCCCCTTCGCCTCGAGGTCGGCGGCGATCGCATCGACCGCTTGCTCGTAGCCGAGGCCGTCGTATTTCCCCGAGTTGACGCAGACACCGTCCTTCGCCTCGTACCAGGCCTGCCAGCGTTCGGGCGTGAAAGCGTCGGCGCCGGCGGCCCTCGTCTGGATGACCTGCCGGATCGGCAGCCCGTGCTGTCTGGCGAAGTAAAAATCCCTCTCGTCGTGGGCGGGAACGCCCATGACGGCGCCCTCGCCGTAGGCCATCAGCACGTAGTTCGCCACCCATACCGGAACGGGCTCGCCCGTGAGCGGGTGCACGACCGAGAGGCCGGCGGGCATGCCCTTCTTCTCGAGAGTGGCGAGATCGGCCTCCATCACGCTGCCGCGCTTGCACTCCTCGACGAAGGCGGCGAGCGCTGGATTGTCCCGCGCGGCGCGCGCGGCGAGCGGATGCTCGGGTGCGACCGCGCAGAAGGTGACGCCCATGATGGTGTCGGCGCGCGTGGTGAACACCCACAATTTCTCCGCCCTGCCGTCGAGCTCGTACGGGAACGCGAACCTCACGCCATAGCTCTTCCCGATCCAGTTGGCCTGCATGGTCTTCACGCGCTCCGGCCAGCCTGCGAGCCCGTCGAGCGCCGCGAGCAGCTCCTCGGCATAGCGCGTGATCGCCATGTAGTACATCGGGATCTCGCGCTTCTCGACCGGAGCTCCGGTGCGCCAGCCGCGCCCGTCGATCACCTGCTCGTTGGCGAGCACCGTCTGGTCCACCGGGTCCCAGTTGACCACCCCGGTCTTCTTGTAGACGAGGCCCCGCTCGAGCATCTTCAGGAACAGCCACTGGTTCCACTTGTAGTAGTCGGGACGGCAGGTGGCGATCTCGCGCGACCAGTCGATCGCGAAGCCGAGCGACTTCAGCTGCCGCTTCATGTAGGCGATGTTGTCGTAGGTCCATTGCGCCGGAGGCACTCCGTTCGCCATCGCAGCGTTCTCCGCCGGCAGCCCGAACGCGTCCCACCCCATCGGCTGCAGCACGTTGTAGCCCTTCATCCGGTGGTGCCGCGCGAGCACGTCGCCGAGGGTGTAATTGCGCACGTGCCCCATGTGGAGCTTGCCCGAGGGGTAGGGGAACATCGAGAGGCAGTAATACTTGGGCCGGCCGGGCGCCTCCGTCGCGCGGAACGCGCCGCTCTCTTCCCAGTAGCGCTGGGCCTCGCGCTCGATCGCGTGCGGATCGTATTTCTGCTGCATAATCCGGGGCTTCGGAAAGCGTGGATTATAACCGCATCCGCCGCGCCCGCCCGGCCGCATCCGACGGCGGAGCGGCTCAAGAAGGCACGGTCGCATGCGATTGCGAATGCACGAGGCTCGCGGCGGCAGTGCCGATCGTGGCGCAGGCCGGCGCCGCCCGCCGCTGCGTGGTGCGCGCGATCGCCCGCCCCGAGCAGGCGGGAGCCTCGCCGACTGGCCGGCGGTGATCCCTGCGGCAGGTGCGAGGGGACCCCGAGCGGCGGGTGTTCGCCGAAAAACTCGAGGCGCTCGGCCTGGCGCAGGCGGCCGCCAGCGGGCAGAACCGGGTCGATCCGCTGGCATCCGCGGTTTCAAGGGGGCTCGTAATTTATAATCGAGCGCGAGCCGGCGCGCCGATCATGACCCCCGCGTTTCTCGAAGGCCTCAACGAACAGCAGCTCGAAGCGGTCACGCTGCCGATGCAATCGGCGCTGATCCTCGCGGGGGCGGGCAGCGGCAAGACGCGCGTGCTCACCACCCGCGTCGCGTGGCTGATCCACACCGGGCAGGCCTCGCCGCACGGGCTGCTCGCCGTCACCTTCACCAACAAGGCGGCGAAGGAGATGCTGACGCGCATTTCGGCGATGCTGCCGGTCGCCACGCGCGGCATGTGGATCGGCACCTTCCACGGGCTCGCCAACCGGATGCTGCGCGCGCACCACCGCGAGGCCGGCCTGCCGCAGCTCTTCCAGATCCTCGACGCCCAGGACCAGCTTGCGCTGATCAAGCGGCTCGTCAAAAGCCTCGGCCTGGACGAGGAGCGCTTCCCGCCGCGCGAGGTGCAATGGTTCGTGAACGCGCACAAGGAGGAGGGGCTGCGCGCGCCGCAGGTCGAGGCGCGCGACGAGCTCGCGCGGCGCATGGCCGAGATCTATTCCGCCTACGACGAGCAGTGCCGGCGCGAGGGCGTGGTGGACTTCGCCGAGCTGCTGTTGCGCTCCTACGAGCTGCTCGCGCGCAACGAGGCGCTGCGCGCCCATTATCGGGCGCGCTTCCGGCACGTGCTGGTGGACGAGTTCCAGGACACCAACCGCCTGCAGTACCGCTGGCTCAAGCTGCTCGCCGGGGCCGCTCCGCAGTGGCACGCCCCTTCTGCGGACCCGCTCGGGGAGGGGCGCAACGCGATCTTCGTGGTGGGCGACGACGACCAGTCCATCTACCGCTTCCGCGGCGCCTCGGCCGCCAACCTGCAGGAGCTGCAGCGCGACTTCGGCGTCGAGCGCGTGATCAAGCTCGAGAGAAACTACCGCTCGCACGGCCACATCCTGGACGCCGCCAACGCGCTCATCGCGCACAACCGCAGGCGGCTCGGCAAGAACCTGTGGACCGCCGAGCCGAAAGGAGAGCTGCTGCGGGTGTACGAGGCGGCGACCGACGCCGAGGAAGCCTCCTTCATCGTCGAGCAGGTGCAGGCGCTCGCCGCCACGGGCGTTGCGCTCGACGACATCGCGGTGCTCTATCGCTCCAACGCGCAGTCGCGGGTGCTCGAGCACGCGCTGTTCGGCGCCGGCGTGCCGTACCGCGTCTACGGAGGGCTGCGTTTCTTCGAGCGCCAGGAAGTGAAGCATGCGCTCGCCTACCTGCGGCTCGTGGCCAACCCGGAGGACGACGGCGCGCTCGCGCGCGTGGCCAACTTTCCGCCGCGCGGCATCGGCGCGCGCACCCTCGAGCAGCTGCAGCAGACATCGCGGGAGCACGGCATCAGCCTGTGGAAAGCCGCGCTGCTGAGGGCGGAGGGCGCAAGGCAGAAGGCGGGGGGAGAAGGCGTCTCGGGTCATCCCTCGGGCTCGAAGGGCATTGCCGCCTTCGTCGCGCTGATCGAGCGCATGCGCGCGGACACGAAGGGGCTGCCGCTGCCGGAGACGATCGGGCACGTGATCGAGGCGAGCGGGCTCGCGGCCCACTACCGCGCGGAGAAGGAGGGCGCCGAGCGGCTCGAGAACCTGGCCGAGCTCGTCAATGCAGCCGCCTCGTTCCTCGCCGAGCGCGAGGTGCAGCCGGCGGGCGAGGCGCCAGGCGTGGACGAGCCCGACGAGCTTACCGCGTTTCTCGCGCACGCGGCGCTGGAAGCGGGCGAGCACCAGGCGCAGGTCGGCGCGCCGGCGCTGCAGCTCATGACGGTGCATTCGGCCAAGGGGCTGGAGTTCCACACGGTGTTCGTGAGCGGGCTCGAGGAAGGGCTGTTCCCGCACGAGAACAGCCTGGCGGAGGCCGACGGGCTGGAGGAGGAGCGGCGGCTGATGTACGTCGCGCTCACCCGCGCGCGCAGGCGGCTCTATCTCTCTTTTGCCCAGAGCCGCATGCTGCACGGCCAGACGCGCTACGGCACCGCCTCGCGCTTCCTGCACGAGATCCCGGAGCACCTGATGTGCCGCATCAACCGCGGCGGTCCCGGGCCGCGGCTCGCGGGCCGCGACTCGAGAATCGAGGGCCCGCGGCTCGGGGCCGGCGATCCGCAGGCCGCGCTTGCCTGGAAGGTCGGGCAGAGCGTGATTCATCCCACGTTCGGCGCCGGCGTTATCGTCAACGCCGAGGGGCTCGGAGCTGACGCGCGCGTGCAGGTCAATTTCAGGAATGGTGGCCTGAAATGGCTCGCGCTGCAGTACGCGAAGCTCGCCCCGGCCTGATGCGCAGGCCGGATCTCGGGTTCAGGGTTCCAGGATCGGAATTTGAAGCCCGGGGCCGGAAGCGCGAAGCTCCGGATTGCTCGTCGGACCTCGAGCCCGAGACAGCGCTAGCGCAAGAAGGGATTGCCCGCGGCGGGTGCGGCGCGCGCGGCGAAGACGTCGCGGTAGCTCGCGTAGACCGAGCAGATCAGCACCGGCACGAGCACGATCAGGCCGAGCAGGAAGGGGATCGAGGCGATGATCCACAGCGCAAGCGCCGCCGCGCCGTAGACCAGGAACGGCAGCACGTTCTTCCAGCACGCGCCGAACGAGAGCTTCATCGCGTCCACCGGCGCCATCCGCTGGAACACGATCAGCGGTGGCGCGAACCACACCAGCATGAGCAGCGGCACGTAGGCCGCGGCGCCGACCGCGAAGGCGAGCGCGAGGCTGCGCGCGGCAGCGCCCACGATCTCGAGGTCGGTGCCGGGTTTCGGCATCACCGCAGGCATCATCGAGCCGCCCGCCGAGACGAACACGAGCCCGAGCACGACGATGGTGCCCACGAGATAGACCCCGCCCACCGTCACCAGCGCCGCCGCCTGGTCCCGGAACCCGGCGAAGAGGTGCCCGATCTCGAGCGGCTCGCCCCGCTCCAGGGCACGGCAGCCGATCATCAACCCCGCGAACAGCACCGGCGAGAGCAGGTTGAAGAGCAGCGGGCCCAATACCGGGATCATCAGCGAGGCCATCCACAGCAGCACCATCACGAGGGTCAACACGATCCACACGAGCGGGCTGCGGCGAAAGAGCTCGAAGCCGTCCACGATCCACCGCCAGCCCCTGCTGGCTTCCAGCGCCCGTGCTTCCATATTGTTGTTTCCCCCGTTGTCGTTGCGGCCCCGGGCGTGCTGCGCGCGGCGCCACCCTCGGCGGCCTTGCTTCCATTATAGGCTCAGGTCGCGAGCTGCGGCAGGTCGCGGCTGCGCGCGATGTGGTGCGCGAGGATCGCGCGGAAGCGGTTCGGGTCCTTGGCGTGGGTGAGCTCGCCCGGGCGCGGCAGGTAGAAATCGTAGAGGCGCGAGACCCAGAAGCGCAGCGCCCCGGCGCGCAGCATCACCGGCCACGCGCCGCGCTCCTCCGCGGTGAACGGCCGCACCCGGCGGTAGGCCTCGAGCAACGCCGCCGTGCGTTCCGCATCGAGCGCGCCGTCCGCGCCCGTGCACCAATCGTTGACGGTGATCGCGACATCGTAGAGCAGCGCGTCGGTGCAGGCGAAGTAGAAGTCGATCACGCCCGAGATGCGCCCGTTCTCGAACAGCACGTTGTCGCGGAAGAGGTCGGCGTGGATCGCCCCGCGCGGCAGGCCCGCGAAACGCTGCAGCGACTGGAAGCGCACCTCCTCCTTGAGCAGCGCGACGTCCCCCGGCCCGAGAAAGGGCGCAATCTCGGGCACCGCTGCGGCCCACCATTTCGGCCCGCGCGGGTTTTCCATGCGCGCCGGGTAGGTGCGCCCCGCCTGGTGGATGCTCGCGAGCATGGCGCCGACCTGGGCGCATTGCCCGGGCTGCGGCTCGGCGATGTCACGGCCCGGCAGAAAGCTCACCAGCGCCGCGGGCTTGCCGGCGAGCTCCCCGAGCAGCCGGTCGTCGCGGGCCGCGATCGGGCGCGGGCAGGGAATGCCGTGGGCCGCCAGGTGCGCCATCAGATTGAGGTGGAACGGCAGCTCGCGGGCGGTGAGCTTCTCGAACAGGGTGAGGACGAAGCGGCCCTGAGTGGTGGTGACGAAGTAGTTGGTGTTCTCGATCCCGGCGGGTATGCCCTCGAGGGCGACGAGGGTGCCGACGGAATAGTTCCTGAGCCAGGCGCCGAGCTCCTCCGGGGCGACGGTGGTGAAAACCGACATGCCGCGAATGGTAAATGGTGAACCGGGAATCGGGAACCCCTGCGGGCCCGCGATTCACCGTTCACGATTCACGGAGCACGGGCCTCAGAACTGGATGATCACCCACATCGGCGGGCGGATCGCGCTGTCGAAGTTGTCGTGGCGCGTGAACGTGCCGTCACCGCGGTGATCCACGAGATAGTAGGGCGCGCCGCGCGCGGGCGTCACCTTGATCATGTAGAGCTTGCCGCCGATGCGGTGCTCCTCGACGGTGTCGGTGCCGCGCTTGAGAATGGTGACCTGGGGCTCGAGCGCCGGGTCGAGCTCGTAGCCCGGCGGCGGCGCCGGCGGTTCGGGCACTGGCTGCAGGGCGGGGGGCTGCGCCCCCCCGCCCTGGGCGGCGAGCGGGGGCGCGGCGGCGAGCAACAGGGCGGCGAGCAGCGATCGGGCGTTCGTTTCCATCGGGCGTGCCGCCATTATCGGGGTTTCCGCGGGCAATTGAAAGTAGGGGCCGGTTCGTTCATTCCGGGGATTCGCCGGATGCCGCCGGTGGATTGCTAGAGGTTGAGCAGTATTTCACGCTCCGCGGCGGAGGGCTCGAAACTGCGCTGCTCGTAGTAGTCGAAGATCGACTCCACCACCGCCCGCGGCTCGTCGCGAATCTGGATGAGGTCCAGATCGGCGGCGTCGATCATGCCTTCGGCGAGGAGCGTGCCGCGAAACCAGTCGAGCAGCCCGCGCCAGAACGGCTCGTGCACCAGGATGATCGGCATCCTGCGCGTTTTCCCCGTCTGCACCAGCGTGAGCGCCTCGGTCAGCTCGTCGAGCGTGCCGAAGCCGCCCGGCAGCACCACCCAGGCGGTGGCGAACTTGACGAACATCACCTTGCGCGCGAAGAAGTGGCGGAAGGTCTGGCTGATATCCTGGTAGCGGTTGGATGCCTGCTCGTGCGGCAGCTGGATGTTCAGCCCCACGCTCGGGCTCTTGCCGAAATAGGCGCCCTTGTTCGCCGCTTCCATGATGCCGGGACCGCCGCCCGAGATCACGCTGAAGCCCGCGTCCGAGAGCTCGCGCGCGATCGCCTGTGCGAGGAGATAGTATGGATGCTCGGCCGGTATGCGCGAGCCGCCGAAGATGCTCACTGCCGGCCGGATCGCGCTCAGGCGTTCCGCCGCCTCGACGAATTCTGACATAATGCCGAACACCCGCCACGACTCGCGCGCAGACCAGGTCTTCTCCGCGAGCTCGGGCGATATGGCGTGTGCAAGCTTGTCTTTCTCGGTCATACGCGTTCCTTGCTGAAGAATGGGGCCCGGGCGTGATGCGATCGGCGAAGGCGGCTTCCCTCCTCGCCTCCCGCCCCTTGCATTTCACCGGATTGTGAATGAAGACCCTGCTGCTGGTTGACGCCTCGTCCTATCTCTACCGCGCGTATCACGCCCTGCAGCGCGCCGATCTTCGCAACCGGCGGGGCGAGCCGACGGGCGCGATCTACGGCGTCATCAACATGCTGCGCCGGCTGCAAAAGGACACTCCCGCCGATTATAGCGCCTGCGTGTTCGACGCGAAGGGCAAGACCTTCCGCGACGAGCTCTATCCTCGCTACAAGGCCAACCGCCCGCCGATGCCCGAGGACCTCGCCGCCCAGATCGCGCCGCTCAAGGAGACGATCGCCGCGCTCGGCTGGCCGCTCGTCGAGATCGAGGGGGTGGAGGCCGACGATGTGATCGGCACGCTCGCAAGGCAGGCCGAGCGCGAGGGCATGCGCGTGCTCATCGCGAGCGGCGACAAGGACCTCGCGCAGCTCGTGAACGCCTCGATCACGATCGTCAACGCCGATCCCAGGACCGGCGAGCGCGAGATCCTGGACGAGGCGGGCGTGGCGGCCAAGTTCGGCGTCTCTCCCGGGCGCATGATCGACTATCTCACCCTGATCGGCGACGCGGTGGACAACGTGCCGGGGGTGGAGAAGGTCGGCCCGAAGACCGCGGCGAAGTGGCTCGAGCAGTACGGAACGCTCGATAACGTGATCGCGCATGCCTCCGAGATCGGCGGGGTCGCGGGCGAGAATCTGAGGAATGCCCTCGACTGGCTGCCGAAGGCGCGCGAGCTCCTCACCATCCGCTGCGACCTGGATCTCCCCCTCGGGGTGCGCGACCTCGCTATGCGGCCGCGCGACACGCAGAAGCTCGCCCGGCTCTTCGAGGACCTCGACTTCAAAAGCTGGAGGCGCGAGCTGGAAGAAGCGCACGGCGCGAGGAGCGGGGGGGCGGGCGCAAACACCGGAGCGGCCGAGCCGCAGGACCCGGCCGACTCGCACGCTGCGCCCGACACCGCGCGCAGTTACGAGACGATCCTCACGCAGGAGCGGCTCGAAGCGTGGCTCGCGAAGATAGAAAAGGCCGATTTGGTCGCGGTGGATACGGAAACCACGAGCCTCGATCCCTTCAGCGCCGAGCTGGTCGGAATCTCGTTTTCGCTCGAGCCGGGACGCGCCGCCTACGTTCCGCTCGGGCACCGCTACGCCGGAGCGCCCCGCCAGCTCGAGCGCGAGGCGGCGCTCGCGCGGATGCGTCCCTGGCTCGAAGACGGAGCGCGCCGCAAGCTCGGGCAAAACATCAAGTACGACATGCACGTGCTCGCCAGCCACGGCGTCGCGCTCGCCGGCGTCGCGCACGACACGCTGCTCGAGTCCTACGTGCTGGAGAGCCATCGCCCGCACGACATGGACAGTCTGGCGCAGCGCCACCTCGGACTGAAGACCATCAGCTACGACGAGGTGACCGGCAAGGGCGCCTCCCGCATCGGCTTCGAGCAGGTGCCGGTCGAGCGCGCGACCGAGTACGCGGCCGAGGACGCCGACGTGACGCTGCGGCTGCACCGGGCGCTTTATCCGCGGATCGAGGCCGAGGAGAAGCTCGCGCGCCTCTACCACGAGATCGAGATGCCGCTCGTTCCGGTGCTCTTTCGCATGGAGCGCCACGGCGTGCTGCTCGACACGCGGTTGCTCGCCAGCCTCTCGCGCGAGTTCGGCGAGAAGATGGCCGAAATCGAGGCGCGGGCGCACGAGCAGGCGGGGCAGCCCTTCAATCTCAACTCGCCGCGCCAGATCCAGGAAATCCTGTTCGAGAAGCAGGGCCTGAAGCCGGTGAGGAGGACGCCCTCGGGGCAGCCCTCCACCGACGAGGAGTCGCTCGCCGAGCTCGCGCTCGACCACCCGCTGCCCAAGCTCATCCTCGACTACCGGGCGCTCGCCAAGCTCAAGTCCACCTACACCGACAAGCTCCCCGGCATGATCAACCCGCGCACCGGACGCGTGCATACCGACTACGCACAGGCCGTGGCGGTCACCGGACGGCTCGCGAGCAACGACCCTAACCTCCAGAACATCCCGGCGCGCACCCCCGAGGGCCGCAGGATCCGCGAGGCCTTCGTCGCGCCGGAAGGCTGCCGCATCGTATCGGCCGACTATTCGCAGATCGAGCTGCGGATCATGGCGCACATCTCGCGCGACGAGAGCCTGCTCGCCGCGTTCGCAGCGGGCGAGGATATTCATCGCGCGACCGCCGCCGAGATCTTCGGCGTGCCCCCGCAGCAAGTGAGCGCCGAGCAGCGCCGCGCCGCCAAGGCGATCAATTTCGGGCTGATCTACGGCATGTCCGCCTTCGGGCTTGCGCGCAGCCTCGGCATCGAGCGCGCCGCCGCCAGCCGCTACATGGAGCGCTATTTCGCGCGCTACCCCGGGGTGGCGGACTACATGCAGCGCACCCGCGAGGCGGCACGCAGCCGGGGCTATGTCGAGACCGTGTTCGGGCGCAGGCTCTGGCTGCCCGATATCCGGGCGAGCAACGGGACGCGGCGCCAGGCCGCCGAGCGCGCCGCGATCAACGCCCCCATGCAGGGTACCGCGGCCGACCTCGTCAAGATGGCGATGATCGCGGTGGACCGCTGGCTGCTCGCGGAGCGGCTGCGATCGCGGCTCATCCTGCAGGTGCACGACGAGCTGGTGCTGGAAGTGCCGGAGCCGGAACTCGACGCGGTCCGGCGCGCGCTGCCCGGCCTCATGGGCGGTGTCGCCCAGCTCCGCGTGCCGCTCGTGGTGGACGTGGGAGTGGGCCGCAACTGGGACGAGGCGCACTGAAGGCGCGCGGAAGAGGCGCCCCTTCGCTCGTTACTCGTCCGGCTTGCGCGCTGTGCCAGGCGGGCATCAGCGCCGCAGATCGCGGCAGGCGTTCGCGCCAACTGGCAGCGAGAAATCAGAGGCCGGCGTCAGCGCAGCGCGCCGAATACCTTCCGCACGATCTCGCTCGAGGCCCCCAGCGGGTTCCTGCGCAACGCTTTTTCCTGCTCGCCGATCATGAAATAGAGCCCGTCGAGCGCTTTTTGCGTGACGTAGCGCTCGATGGAGGCCTGATCCTCCCGGACGAGCCCCAGTTGCGCGCCTTGTCCGGCGATCGCGTTGTACTTCTGGGCGAGCCCGACGCGCTGGGTGGCACGCTGCACGATCGGAAGGAAGCGCTCGGTGAGCGGCTTCTCGGTGTGGCGCCGGAAATATTCGGTGACCGCGGTCTCCC
>DATLZE010000142.1:0-46179 GCA_035574195.1 Burkholderiales bacterium | reverse complement strand
CGGCGCCGGCGGCGGCGCGCTGCGGGAGGCGCAGCGGCCCGCGACGCGGCGCAGGCTGCCGAAGGATGAAGGCGGAAGGCCCGGACCGGAGGAGCGCGGCGCCGGTCACGGCGTTCGTCGCCCTGGGGGCGAACCTCGGCGACCCGCCGGCGCAGATTCGCTCCGCGCTGCGCGCGCTCGCCGGCTTGCCCGCAACGCGGCTGGTGCGCCGGTCCTCGCTCTACCGCAATCCCCCGGCCGGCTTGCGCGAGCAGCCCGATTTCGTGAACGCGGTGGCGATGGTGGAAACCGCGCTCGCGCCGCGCGCGCTGCTCGGGGAGCTGCTCGCGATCGAGCGCGCCCACGGGCGGGTGCGCGACTTCCCCAATGCGCCGCGCACGCTCGATCTCGACCTCGTGCTCTACGGCGATCTCGAGCTTCGCGAGCCCGGGCTCACCATCCCGCATCCGAGAATGCTGGAGCGGGCCTTCGTGCTGGTGCCGCTCGCCGAGATCGCGCCCGAAGCCGTGGTGCCGGGCGCGGGGCGTGTCGCAGACCTCGTCGGCCGGGTGGACGCCTCCGCCATGCTCAAGCTCGAGGAGCGGGGAGCCGCCGATGAGCGCGGATGAACGCGGATCGGCGCCGCCGATCGCGAATCGTGCGGGTCGTGCCGGTGCGGCATTTTCCGGTTGGCGATCCGCGATTCGCGACTCGCGGACCCCGCCTCCGCCGGGCCCTGGTGCCTCGTTCCTGGCGGGCGTCGTGAAGACGGCCGGCGCCGCTCGGCCCCTCGTGCCTTTCTCCTTCCCCGGGTGCGGGGTGCGAATGCTCGGCGAAAAATGGCTCGCCAGCCGGTTATCCGGGACGCGGTAGATGACCCACAGCCTTCCGGAGAAATACCGCTACATCGTGGTCGAGGGGCCGATCGGCGCCGGCAAGACCAGCCTCGCGCGGCTGTTGAGCGAGCGCACGGGCGCCGCCGCGCTGCTCGAGGATCCGGACGCGAACCCGTTCCTGCCTGGCTTCTACCGCGACCGCGCGCGCTACGCGCTGCCCACCCAGCTCTATTTCCTGTTCCAGCGCGTGGAGCAGGTGCGCGCGCTCGCCCAGCCCGATCTCTTCACGCGGCTCACGGTAGCCGATTTCATGCTCGACAAGGATCCGCTGTTCGCGCGCCTCACGCTCACCGAGGACGAGCTCGCGCTCTATTATCGGGTCTACGAGCAGCTCAAGCCGCGGGCGCCCGCGCCGGACCTCGTGATCTATCTGCAGGCCTCGCCCGAGACGCTGATCGAGCGGGTGCGGCGCCGGGGCGTGGGCTACGAGCGCGACATCCCGGACGAGTACCTCGCGCTGCTCGCGGAGAGCTACGCGCGCTTCTTTCACCTCTACGACGCTGCGCCGGTGCTGATCGTCAACTCCGAGAACCTCAATTTTGTTGATCAGCCCGCCGATTTTGATTTATTGTTGCGGCGCGTGGCGGCGATGCGCGGCCCGCGCGAGTTCTTCTCCTTCGGGAATTGAGGCTTTCTTGCCGCGGAGAGCACAGGGGGCGCCGGAAACCATGACCCCGGAAGCGCGAAAAGAGGGCCAGCCCTGGGCAAGCGCCTGCGGTTGCCCGCAGCGCTCGCCTTCGGTTTTTGGCCAGGCTATGGCTTTCTCGGCGATCTCTGTGCTCGCCGCGGCTGAAAGGATTTGACATGCGTATTACGCTGAGCACGCTGCACCGGATGGCGCAGGAGGGGCAGAAGATCGCGGTGCTCACCTGCTATGACGCGAGCTTCGCCGCGCTGCTCGAGGAGGCGGGCGTCGAGTGCCTGCTGGTGGGCGATTCGCTGGGCAACGTGCTGCAGGGGCACGACTCGACGCTACCGGTCACGCTGCGCGACATGGTCTATCACACGCAGTGCGTCGCGCGCGGCGCGAAGCGCGCCTTCATCGTCTCCGACATGCCCTTCGGCACCTTCCAGCTCAATCCCCAGGACACCTTCCGCAACGCCGCCCAACTGATGGCGGCGGGGGCGCACATGGTCAAGATCGAGGGCGGGCGCCCCGTGCTCGAGACCGTTGCGTTCCTCGCCGAGCGCGGCGTGCCGGTGTGCGGCCACCTGGGGCTCACGCCCCAGTCGGTGCACCAGTTCGGCGGCTACAAGGTCCAGGGGCGCGGCGAGAGCGCGGCGCAGCGGCTGCTGGAGGAAGCAAAGCTGCTCGAGGAGGCAGGCGCCGGGATGCTGGTGCTGGAGGCGATTCCCGCGGCGCTCGGGCGCGAGGTCACCGGCGCGCTGCGGATTCCGACGATCGGCATCGGCGCGGGCGTGGACTGTTCGGGCCAGGTGCTGGTGCTGCACGACATGCTCGACGTCTTCCCCGGCAAGAAGGCGAAGTTCGTCAAGAACTACATGCGCGCCGCGGGTTCGATCCAGGGCGCGATCGAGCTCTACGTCAAGGAAGTGAAGTCGAAGGCCTTCCCCGGGCCGGAACACAGCTTTTAGGGAGCCGCGTCTCGTGTTCCGAGTCGAACCCCTCGGCCGGCGCCGGCCCACCTCGAATCCGCGAGCTTGAGCCTCGTTCGCAGACGATGGACCTGATCCGTTCCGCCGCCGAGCTGCGCGCGCGGCTGCGGCGCGAGCCGAACAACGTCTTCGTGCCGACCATGGGCAATCTGCACGACGGACACATCCAGCTCATCAACATCGCCAAGCCGCGCGCGGCGTGCACCGTGGTGAGCATCTTCGTCAACCGCCTGCAGTTCGGACCGCGCGAGGACTTCGAGCGCTATCCGAGAACGCTCGAGGCCGACTGCGCGCGGCTCGAGCAGGCGGGAGTGGACGTCGTGTTCGCCCCCGAGGAGCGCGAAATCTATCCCGAACCGCAGACTTTCCTGGTCGAGCCCTCCGACCTGCAGCACATCCTGGAGGGCGCGCACCGCCCGGGGCACTTCCGGGGCGTGGCGACGGTGGTGCTCAAGCTCTTCAACCTGGTGATGCCGCACTCGGCGATCTTCGGCAAGAAGGACTACCAGCAGTACATCGTGCTGCGCGACATGGTGCGGCAGTTCGCGCTGCCGATCGAGATCATTCCCGCCGAGACGGTGCGCGCTCCCGACGGGCTCGCGCTCTCCTCGCGTAACAACTACCTCTCGGCGGCCGAGCGGCGCGAGGCGCCCCGGCTCTACCGCGTGCTCTCCCGGGCGCGGGAGCTCATCGCAGGCGGGGCGCGCGACTTCCAGCGCATCGAGCTCGAGGCGATGTCGGAGCTCGCGAATCACGGCTGGAATCCGGACTACGTCGCGGTGCGCCGCCAGGCCGACCTGCAGCCCCCGCGCGAGGGCGACCGCGAGCTCGTCGTGCTCGCCGCCGCGCGCCTGGGCGGCACGCGGCTCATCGACAACGTCGAGGTCGATCTGCCGCGCTAGCGCCGAGCCGCCGTTTCGGGTTCCAGTTTCGAGTCCGGGGCGGCGTTTCGTGCCGCGGAACCTGCGACTCGTGACTCGAAACCGCTTTGGTGGTGCCGGGAGAGAGAGTCGAACTCTCATGGTGTCGCCACCGGCGGATTTTGAGTCCGCTGCGTCTACCGATTCCGCCATCCCGGCGAGGATGCGCGAATTATCGCGCATTCTCGCCGGCGCCAACAAGCAAATGACCTGCAGCCGGTCTTGCCCGGGCCGCAGCGGCGGGCGGCCCTGAAGGGACGGCCCGTTTTGGTTTATTCTCCGTGGTTTTCGCGTTCCCGGTGGCCGGATTTTGAAGCTTTCCGATTTCGACTACGAACTGCCGCAGGAGCTGATCGCGCAGCACCCCCCGCCCGAGCGCGCCGCGAGCCGGCTGCTCTGCCTTGACGGGGTGAGCGGAAAGTACGAGGACCGCCTGTTCCGCGATCTTCCCCGGCTGGTCGAGCCCGGCGACGTGCTGGTGTTCAACGACACGCGCGTGATCCGCGCTCGGCTGCACGGGCGCAAGAGCACCGGCGGGCGTGTCGAGATCATGATCGAGCGCATCCTCGGGCCGGGCGAAGTGCTCGCCCAGGTCGGCGCGAACCGGCCGCCGCGGGAAGGCGCGAAGCTCGTGCTCGCCGAGGCGGTCGAGGCGACGGTGCTCGGGCGGATGCGCGAGTTCTTCCGGCTGCGGCTCGAAGGCTGCGAGGATGTGCTCGCGTTTCTCGAGCGCCACGGGCATGTGCCGCTGCCCATGTACATCGCGCGGCCCGATCAACCGCTCGACGCCGAGCGCTACCAGACGGTGTACGCGCGCGAGCCGGGCGCGGTGGCCGCTCCCACGGCGGGACTGCATTTCGACCGGGCGATGCTCGATCAGCTTCGGGCGCGCGGGGCGGCGCTCGCCTACGTCACGCTGCACGTGGGCGCGGGCACGTTCGCGCCGGTGCGCGTCGAGGAGATCGAGCGGCACGAGATGCACGCGGAGTGGTATCGCGTGCCGCAGGCGACGGTGGAGGCGATCCACGCGGCGCGCGAGCGGGGCGGGCGCGTGCTGGCGGTGGGCACCACCAGCTTGCGCGCGCTCGAGAGCGCGGCTGCGGGCGGCGCCCTCGCGCCGGGGGAAGGCGAGACGCGGCTTTTCATCTTTCCCGGCTACCGCTTCCGGGTGGTCGAGCGCCTGCTCACCAATTTTCACCTGCCGCGATCGACGCTGCTCATGCTGGTCTGCGCGTTCGGCGGCACCGACAATATCCGCCGCGCCTATGCCCACGCAATTCGCGAGCGCTACCGCTTCTACAGCTACGGCGACGCGATGCTCATAGAAAGGCAGTGACGGAGCGGGGCCCGGCGATGGGCCGGGCGGTGAACGGCGATCCGAGGGCAGCGTGAATCGCCAAGGGCGGCGCCGTTTTTTCGCGTCGGCAGCGTTACGATTTACCATTCGCGATTCACGATTCGCGGTCCTTGAATGAAATTCGAAGTGCTGGCGACCGACGGCGCGGCGCGGCGCGGGCGGCTTGCCCTGCCGCACGGGGTGGTGGACACGCCCGCGTTCATGCCGGTCGGCACCTACGGCGCGGTGAAGGGGATGAGCCCCGCGGAGCTGCGCGAGTGCGGAGCGCAGATCGTGCTCGCCAACACCTTCCACCTGTGGCTGCGCCCCGGGGTGGAGGTCGTCGCCGCGCACGGGGGACTGCACCGCTTCATGGGCTGGGACGGGCCGATCCTCACCGATTCGGGGGGCTACCAGGTCTACAGCCTCGCGCCGATGCGCAGTATCTCGGAGGAGGGGGTGCGGTTCCGCTCGCCGGTGAACGGCGACGCGCTGTTCCTCACGCCCGAGGAGGCGATGCGCATCCAGCGCGCGCTCGGCTCCGACATCGCGATGGTGTTCGACGAGTGCACGCCTTACCCGGCCTCGCTCGGGCAGGCGCGCGCTTCGATGCGCTTGAGCCTGCGCTGGGCCGAGCGCTCCAAGCGCGCGCACGAGGGAGGCGGCAGCGCGCTGTTCGGCATCGTCCAGGGCGGCATGTACGAGGAGCTGCGCGAGGAGTCGGCTGCGGAGCTCGCGCGCATCGGCTTCGACGGCTACGCGATCGGCGGGCTCTCGGTGGGCGAGCCCAAGCGCGACATGATGCGCATCCTGCGGCACACGGCGCCGATGCTGCCGGAGCGGCAGCCGCGCTATCTCATGGGCGTGGGCACGCCGCGCGACCTCGTCGCGGCGGTGGCCTCCGGTATCGACCTCTTCGATTGCGTGCTGCCCACACGCAACGCGCGCAACGGCTGGGTCTACACCCGAAGCGGCGTGGTGAAGCTGCGCAACGCGCGCCACCGCGACGACACGCGCCCGCTCGACGAGCGCTGCGGCTGCTACACCTGCCGCCATTTCACCCGCGCCTACCTGCATCACCTGCAGCGCGTCAACGAGATGTTGGGCGCGCGGCTCAACACCCTGCACAACCTGCACTACTACCAGGAGCTCATGCGCGGGCTGCGCGCGGCGATCGAGGGCCGCCGGCTCGCCGATTTCGTCTCGGAATTCAAGCAGTCCCAGGCCGAATCGTAGTAAAATCCTGACCTTTTCGGGGCGTTCCCGCGCCCCCACAACCCGGAGACGCTATGTTGATCCAACCAGCCTGGGCGCAGGCCGGCGCGGCGCCGGCGCAAGGCGGCGGCATCGAGGGACTGATCCTGATCGTGCTGATGTTCGTCGTGCTCTATTTTCTGATGATCCGCCCGCAGATGAAGCGCGCCAAGGAGCACAAGGCGATGATCGAGGCGCTGCAGAAGGGCGACGAGGTGGTCACCGCGGGCGGCATCCTCGGGCGCATCAGCCGGCTGAACGAGAACTTCGTGACGCTGGAAGTGGCGGAGAACGTCGAGATCCAGGTGCAGCGCCCCTCGGTGCAGGTGGTGCTGCCCAAGGGCACGCTGAAAAGCCTCCAGTGAACGAACGTGAAGCGCTGCGGCCTCCTCCGGCATTCGACGTTGGAATCTGACCCTTCGCGTTTCATGTTTCGCATCTCCCGCCGCATGCGATGAACCGCTACCCCCTCTGGAAAAACGCCCTGATCGGG
Organism: Burkholderiales bacterium; assembly: GCA_035574195.1. GTDB lineage: Bacteria > Pseudomonadota > Gammaproteobacteria > Burkholderiales > SG8-41 > SG8-41. The sequence goes on along the minus strand of DATLZE010000142.1, from coordinate 39,684 downwards.
CTCGCGCTCGCGCTCGGGCTGCTCTATACGCTGCCCAACTTCTTCGGGGAGCTGCCCGCGGTGCAGGTCTCGCCCCTGCGCGCGACGCTCAAGGCCGACAGCGCGCTGATGGGGCGCGTCGAGGACATCCTGCGCAGGGGCAACATCGCGCCCGACGGCGTGTTTCTCGACGCCACCGGCGTCAAGGCGCGCTTCGCCGACACCGACACCCAGATCCGCGCCAAGGACCTGCTGCAGGCCCAGCTCGGCGAGGACTACATCGTGGCGTTGAACCTCCTCTCCAACAACCCGCGCTGGCTCACCGCGATCGGCGCGCTCCCCATGTACCTCGGGCTCGATCTGCGCGGCGGCGTGCATTTTCTGCTGCAGGTAGACATGCGGGCGGCGATCGCCAAGAAGATGGAGGCGAGCGCCAACGACATCCGCAGCACGCTCCGCGACAAGCGCATCCCCTACGCCGGGGTCACGCGCGAGGGCCAGACGCTCACGGTGCGCTTCCGCGACGCCGCCTCGCGCGAGAAGGCGGCTGCGGAGATCGCGCGCGCCATGCCCGATCTCGAGTTGAAGGCGCTGGAGGAGGCCGGCGAACCGCGCCTGCTCGCCACGCTCAAGCCCGAGGCGCAGCGCCGCACCCAGGAGTTCGCGCTGCAGCAGAACATCACCACGCTCAGGAACCGCGTGAACGAGCTGGGAGTCGCCGAGCCGATCATCCAGCAGCAGGGCGCCGACCGCGTGGTGGTGCAACTGCCCGGCGTGCAGGACACCGCCAAGGCCAAGGATATTCTCGGGCGCACCGCGACGCTGGAAGTGCGCATGGTGGACGACGAGAACACCAACAACCCCGCGGTGCTGCAGGCGGCGATCGCGGGCCAGGTGCCGTTCGGCACCGAGCTCTATTACGAGCGCGGCGGCGTGCCGATCCTGGTGAAGCGCCAGGTGGTGCTCACCGGCGACCGCATCAACGACGCGCAGCCCGGGTTCGATTCCCAGACCGGGGAGCCGGCGGTGCACATCAACCTCGACGGCACCGGCGCGCGCATCTTCCACCAGGTCACGCGCGAGAACGTGGGCCGCCGCATGGCGATCCTGCTCTTCGAGAAGGGCAAGGGGGAAGTGGTGACCGCGCCGGTGATCCGCACCGAGATCCCGGGCGGGCGGGTGCAGATCAGCGGGCGCATGACGACGCAGGAAGCGCGTGACGTCGCGCTGCTGCTGCGCGCGGGGGCGCTCGCGGCGCCGATGGAGATCGTCGAGGAGCGCACCGTCGGCCCGAGTCTCGGCAAGGAGAACATCCGCGTCGGCTTTCGCTCGACCTGGTACGGGTTCGCGGCGATCGCGGTGTTCATGATCGCCTACTACGCGCTGTTCGGCGTGTTCTCGATCGCGGCGCTCGCCGCGAACGTGCTGTTCCTGGTGGCGCTGCTCTCGATGCTGCAAGCCACGCTCACGCTGCCCGGCATGGCGGGCATCGCGCTCACCATCGGCATGGCGATTGACGCGAACGTGCTGATCAACGAGCGCATCCGCGAGGAGCTGCGCGGGGGGGTGACGCCCCAGGCCGCGATCCACGCCGGCTATGAGCGGGCGTGGGGCACCATCCTCGATTCCAACGTCACGACGCTCATCGCCGGGCTCGCGCTGTTCGCCTTCGGCTCGGGGCCGGTGAAGGGGTTTGCGGTCGTGCTGTGCCTCGGCATCCTCACCTCGATTTTCAGCGCGGTGATGGTCTCGCGCGCGATCGTCAACCTCTACTACGGCGGGCGCCGCCGGCTCGACCGCATCTCGATCGGGCAGGTGTGGCGGCCGGCGGCGCAGAAGAGATGATCTTTGCCACAGAGAACGCAGAGAGCGCGGAGTATCTGCGCGAGCTCCGTGATCTCCGTGACCGGTGAGTTTTAGGATCCGACCATGGAATGGTTCCGCATCCAGCGCGATATCCCGTTCATGCGCTACGCGCTGGCGTTCAACGTGATCTCGATCGTCACGTTCCTCGCCGCGGTCGGCTCGCTCGCCGTGCGCGGCCTGAACTGGGGCGTGGATTTCACCGGCGGCACGGTGATGGAGGTCGCCTATCCGAGGCCCGCGGATCTCGACCAGGTGCGCCATGCGATGGCCCGGCTCGGCTTCGGCGAGGCCTTGGTGCAGCACTTCGGCACCTCGCGCGACGTGCTGATCCGGCTGCCGGTCAAACAGGGCCTCACCAGCGCCAAGCTCTCGGAGCTGGTGATGGATGAGCTCAAGAAGGAGGAGGCGGGCGTGCAGATGCGGCGCGTCGAGTTCGTGGGGCCGCAGGTGGGGCGCGAGCTCTTCGAGAGCGGGGCGCTGGCGCTGCTTTTCGTCTCGATCGGCATCGTGCTCTATCTCTGGTTCCGTTTCGAGTGGAAGTTCGGCGTGGCCGCGATCATCGCCAACCTGCACGACGTGGTGATCATCGTCGGTTTCTTTTCCTTCTTCCAGTGGGAGTTCTCGCTGCCGGTGCTGGCAGCGGTGCTCGCCATCCTCGGCTATTCGGTGAACGAATCGGTGGTGGTGTTCGACCGCGTGCGCGAGACTTTCCGCAACCGCAAGATGCGCAATCTCACGGTGCCGCAGGTGATGGACCACGCGATCACGGCGACCATGTCGCGCACCATCATCACCCACGGCTCGACCCAGTTGATGGTGTGCTCGATGCTGATCTTCGGCGGCGAGGCATTGCATTACTTCGCGCTCGCGCTCACCATCGGGATCCTGTTCGGCATTTATTCCTCGATTTTTGTCGCGTGTCCCCTCGCGATGTATCTCGGCGCCTCGCGCGAGGATCTCGCCAGGCCGGAGCTCGAGAAGAAGCCCGGCGAGAGCGGCGCGGTCGTCTAGGCTCGGCCAAGACCCGAACGAGCTCCTGGGCCAGGCCGATGCGAGATACGGGATGCGGAATGCGAGATGAAAAAATCCGATCGAGCATTCCGCGCCGGGTATTCCGCATGAGGGCCCGGTTCGCTGCGTGAGCTGCGCGTTCGCTGTGGCGAAAGCCCTACACCTTTGAGCGGCGCACCCGTGGAGATCATCGCGGCCCTCGTGGACGTCGTGCTGCACCTCGACCGCCACCTCGCGTGGCTGGTCGCGACCCACGGCGCCTGGATCTACGCGATCCTGTTCCTCATCGTGTTCTGCGAGACCGGGCTGGTGGTGACGCCGTTTCTGCCGGGCGACTCGCTGCTCTTCGCCGCGGGCACGATCGCGGCGGCGGGGGGCATGTACATCCACGGGCTGTTCGCCGTGCTCGCCGCGGCCTCCTTCCTCGGCGACAACACCAATTACTGGATCGGGCGCTGGCTGGGGCCCCGCGTGTTCACGCGCGAGGGCTCGCGCCTGTTCGATCCCGAGCACCTCGATCGCACGCGGCGCTTCTACGAGAAGTACGGGGCGAAGACGGTGTTCTTCGCGCGCTTCGTGCCGGTGGTGCGCACTTTCGCGCCTTTCGTCGCGGGCGTGGGTGCCATGCGCTACGGGCGCTTCCTCTTCTACAGCTTTTCGGGGAGCGTCGTCTGGGTGGGCTCGCTCGCCTACGCCGGCTATTTTTTCGGCAACGTGCCGCTGGTGCGCCAGAACCTCGCGCTCGTGATCGCGCTCATCATCCTCGCCTCGCTTTCCCCCGGCGCCATCGAGTACCTGCGCCACCGCAGAGCAGCGGCGAGCGGCGAGCAGTAAAACGAGGAACGACTCGCGCCCGTCACGGCTGTTGCGGCTCGAGCCCGGCCTCCGCGATCACCTTGCGCCAGCGCGCCGTGTCCTCTTGCACGAGCCTCGCCAGGGCGCCGGGCGCGGCCACTGCGGGCTCGAAGGCCTGCTCGGCGAGCGCCTCGCGCAGCTCCCGCGATTGCAGCACGAAGTTGATCTCGCGGTTTGCCCGGGCGGCCGCCGCGCCGGGCGTGCGCGCCGCGGCGAAGACGCCCATCCACAGCGCAGCTCGATAGCCGGGGAACCCCGACTCCGCGACGGTCGGCACTTCGGGCAACGCCGCGACGCGGTGCTCGCTGGTGACGGCGAGCGCGCGCAGCTTCCCCGCGCGCACCTGGGCGAGCGAGGCCGGAATGGTGCTGATGTTGAGGTGGATGCGGCCCGCGAGCAGATCCACCAGCGCGAGCGTCGAGCCCTTGTAGGGAACGTGCACCATCTCGATTCCGGCCGCCTTCTTGAGCAGCTCCCCGGAGAGGTGGCCCAGGCTGAAGTTGCCGACCGAGGCGTAGTGCAGCTTTCCGGGGTTCGCGCGCGCGTGGGCGATGAATTCCCGCAGGCTCGCGGCCGGGAGCGCCGGATTCACGGTCAGGAAATAGGGGGAGTGGCCGAGCAGGGCGACCGGCGCGAAGTCCCGCTGCGGGTCGTAGGCGAGCCGAGAGTTGAGAATCGGCGCCAGCGCGTGCGTGCTGGTCGTGCCGAGACCCCAGGTGTGGCCGTCGGGAGTGGCGCGTGCCGCCGCCTCCACCCCGATCGTGCCGCTCGCGCCGGAACGGTTGTCAACGACGATCGGCTGGCCGAGGCGCTCCTGCGCGCGGATCGCGACGAGCCGTGCCACGACATCGGTCGTGGTGCCGGGCGGAAACGGCACGATGAACCGCACCGGCCGTGACGGAAAGGGCTGAGCGTGCGCCGCGGCGGCGAGCAGCAGGCAGCTCGCGGCGAGGAGGCGCAGCGGCGCGATGATGCGGCGGCGCAACGGGCGGGCGCGTTTCGTCACTTCGCGAGCTCGGTGTTTCAGTCCAGGGCCCGGTCGAGCCCGAGCAGCAGCTCCTCGATGTCCTCCAGCGCATTGTAGCGGGGCGCCGCTGCGAGGTGGGGCGTGACGATCACGTTGCGGTGCCCGAGCAGGGGGTCGTCGGCGCGGCCTGGCGCGTCGTAATGGGGGTCGAGCCCGACGCCCCCGAGCCGCCCGGCGGCGAGCGCGTCCAGCAGCGCGGTCCGGTCCACGAGCTCCGGGCGCGAGACGTTGACCAGGATCGCGGAGGGCTTCATGAGCGCGAGCTCGCGCGCGCCGATCAGGCCGCGCGTGGCGTCGTTCAGCGGCAGGTGCAGGGTCACGAAATCGGATCGCGCGAGCAGCTCCTCGAGCGGCGCGTAACTCGCCCCGTAGCGCGCCTCCTCCTCCGGGGCGAGGCGGCGGCGCTGGGTGTAGATGAGGCGCGCGCCGAACGCTGCGGCGCGCACCGCCACTTCGCGCCCGATCTCGCCCAGGCCCACGATGCCGAGCTGCCCGCGGAAGAGGGTGCTTATGCCGGTGACGCGCGCCCAGTTCGCGGTTGCGGTGTGCTCGCGGTCGTAGCGCGTGGGCGAGAAGCCCGCCGCCCGCAGCTGCTCGACGCTCACCCGCCCCGCGGTCTCGGGAATTCTGCGGGCGAGCGCGAGCAGCAGCGCGAGCGCGTGCTCGGCGCAGGCCATGTTGGCGCGGCGGCGCAAGACGAGCACGCGCACGCCGCAGCGCGCGCAGGCCTGCGCGTCGACGTTCGAGAGCACGCTCCCGTACTTCTGCACTGCGCGCAGGGCGCCCCCCGCCGCGGCGATTTCCCGCTCGCCGACCGCGAGCGATTCCACGATCAGCGCGCGCGCGCCGGGCAGCGCGGAGCGCGCCTGCTCCGGGTCTCTCACGAGCCGCACCTCGGAGGGGTAGAGGCGCTCGAGCCGCGCGCGCAGCCGCGCGCACCAGCCGGTGAAATCCGGCTCCTCGTGCGCCACGAAGTGGGCGAAAGCCGCCGTGCGCGCGGCAGGCGTCGAGGGATCGAGGATCACCTGGGCGAGGCGCAGGAAGGGATCGTCCTCGACGACGAGCGCGGGCAAGTGCTCACTCCTTCTCGGGCTCGATCGCGAGCGCGCGCAGCACCCGCGTGTGCATGTTGTAGGCGGCGACGAGCACGGTGAGCTCGACCGTCTCGCGCTCGCCGAAATGCGCGCGTAGCGCCTCGAATACCGCCTGCGGCACCGCCACCTCGCGCGTCATCGCGTCCACGTAGGCGAGCAGCGCCCGCTCGCGCGGGCCGAACGCGGCGCTCCCGCGCCAGTCACCGAGCGCTTCGAGCTCCTCGCGCGTGAGGCCCGAGGGCTGCGCATAGCGCGCCTTGTGGATCTCGAACACGTAGTCCGCCCCGTTGAGCAGCGCGACGCGCAGGATGGCGAGCTCGCGCGTGCGCTCGTCGAGCCCGGTGCGGCGGCGCACCGCGTCGTTGAACTCGAGCCAGGCCGCAGCGAGCGGCGGGCTCCAGAGCAGCGCACGGTAGAGGTTGAGCAGGCGGCCGCCGCGCGCGCCGCGAATCCTCGCGACGAGCGCAGCGAGCTCCGGGTGACCGGCCTCCTCGATCGGCGGGATCCGTGCCATCAGTTCCGCGGGCAGGCGAGCGCGCGGCGCGCGCGCGGGCCGCCGGCGCATCCAGCCGCGAGGGCGAGCGCGCTGGGGGGCGCTGCGGCGTGCAAGGATCTCTCCGATCGGCAGGTCGCGGGTGGCTCGCGCGCAGTTTATCGGGTCGCCGCGCGATGTTCAATTCGCGCGACGGCCTCCGGAGCCGTTCAGTACATCGCGCCGGCGAGCCGCCGGCGGTACTCGGGAACGAGCGGGTGATCCGGACCGAGCGCCGCGAAGAGCTGCAGCATGGTGCGGCGCCCCGCGTCGTCGCGGAACTTGCGGTCGCGGCGCACGATCTCGAGCAGCTGATCGAGCGCGTCGCGGTAGCGACCGTCGGCGGCGCGCCGGTACGCGAGTTCGAGCCGCGCCTCGAGGTCGCCCGCGTCGGCAGCGATCCGCCGCTCGAGCTCGGTCTCGTCCGCGGCGCGCGCCGCGCCTTCGGCGAGCGCCAGGCGCGCGGCGAGCGTCGCGGCGCGCTTCTCGAGCTGCATGCGCCCGGAAAGCGAGTCGAGGGCCGCGCGCGCCTGCGCGAGCCTCCCGCTGTCGAGGTAGATCTCGGCCTGGTCGAGGCGCGCCACCTCGTTCCCCGGGTCGAGCTCTACGGCCCGCGCGAGAAGCGCCAGCGCCCCCTCAGCATCCGCGCGCTCGCGATACAGGGCGGCCGCCTGCCGGCGCAACTCCTCGGCAGGGGAAGGCACGAGGCGCTCGATGAACCGGCGCACCAGGGGCTGCGGCAGCGCGCCCGAGAACTCGTCCACCAGCTCGCCGTTCACGAACGCCTTCACATTGGGTATGCCGCGCACGCCGTATTCGCCCGCGAGCCCTGGATTCTCGTCGGTGTTGACCTTGACGAGCGTGAAGCGGCCGCTGTATTCCGCGGCGAGCTGCTCGAGCACCGGAGCGAGCGCGCGGCAGGGCGCGCACCACGGTGCCCAGAAGTCCACCACGACCGGGAGCTTCCTCGAGCCCTCGATGACAATGTCGCGGAAATTCGCCTGATTGACGGCGATGGCGCGGGTCGCCGGACCGGTACTCATGGTTCTTTAGATGTGGCCCGCCGCGAGCCGTTCAAGCACCCGGCGGCGCGCCTCTCCCGAGCCCCGGATGGACGGCTGGCAGCAGTTTTCGCCGGGCATATGCCCCCTCTGCTCGGCAGAAGGAGGAAGGGGCCGGGCTCGAGCGTCGCCGGGCATTTCACGACGCTCGTCAGATGCGCTTCGCGAGCTCGGCCGCTTTCCCGAGATAGGTGGCAGGAGTGAGCGCGAGCAGCCGATTCTTCTCCGGCTCGGGCAAGGCGAGGCCCCTGATGAAGGCGTGCAGGGTCTCGCGGGTGATGCCCTCCTTCCCGCGCGTGAGCTCCTTCAGCTTCTCGTAGCCGCCCGCGATCCCGTAGCGGCGCATCACGGTCTGGATCGGCTCGGCGAGCACTTCCCAGCTCGCCTCGAGATCTTCTTTCATCCGGCCGCGATCGGCCTCCAGCTTGCCGAGGCCCCGTGCGCACGCCTCGTAGCCGAGCAGCGCGTGGCCGAGCGCAACGCCCATGTTGCGCAGCACGGTGGAATCGGTGAGGTCGCGCTGCCAGCGCGACACCGGAAGCTTCTCGCTCATGTGCCGCAGCAGCGCGTTGGCGAGCCCCAGATTGCCCTCCGAGTTCTCGAAATCGATCGGGTTCACCTTGTGCGGCATCACCGAGGAGCCGACCTCGCCTGCGGCCGCCTTCTGCCGGAAATAGCCGAGCGCGATGTAGCCCCAGAGGTCGCGGTCGAGCCCGATCAGCACGGCGTTCACGCGGGCGCAGGCGTCGAAGAGCTCCGCGATCGCGTCGTGCGGCTCGATCTGGGTGGTGTAGGGATTGAATTCGAGCCCCAGGCGCTCGACGAATCCGCGGGCGAGCTTCTCCCAGTCCACGCCGGGGTAGGCCGCGAGGTGCGCGTTGTAGTTGCCGACCGCGCCGTTCCATTTTCCCGTCAGCCGCACCGCTGCGAGGCGTTCGCGCCCGCGCGCGAGCCGGTGGGCGAAGTTGGCGAGCTCCTTGCCCATGGTGGTGGGGCTCGCCGTCTGGCCGTGGGTGCGCCCGGGCATCGCGGCCTCCGCCAACTCGTGCGCCATCCCCGCGAGCTTCTCGATCAGCTGATCGAGCGCCGGCAGTAGTGCCGTCTCGCGCGCGCGGGAGAGCATCAGCGCGTGGGCGAGGTTGTTGACATCCTCGGAGGTGCAGGCGAAATGGATGAACTCGGCGACTTTCGTCACTTCGCGGTTGCCGGCGAGCCGCTCGCGCAGGAAGTATTCGACTGCCTTCACATCGTGGGCGATCTCGGCCTCGATCTTTTTCACCGCTTCGCCGTCGGCCTCGGAGAACTTCGCGGCGAGCTCGTCGAGCTGGGCGAGCGTGGCGGGCGAGAACGGCGGCACCTCCTTCACCGCGGGCTCGGCGGCGAGCGCCTTGAGCCACTCGATCTCCAGGCGCACGCGCTGGCGGATGAGCGCGAACTCGCTGAAGCTCTCGCGCAGCACGGCGAGTTTCTCGTGATAGCGGCCGTCGAGAGGGGAGAGGGCGGTGAGCGGTGAGAACGCCATGAATGAACGGCCTCGATTCGCGGCTCGCGATTTTAGCATATCGCCATGTGGACTCCGGAGCGCCGAAGCTGGATTTTTTTCGCGCGCGCGACATAATGCGCATCCTGCGTGCTCTCGCCGGGCATGCCCGTCGCCGACAGGACCGGATCATGACCACCGCCGCGCACCGGCTCGCCGAATTTGCCGCCGGTCTCTCCTACGAGCGCATCCCGCCCGAGGTGATCGAGCGAGCGAAGGACTGCCTGATCGACACCGTCGCGGCCTGCGTGTTCGGTGCCGAGCTGCCGTGGACGCGGGCGGTCGTCGAGTATGCGCGGCGCAACAGCGCCCGCGGCGGCTGCAGCGTGATCGGCACCGCGCACCAGGTGCGCGCGCCCTTCGCCTGCCTCGCGAACGGCGCCTCGGCCCATGCCTTCGAGCTCGACTGCCTGTGCGAGCCGAGCGTGGGCATCCACCCGAGCGCCGCGCTCGCCGTGCCCGCGCTCGCCGCGGCGCAGGGCCGCCGACTCGACGGCCGTGCGCTGCTCGCGGCGCTCGTCGCGGGCTACGAGGTGCTCTATCGCATCGGGGACGCGGCGAACCACGCGATCGAGAAGAACGGCTTTCATTCCCCCGGCGTCGTGGGTCCCTTCGGCACCGCGGTGGTGATCGGTCGGCTGTTCGGCCTCGACGCCGGGCGCCTCGCGCACGCGCTCGGCATCGCCGGCTCCATGGGTGCCGGCCTGATGGAATTCTCCAACACCGGCGGCATGGTCAAGCGCTTGCACCTCGGGCGCGCCGCGGAGAGCGGCTTTCTCGCGGCGGTGCTGGCGCGCGACGGCTACACCGGCCCGGCGGGCGTGCTCGAGGGCCGGTTCGGTTTCCTCAACGCTTATTGCGGCGGCGGCGAGCCTGCGCGGCTCACCCGGGACCTCGGCGCCGTATGGCACACGATGAAGAACAAGATCAAGCGCTACGCTTGCCACTCCACCGCGCAGGTGCCGGTGACGCTCGCGCTCGCGCTCAAGGAAGAGCACGGGCTGGCGGGCGAGGACATCGCCGGCGTCACGATCGCTGCCAGCGAAAAGACGGTGAGCCAGCACGCGATCCCCGAGCCGCGGGACCTGACGATGATGCAGTACAGCGTGCCGTTCTGCGTGGCGCTGGCGTTCTACTCCGATCCTCTCGATCCCCGCAGCTTCTCGGAGCGGGCGCTCAACGATCCGCGCATCCGCGCGCTCGCCCGCGGCGCGAGGGTGGAGCGGCTGGGGGGCGCCGCGGGCTATCTTTCCCAGGCGTGCCGCGTGACGGTGAAGCTCAAAAACGGCCGCGAGCTCTGCCGGGAGGGCAGCGATTACCGGGGCACGCCGAGCAGCCCGCTCACGCGCGAGGAGCTGCGCGAGAAATTCCTGAGGCTCACCGCGCACCGCGACCGGGCGAAGGCCGAGCCGCTGTTCGAGCAGCTGGCGCAGGCCGAGCAGGTGGAAGATTTCAGCACGCTCGATCTCGCCTTGTGACGGTAGCGCAGTGAGGAGGTGACGATGAGAGTGACGCGCCGCTCCGCGCTCAAGGCGCTCGCCGCGCTCGCGGCCGCGCCGTGGGCGCGCGCGGCGAGCGCGGCACAGACGAGGCTCGTCGCCGAAGTGGCGCGCCGGCAGGTCGTGCCCGAGGAGTATCCGGCCACCGAGCTCTGGTGCTACAACGGCGCGCTGCCGGGGCCGGAGCTGCGGCTGCGCCAGGGCGAGCGCGCCCGCATCGTCGTGGAAAACCGCCTGCCGCAGGCGACCACCGTGCACTGGCATGGGCTGCGCGTGCCGAACGCGATGGACGGCGTGCCGCACGTGACCCAGCCGCCGATCGCGCCCGGCGCGAGCTTCGTCTACGAGTTTGCGCTGCCGGACGCCGGAACCTACTGGTATCACCCGCACGAGCGCTCGCACGAGCAGGTCGCGCGCGGGCTCTACGGGGCCTTCATCGTGGAGGAGCGTGAGCCGATCGCGGTGGACCGCGACGTGACTTGGATCCTGTCCGACTTGCGGCTGCGGCCCGACGCCTCCCACGCCGAGGACTTCGAGGATCTCTTCGATCTGACGCACGCCGGGCGCATCGGCAACACCGTGACGGTGAACGGGCGCTTCACGCTCGGGGACGGGGTGTTCGAGGTGCGCGCCGGCGAGCGCATCCGGCTGCGGCTGGTGAACGCCGCGGTGGCGCGCATCTTCAGCTTGCGCTTTGCCGGCCACGCCCCGCGCGTGATCGCGCTCGACGGGCAGCCGGTCGAGCCGCGGCCCGCGACCGCCGGCGATCTCACGCTGGGGCCGGGGATGCGCGCCGACATCGTGCTCGACTGCCTCCAGGCGCCGGGCTCGCGGCACGAGGTCTCCGACGAGTTCTACGCGCGCGCGGCCGGGCGCCTGATCGCGCTCCTCTACCGGGACGAGCCGCCGCTCAGAACCGAACCGCCCCCGACCCCGATCGCGCTGGCGCCCAACCCCGTGCCCGAGCCCGATCCCGCGCGCGCCGTGCGCCACGAGGTGGCGCTGCAGGGCGGCGCGATGGGTGGACTGCGCGAGGCGCTCCTCGCAGGCGAGCGCGTGCCGCTCGCCAAACTCGTGCGCGAGCACGGGCTCGCCTGGGCGGTGAACGGCGTCGCGGCGAAGGGACACGTGCACGAGCCGCTGCTCACGCTCGAGCGCGGCGGGCACTATGTGCTCGCGCTGCGCAACGAGACCGCCTGGCATCATCCGATCCATCTTCACGGGCACGTATTCCGCGTGCTCGCGCGCGCCGGCGCGCCGCTCGCGCACCGCGAATGGCGCGACACCGTGCTGCTCGCCCCGCGCGAGACGGTCGAGATCGCCTTTGTCGCCGACAACCCGGGCGACTGGATGCTGCACTGCCACGTGCTCGCGCACCAGGCGGGCGGCATGGCTGCCATGCTGCGCGTCGCCTGAGCGCGGGATGGCCGCCCGCACGCTGAGGGACTGGGGGCTGCTCGCGGCGCTGGTCGCGCTGTGGGGCTCGAACTTCATGTTCGTGAAGCTGGGGGTCGCCACCGTGCCGCCCGCGACGCTGGTCGCCTCGCGCCTCGCGATCGGTGCCGTGATTCTGGTGGCCGTGGTGCGCGCGTGCGGCTATACCTTCCCGCCCCTCGGGCGCGCCTGGGCGCCCTACGCCGCATTGGCGCTGCTCGGCAACTGCCTGCCGTTCTGGTTCATCACCTGGGGCCAGCAGACGATAGACAGCGCGCTCGCCGGCATCCTGATGGCGATCATGCCGCTCGCCACGCTGGTAATGGCGCACCTGTGGGTCGCGGGCGAGCGCATGACGCGCAACCGCGTGGCGGGCTTTGTCCTGGGCTTTGTCGGGGTCGTGGTGTTGATCGGTCCGGCCGCGCGCTCGGGTCTGACCGGCTCGCCCCTGGAGGTCCTCGCCCAGCTCGCGGTGCTCGCCGGCGCGCTGTGCTACGCGGGACAAAGCGTATTCGCGCGCCTCGCGCTCCGGGGCGAGGTCATGGTCGCCTCGGCCGCCATCATCGCGCTCGCAGCGCTCGCGAGCGCCCCAGTGGCGTTGATCGTGGACCGTCCTTGGACGCTCGCACCGAGCGCCGCCTCGGTCTATGCCGTGATCTGGATCGGGATCGGGCCGACCGCGATCGCGACCCTGGCCTACCTGAGACTGATCGGCACGGCGGGCCCGACCTTCATGTCGCTCGTCAATTACTGCGTGCCGGTGGTGGCGCTCATCCTCGGGGTGGCGCTCCTCGGCGAGACGCCCGGCCCGAACGCCTACGCAGGTCTCGTCCTCATCCTCTCCGGCATCGCGCTCTCCCAGCTCGGCCCGCGCGCCCGGCCCCTGCCCCCCGCTTGAATTCGCCCGGCGGCGCCCCGATATAGCGGGCGTGGAGCGAGCGGGTGAGCGATTTCACGGCCGGGGCGGTTTTCCACCCGGCACCAAATCGCCGCCCCCACGCTCTAAGTAGAGAGGCGAAAGAGGCCTTGCAGTTGTATGAACGTCATCTACAACAGCGACAACTACTACGTGGTGGAATATCCCGCCCAGCACGGCTACGAGCTGGTGGACAAGCATGCCGCGCGCAGCGCATTCCTGCACGGGGAAGCCGCCGACCGCTTCATGCAGTCGATGCGGCAGGTGATCGCCGAAGAGGCCTCGGTCGAGCACGTGGACGAGTTCCTGGGCAGCATCAATGCGCTCATGAACTTGCCCGTCACCTACCATTGAAATTTTCCGGGCCGGGCCCTGAAAAATAGGCCGGCGAGCGGCTCGGGAATTTCCGCCTGTCCCGGCTGTCCGCACGTGCGGGCGGCAGCGCCACCTCGCGCCCGCGGCCGCCGCGCGGCAGCCGGGGTCAGCCGAGCTTGACGTTGGCGGCCTTGGCGACCTTCGCCCATTTCTCGAGCTCGCGCTGGACGAAGGCGACGAATTCCTCGGGGGGTATGCCGGAGGCGAGGGCGCCCTGGGCGAGGAACCGCTCCCGGGTCTCCGGGGCCTTGAGCATGGCGGCGAGCTCTTGGTAGATACGCCCGACGATGTCCCTGGGCGTGCCCGCCGGCATCACCACCGCCTGCCAGGAACTGCCCTCGAAGCCCCTCACCCCGCTCTCCTCCACGGTCCGCAGCTCGGGCAACGGGGGAAAGCGCTCTCGGGTCGAGACCGCGATCGCCCTGAGCTTGCCCGCTTGCACGTGCGGCAGCACGGTGACGGCGGTATTGAAGGCGAGCTGCACCTGGCCCGACATCTGGTCCACTACGGAGGGCGCCTGGCCTTTGTAGGGCACGTGCACCAGGTTGACGCCGGCCATCCACTTGAACATTTCCATCAGCATGTGGGGGCTCGTGCCGTTGCCGGTCGAGGCATAGATGAGTTGGCCGGGGCGCGATTTGGCGAGCGCGATGAGCTCCTTCACATTCTTCACCGGCAGCGCGGGATGCACGGTGAGCAGGCTCGGCAGCACCGCCATCAGCGTCACGTGGGCGAAGTCCCTGATCGGATCGTAGCCGAGCTTGGAGTAGACGCTGGGCGAGATCGCCTGCGCCACCGTCATCATGCAGATCGTGTAGCCGTCGGGCGGGGACTTGGCGCACTGCTCGAAGCCGATGTTGCCGCCCGCCCCGGCGCGGTTGTCGGCCACGACCTGCACGCCCCAAGCCCTGGTCAGGCGCTCGGCGGCCATGCGGCCCATGAGATCGGTCGGGCCTCCGGGCGGAAACGGGATGATCATGCGCACCGGCTTCGCCGGATAGGTCTGCGCCGCGGCTTGTCCTGCACAGCCGAACGCGAGCGCGGCGAGGGCAAGGCAACGGGCGATGGCGCTCATCGGGGGCGGCCTCCTCGGGGCGATGTCGTGTGCCTTCATTGTAGCGCGCGCCGGCGCTAGCCCCGGTAGCCGATCGCGCGCGAGATCTTCTGCGCGGTCTGACGCACCTGGGCGGCCCACGCCTTGTCGAGCCGGTCGGAGGGCGCGGAGACCGAGAGCCCCGCCACGAGCTTGCCCTCGTCGTTGTAGATGCCGGCGCCGATGCAGGAGACTCCCTTCTCGGCTTCCTCGTTGTCGAAGGCGTAGCCCTGGCGGCGGACCTTCTCCAGCTCGCGGGCGAGGTCGTCCGGATCGGTGAGGGTGTTCTCGGTGTAGCGGGGCAGCCCCGTGCGGCGCGCGTACTCGTAGCAGCCCTGCGGCCCGTCCTCGGCGAGAAAGATCTTGCCGACCGCGGTGATGTGCAGCGGCGCGCGCGCGCCGATGATCTGCACCACCCGCATCATCGAATTGCTGCCCGCGGTGCGCTCCACGTACACCACTTCGTCGTCGTGGCGCACCGAGAGGTTGACGGTCTCGCCCAGCTCCTGGTGCAGGCTCTGCATGTAGGGCAGCGCCTCCTGGCGCACGCTGATGCGCGACTTGACCAGGGCGCCGAGCTCGAGCAGCCGGATGCCCAGCCGGTAGGTGCCGGGCTCGATGCGGTCCACCAGCCGGTTTTCGACCATCACCGAGAGGATGCGGTGGGCGGTAGAAGGATGGAGCCGGGTCGTGGTCGCGAGCTGCTTCAGATTGACCGGGGCCGCCTGGCGCGCGAGCGCATCGAGCAGGCTCATCATGCGGTCAATGACCTGGATCGAGGATTTGGTTTCTTTTTGTGCCACGGCGCAGCACCGGCTCGTAGGTCGGGAGCAGATTTTATGTGATGAAATCCGCGGCAACAACCAAAAACAGCCCGCTTCCGGCCGGATTTGAGCCTGCATCCAGGTGTCGCCAGTAATGCGTTGTTTTTGCTACAATATAAGGCTCCCGCTTCCTCTCCGTGATTTTTTATGAGCAAGTCAGCGACTCTTCCTCGCGCCCGCAACGGCAATGGATCCTCCTCCGCGCGCTCGCGCAATGGCGGTGAATCCTCCTCGGTGCGGGCGCGCAGCGGCAACGGGCGCGGCGCCGCGGCGGCCGAGACCGCCGCCTCCGAGGTCAAGAACTACATCACGCCGCAGGGGTATGCGCGCCTGCGCGACGAGCTCACGCGGCTGCTCGAGGTCGAGCGCCCGGAGCTGGTGAAGGTGATCGCGTGGGCTGCCTCCAACGGCGATCGCTCGGAGAACGGCGACTACATCTACGGCAAGAAGCGGCTGCGCGAGATCGACCGCCGCATTCATTACCTCACCAAGCGCCTGGAGAGCGCGGAAGTGGTGGATCCCGCGCGCCGCGGCGACACCGACCAGATCTTCTTCGGGGCGACCGTCACTTACGCCTACGTGCGCGGCGGGCGCGAGGAGCGCACCGTCACCATCGTCGGCGTGGACGAGGTGGACGTGAAGCGCGGTTACGTGAGCTGGCTCTCGCCCATCGCGCGCGCGCTGCTCAAGAAGCGTTCCGGGGACGTGGTCACGCTCGCCACCCCGGCGGGCGAGGCCGAGATCGAGATCATCAACGTGCGCTACGGCGCGCCTGCCCCGGGCGCGTAGCGCCCGCCTTCCCCGGCACGTTGCTGCGCGCGCGGAGCTCGGATACGATTGGCCGGCGCCGCCCGCCGCGCACCGCGCGCGGCGCCCGCGGCCACCTCATCCGAGCACACCGACCGTGACCGTCTCGTTCTTCGCCGCCGCCTTGTCGTCTTGGCGCGCGGCCAACGTCGCCGTGCCCGATCTGCGCGCCGATCCGGGCGCGCTCGAGGCGGTGGTCAAGCTCTCCATCCAGGCGGTGTCCGACGCGCGCACCGCCGAGACGCTCGGTGCCGAGCGCGAGGGCAGCGGCGTGGTGATCGGCGAGAAAGGCCTCATCCTCACCATCGGCTACCTGATCCTCGAGGCGGGCTCGGTGCTGGCGATGACGGGCGACGGGCGGGTGTATCCGGCGAGCGTGGTGGGCTACGACCACGCCACCGGCTTCGGGCTGCTGCGCGCCGGGATCGATTGCCGGCCGCTCGAGTTCGGCAGCTCGGGCGCGCTGCGCGAGCTCGCCACCGTGCTCGTCGCCGCCCACGGTGCCGCGGGCGGTGCCTCGCGCGCCTGCGTGGTCTCGCGCCGCCGCTTCACCGGCTGGTGGGAGTACATGATCGAGGATGCCGTCTTCACTGCGCCGCCGCGCTTCGAGCACAGCGGCGCGGCGCTGCTCGACGCCGAGGGCAGGCTCGTCGGCGTGGGCTCGCTCTGGGTGAGCGATGCGCTCGAGACCGGCGCCGCCTTCCCCGGCAACATGTTCGTGCCGATCGATCTGCTGAAGCCATTGCTCGAGGATCTCGTCGCCACCGGCCGCCGCCGCGGGCCGCCCCGGCCCTGGCTCGGCCTCTATTCCGAGGAGATCGAGGGGCACGTGGTGGTGACGCGGGTGCTGCCGGACTCGCCCGCGCAGCGGGCGGGGCTCGCCCGCGGCGACATCATTCTCGGCGTCGGCGGCCAGGCGATCGGGCGCCAGAGCGAGTTCTACCAGAAGCTATGGGCGAGCGGGCCCGCCGGTGCGACGGTGATACTGCACGTGCTGCACAACCGAGTGGTGCGCCAGATCGCCGTGCGCTCGGCCGACCGCATGCAATATCTGCGTCCGTGGCGCGCATGAGGCGATGCGAATGCGCGTCGGCCTCTTCGTCACCTGTCTCGTGGACCTCATGCGCCCGCGCATCGGCTTCGCGGCGTGGAAGCTCCTCGAGGCCGCAGGGTGCGAAGTGCTCGTTCCGCGGACCCAGACCTGCTGCGGCCAGCCCGGCTACAACTCCGGCGACCGGGCGAGCGCGCGAGCCCTCGCCCGCAAAATGCTCGCCGAGTTCGAGCACTGTGACTACGTGGTCGCGCCCTCCGGCTCGTGCGCCGGAATGATCCGGGTGCACTATCCGGAGCTGTTTCGCGACGATCCCGGAGCGCTCGAGCGAGCGAGACGGCTGAGCGCCCGCACCTACGAGTTGACCGACTTCCTGGTCAGCGTGGCCGGGCTCGATCGCGTTCCGGGAACGTTCGAGGGCGCTGTCACCTACCACGATTCGTGCTCCGGGCTGCGCGAGCTGGGCGTCAAGGCGCAGCCGCGCGCGCTCCTCGCGCGGGTGCCAGGGCTGCGGCTCGTCGAAATGCAAGAGGCCGAGGCCTGTTGCGGCTTCGGCGGCCTCTTCGCGGTCAAGTTCGGCGCGATCTCCACCCACATCGCCGAGCGCAAGTGCGCGAACATCGCTGCCTGCGGCGCGCGCGCGGTCGTGCTCGGGGACCTCGGCTGTATGCTGCAGATCGAGGGGCGACTGCGCCGGCGCGGCGACACGAAGACCGGGGTGCTGCACGTCGCCGAGGTGCTCGCCGGAATGGAATCGGAACCGCCGGAGAACGCCGACAGCAGGAGCTGAACCGCTGCAGGACCGGGCACGCCAGGAGTCCCGCACAAGGAACCGCAACAGCGCGGATGTCGGCGGCCAGGCAGTTGAAAAAAAGCCGGGGCACCGCCTTCGCTCTCCGGGAATTGCTCGGGTGGCCGGCGCCTCGGCGGCTGATCGGAGAAATGAGCGCATGAAAATCGTGGTGATGGGCTGCGGCGGCGTCGGTGGCTTCTACGGCGGGCGGCTCGCCCACGCCGGCTGTGACGTGACATTCATCGCCCGCGGCGCGCAGCTCGCGGCGCTGCGCGCCCGCGGCCTGACCATCGAGAGCGAGGCCCAGGGCGGCATCCACCTGCCGCGGGTGAAGGCGACCGACGATCCGAACGCCGCCGGCGGCGCCGATCTCGTGATCGTCGCGGTGAAGCTGTGGGCGATGGACGCCGCCCTGCAGGCGGTGCGGCCCGTCGTGGGGCCGCGGACGGCGGTGCTCTCGCTGCAGAACGGGGTCGTCAAGGACGACATCCTGAAGCGCGAATTCGGCGAGCCCGCGGTGATCGGAGGGGCAGCATATGTAGCGGCCCAGCTCGCCGCGCCCGGCGTCATCCGCCAGACCGGCACCCTGCAGCGCGTGGTGCTCGGCGAATACGACGGGCGGCGCACGCCCCGCGTGGAGGCGCTCGCCGAAGCATTCGCGCGCGCCGGCGTCCAGACCGAGGTCTCGCCCGACATCCGCCGCGCCCTGTGGGAGAAGTTCGTGTTCCTCGTCGGCCTTTCGGCCACCACCGCGACGATGCGCATGCCGATCGGGCCGATCCGCTCGAACCCGCAGACGCGGGCGTTCCTTCTCGACATCCTGAAGGAGACCGTGGCGGTCGGGCGCGCGCTCGGGGTGGCGCTGCCGGAGAGCTACGCCGAGGAGCGGCTCGCCTTCGCCGACAGCGTGCCCGCGGACATGACCTCCTCGATGCACCACGATCTCGAGCGCGGCAATCCGCTCGAAGTCGAATGGCTGAGCGGCAGCGTGGTGACGCTCGGCGCGCAGGCGGGCGTGCCGACGCCCGCCAACCGCGCGGTGTGGGATATCCTCGCCCTCCATGCCCGGGGCCGGCGCGGATGAATCGTCCGGCGCGCGCCGTGTGAGGCCGGCCGGAGAGGTCTCGGCCCTGCGCGGCATCCTCGCGATGGTCGCGGGGGCGGGGCTGCTCACGCTGAACGACGCGGTCTCCAAGCACCTCGCCCACGACTATCCGGTGGGCCAGGTCGTCTGCTTGCGCCAGCTCGCTGCGATGGCGTTCATCCTGCCGTACGCGCTGGCGACAGGCGGCGCGGGCTCGCTCGCCGCGGTGAACCGCGGCGGGCAGCTGCTGCGCGCGGCGCTCTTCGCCGCCGGCACGGGGCTCATCGTGTGGAGCCTGAAGTTGCTCCCCCTCTCGCTCGTCACCGTGATCCTGTTCTCGAGCCCGTTCTTCGTGGCGGCGGTCTCGGCGCCGCTGCTCGGCGAGCGCGTGAGCGCGCGCCAGTGGGGCGCGATCGCCGCGGGCTTCGCTGGCGTGCTGCTCATCGTGCGGCCCGCCGGCGGCGGCTACGAATGGGCGGCGCTGTTGCCGGTCGCCGCGGCGCTGAGCAACGCCGTGCGCGACGCCGTCACCCGCCGGCTCGCGCGCACCGACAGCTCGATCTCGATCCTGTTCTGGTCGGGCGTCATGGTCGCGGCGGCGGGCCTCGCGACCGTGCCCTGGGGATGGCGCGCGGTGGACCTTCCTGGCGCCGCCTGGTTTCTCGCGGCAGGGTTTCTGAACGCCGCCGCGCACTTCATGGTGATCGAGGCCTTCCGCCTGGGGCGCGCGGCGACGGTCGCGCCGTTCCGCTACACCGGCATCCTGTGGGCTATGCTGGTCGGCTTCCTGGCGTGGGGCGAGAGCCCGGATGCATGGATGCTCGCGGGCGCGGCGGTGGTGATCGCGAGCGGCATCTACATGATCCGGCGCGCGCAGTAAGGGCCGGGCGCTGCCCCGCGATATAATCGGCGCACCCCCCTTGCGCCGCATGCGCCATGCAGATCGCCTCGATGCACTTCAGCAAGCGCGCCAGCGAGAAGCTCGCCGACGCGAGACTGCAGGCGGCGCTGCGCAGGCTGCAGAGCAATTTCGTCCGGGGGCGCGCCGAGCGCGTGGCGGAGCTCGACGGCTTCGAGGCGATCCGCGACGCGGCCTGCGCGATCCGCGACCGCGCGCTCGCGAGCCTCGACCTCTATCTCGAGGAGTTCGAAAGGAACGCCCGCGCGCGCGGCACCGAGGTGCACTGGGCCGAGAGGCGCGAGGACGTGAACCGGATCGTGTGCGACATCGCGCGGCGCCACGGCGTCAAGAAGGCGGTCAAGTCGAAGTCCATGGTGAGCGAGGAATGCTCGCTCAACGACGCGCTGGAGGCGGCGGGGGTGGAGGTCGTCGAGACCGATCTCGGCGAGTACATCCTGCAGCTCGCGCGCGAGCCCCCCTCGCACATCGTCGCGCCGGTGCTGCACAAGAGCCGCGAGGAAGTGTCCGAGCTGTTCCACGAGAAGCACGGCACGCCGCGCAAGACCGAGATCGCCGCGCTCGCGCGCGAGGCGCGCGAGCGGCTGCGCGGCCACTTCCTGACCGCGGAGATGGGCGTCTCGGGCGCGAACTTCCTGGTCGCCGAGACCGGCTCGACGCTGATCGTCACCAACGAGGGCAACGGGCGGATGGTGACGACGCTGCCGCGCGTGCACGTGGCGATCACCGGCATCGAGAAGGTGGTGCCGACGCTGGAGGACGTCGCGACGCTCATGCGGCTGCTGCCGGCGCACGGCACCGGCCAGACGATCTCGAACTACGTTTCGGTCACGACCGGGGTGCGGGCGCCGGGCGAGCACGACGGACCGGAGCATTTCCACGTCGTGCTGGTGGACGCAGGGCGGACGGAGCTCCTCGGCGGGGACTTCCAGCCGATGCTGCGCTGCATCCGGTGCGGGGCGTGCATGAACCACTGTCCGGTGTACCAGAGCGTGGGCGGCCACGCCTACGGCTGGGTCTACCCGGGGCCGATGGGCTCGGTGCTCACACCGATGCTCGCCGGGCTGGAGCAGGCGCTCGACCTGCCCAATGCCGCGACGCTGTGCAACCAGTGCGGCGTGGTGTGCCCGGTCAAGATCCCGCTGCCCGCGCTGCTGCGGCGCCTGCGCGAGCGGCAGTTCGAGCGGGGGCTGAAGCCCCTCGGCGAGCGCCTCGCGCTCGCGCTGTGGAGCTTCGCCGCGCAGCGCCCGGCGATTTATGCGATGATGGCCGCCCTCGGCGCGCGCGCGCTCGCCTGGCTCGGCGGCGCGGACAAGCGGATCCGCGATCTGCCCTTCGGCAGCGGCTGGACGCAGGGGCGCGATTTGCCGGCGCCGCAGGGACGGACCTTCCGCGAACTGTGCGCCAGGCGCCGGCGAGCATAGGAAGACCAGAGACGAGAGACGAGGAGCGACAATGAACAAGCCGGTCGAGGCGCGGGACATCGCGACCGTGGATCTGTGGATCGGAGGCCGCCGCCAGCCGGCGGCGAGCCGCCGCTGGGGCGAGGTCACCAACCCGGCGCTCGGGCGCGCGATCCGGCGCGTGCCCTACTGCAACGCCGCCGATGTGGATGCGGCGGTGAAGGCGGCCTGCGCCGCGCTGCCCGAATGGCGCGACACGCCGCCGCTCAGGCGCGCGCGGGTGATGCAGAAGTTCCTCCAGCTCCTGCAGGCGAACCAGAAGGAGCTCGCGCGCCTCGTGACCGAGGAGCACGGCAAGACGCTCGCTGACGCGATGGGCTCGGTGCAGCGCGGCATCGAGGTCGTGGAATTCGCCTGCGGCATCCCCCATCTGCTCAAGGGCGAGCACTCCGAGAACGTCGGCACCGGTGTGGACTGCCACACGCTGCGCCAGCCGCTCGGCGTGTGCGCGGGCATCACGCCCTTCAACTTCCCGGTGATGGTGCCGCTGTGGATGTTCCCGGTGGCGATCGCCTGCGGCAACACTTTCGTGCTGAAGCCCTCGGAGAAGGTGCCCTCCGCCTCGCTGCGCATGGCGGAGCTGTTCAAGGAGGCGGGGCTGCCCGACGGCGTGCTCAACGTCGTGCACGGGGACAAGGAGGCGGTGGACGCGATCCTCGGGCATCCCGGGGTCGCCGCCGTCTCCTTCGTCGGCTCGACCCCGATCGCGAAGTACATCTACGAGACTTGCGCGAAGAACGGCAAGCGCGTGCAGGCGCTCGGCGGCGCCAAGAATCACGCGGTGGTGCTGCCCGATGCCGATCTCGAATTCGCGGCCGAGGCGCTCGCGGGCGCGGCCTACGGCTCGGCGGGCGAGCGCTGCATGGCGATCTCGGCGGTGGTGGCGGTGGGAGCCGCGGCCGATCCGCTGGTCGCGCTGCTCGAGAAGAAGGCGCGGGCGATCGTGGTCGGCCCCGGCGACAAGGAAGGCGTGGACATGGGACCGCTCGTCACGCGCGCGCACCGCGAGCGCGTGGCGGGCTACATCGAACAGGGCATCAAGGAGGGCGCGACGCTGGTGGTGGACGGACGCGGCTGCCGGGTGCCCGGCTACGAGGAGGGATTTTTCCTCGGCACGACGCTGTTCGACCACGTCACCCCCGCCATGAAGATCTACCAGGACGAGATCTTCGGGCCGGTGCTGGTGGTGCTGCGGGTGAAGACGCTCGAGGAGGCGATCGCGCTCGTCAACCGCAATCCCTACGCCAACGGCACCGCGATCTTCACCGAATCGGGGGGCGCGGCGCGCCGCTTCGAGAACGAGATCGAGGTCGGGATGGTCGGCGTCAACGTGCCGATCCCGGTGCCGGTCGCGTTCTACTCCTTCGGCGGCTGGAAGAATTCGCTCTTCGGGGATCTCCACGTGCACGGGATGGAGGGGGTGAAGTTCTACACCCGGACCAAGGTCGTCACCACTCGCTGGCCGCACCAGGACACGCCCGCGCCGGGCATGAACATGCCGACGCTCGGCTAGGACCTCGGTCGCGAAGACTCCACACAGCGGCATGACCCCGGTTCTTCCCGATTTCTTTCCGTGACCTCCGTGGCGGAGCGGTTTTGATGGGTGCGCGCGAGAACATCCTGGCGCGCATCCGGGCGCGGCAGGGCAAGGGCGCGATTGCCGCCGCAGCCGAGCGCGAGGCGGTGCGCTCGGACCTCGCCGCGCCGGCGCGCCATCCGCGCCCGCGCCTGGAGGGCGAGCTGCGCGCGCGCTTCCGGGAGCGCGCGGTAGCGCTCGCGAGCACGGTGGAGGAAGTGACTGCGTTCGCCGAGGCGCCCGCCGCCGTCGCGCGCTACCTGAAGGCCAATTGCCTGCCGCCCGCGGCGGTGTGCTGGCCACAGCTCGCGCAGCTCGACTGGAGCGGCGCGGGGCTGCGCGTGGAAGCGCGCGCGGCACGCGAGTCCGACTTGGTCGGCATCACCGGCGCCTTCTGCGCGATCGCCGAGACCGGCACGCTGATGACGGCCTCGGGCCCGGACACGCCCGCCGCGACGAGCCTGCTGCCCGAGACGCACGTCGCGCTGGTGCGCGCCTCGCGCATCGTGCGCGGCATGGAGGAGGCGTGGGCGCTCGCGCGCGCGGAGCTCGGGGCGCTGCCGCGCGCGGTGAATTTCATTTCCGGACCCTCGCGCAGCGCCGATATCGAGCAGACGGTGACGCTCGGCGCGCACGGTCCCTACCGCGTGCACATCGTACTGGTGACCGGCGCGTAGCGGTCGCCGGAGCGCGCCGGGCCCCGGATGAACGAAGGGGGCTGTCCGTCCATCCGCCGCTCGCCGTCCTCGGCGGGCTGATCGCGCGCGCTCGGCGCGAGCGCACCTGCTCGACGTCGGCGCGATTCCGGGCCTCGCCGCGCTCCCGCCGCCCGTCATGCGGCGCGGGTTTGCCATCGGTTGCGTGGAAGGCGCGCTGCTGCTCGCGGGCTACTGAGCCGCGCTCGCGTGGATACTCGGCCTCGTCCCGGCGTGAGCGGGCGGGAGGCGGGGCGGCCCGATTGCGCGTTCAGGGCCAGAGCATCGCGGCGCCGCGCACGCCGCTCGTGGCGCCGTGCTCCGCACGCACGATACGGGTCTCGACCGTGTCGGAATAGACGTAGCGCGGCAGCGCGCGGGGCACGCCGTCGTACAGCGGCTCGACGTTGGAAAGGCCCCCGCCGAGCACGATGACGTCAGGGTCGAGCACGTTCACGATCAGCGCGAGCGCGCGCGCGAGTCGATCCTCGTAGCGCCGCAACGCCTCCGTGCATCGGGCGTCGCCCCGGGCCGCGCCCGAGGCGATCGCGGTCGGTTCGAGCGCCACGCCGCTCGCCGCGGCGTAGTCGCGCGCGAGCGCGGGACCCGAGACGAACTGCTCGATGCAGCCTGCGCGCCCGCAATAGCAGGGCGGGCCGGGATACTCCCCGGTGCTCATCCAGGGCAGCGGGACGTGCCCCCATTCGCCGGCGATCGCGTTGCAGCCTTCGAGAATCCTTCCGCCGCTGACGATCCCCCCGCCGACCCCGGTGCCGAGAATCACGCCGAACACGACGCCCGCGCCGCGCGCCGCGCCGTCCACCGCCTCCGAGAGCGCGAAACAATTCGCGTCGTTCGCGATCCGCACCTCGCGCCCGAGCAGTCGCTCGAGATCGGAGCGCAAGGGCCTGCCGTTGAACACCGTGTTGTAGGCGTTCTTGACCAGACCGCTGCGCCGGCTGACGGCGCCGGGCATGCCGATGCCCACGCTGCATGCGGTCCCGGCGCGGCGTTCGGCATCGAGAATCAGCGCGGCGAGCGCGGCGAGCGCCGAATCGTAGTCCCCGCGCGGCGTGGGCGCGCTCAGCTTCAGCACCTCGCGTCCCGACTGGTCGAGCACCGCGATCGCTGTCTTGGTGCCGCCGAGATCCACCCCGAGCCGCAGTCCGCTCAGAACGCCTCCTCCCACGGGATCGAGAGCCGCGTCGCCGAATTGATGAGCCCGACCATGCTGTAGGTCTGCGGGAAATTGCCCCACAGCTCGCGCGTCGCCGGATCGATATGCTCGGAGAGCAACCCGTGGCGGTTGCGGCAGGCGAGGAGGTTTTCGAACAGCGCGCGCGCCTCCTCGCGCCGCCCCAGCGCGGCGAGCGCGTCAATATACCAGAAGGTGCACACCACGAACGCGTTCTGCGGCACGCCGAAATCGTCGGCATCGGTATAGCGGAAGACGAAATCGCCGCGCCGCAGCTCCCGTTCGATTGCAGCCACCGTGGCGGCGAAACGCGGGTCGTCCGCGCGCAGGAAGCCCAGCTCGGCGAGCAGCAGCAGGCTCGCGTCGAGGTCCTCTCCGCCGAGCGTCGCGACGAAGCTTCCGCGCTTCTCGTTCCACGCCAGCTCGCACACCGCGCTGCGGATGGCCTCGGCCCGGGCCCGCCAGTACGCGGCGCGCTCGCCGAGCCCCAGGCGCGCGGCGATCTTTGCCAGGCGATCGCACGCCCCCCAGCACATCACGCTGGAAAAAGTGTGCACCCGCGTCCTTCCGCGCAGCTCCCACGGCCCCGCGTCCGGCTCGCGCCATACCGCGGCGGCCTGCTCGCCGAGCGCCTCGAGCTGCGCGAACAGCGCCTCGTTCCCCGGTCTGAGCAGCCTGCGGTCGAAGAAGATGTGCGTCGCGGCGAGCACCGCCGATCCGTACACATCGTTCTGCACCTGCCGCCAGGCCTGGTTGCCGATGCGCACCGGTCCCATGCCGCGGTAGCCGGGGAGCGCCGGCGCCACGGTCTCGTCCATCTCGCGCCGCCCGCTGATGCGGTACACCGGCTGCAAGCGCGCGTCCGGCGAGCCGGCCGCGACGTTGACGATGTACGAGAGATAGCGTTCCAGCGTCCGGGTCGCGTCCAGGCGGTTGAGCGCGTTGATCGTGAAATACGCGTCGCGCAGCCAGCAGTAACGGTAATCCCAGTTGCGGCCGCTGCCCGGCGCCTCGGGGATCGAGGTCGTCACGGCGGCGACCACCGCGCCGGTGTCGTCCACCGCCGAGAGCTTGAGCGTGATCGCGGCGCGGATGACCGCGTCCTGCCACTCGAACGGGATGGAAAGGTCGCGCGTCCAGTCCTGCCAGTAGTCGCGGGTTTCCTCGAGAAAGCGCCGCGCGACCTCTCCGGGCGAACCCTGCAGCGTCTCGTCGGGGCCGAGCACGAAGGACACCGTGCCCTGCAGCACGAAGGGGTTCTCCTCGACGAGCGCCGTGATCGAGCAGTCGGTGGTCGCGCGCAGCACGAAGTCCCCGCACAGGTAGCGCACGTGGTGGGCGCCGAAGGTGGTGTCGGCGCGGGCCGCGCCGTAGTCGCGCGCCGGTCGCAGCCGCAGCGTCACGCGCGGGCTGCCGGCGATGCACCGGATCTGCCGCACCAGCGTCATCGGGGAGAACATGCGCCCGAACTGCAGGAAGCGCGGGGCGACGTCAACGACCTCCACCGCGCCGCCGCGCCGGTCGTAGAGCCGCGTCGCCACGATCGGGGTGTTCGCAATGTATTCCTGCTCGCTGTGCGAGAAGTCGGCGAGGTCCACCGCGAAGAAGCCGAAGTCGCCGTCGCCGCGCCGCTCGCGCAGCAGCGAGCAGAACACCGCGTCGCCGTCCATGCGCGGCATGCACGCCCAGACGATCTCGGCGTTCGCATCCACCAGCGCTGCGACGCTGCAGTTGCCGACCAGGGCGAGATCGAGCGATTGCGCCATCAGCGATTCCCGCCGCCGGCGTAGCGCTCCACGAAGCCGGCGAGCCAGCAGCGCACGGCGGCCGCGTCGGCGAGCCGCCACGGCGCGGCGGAATGGCCCTCGCCCACCTTGATGGCGTGCCCGCCCAGGCGGTTCACGATTCCGAAACCATATTCGTCGGTCAGGTCGTCGCCGATGAACACCGGCGTGCGGCCGAGAAAGGGCGTCTCCCGCATGAACTCCTCGATCGCCGTGCCCTTGTCGCGCCCGCCAGGCTTGAGCTCGAACACCAGCTTTCCGGCCTGCATCTCGAATTGCGGGCCGAGCTCGGCCAGCGCCTCGGCCACGGCCGCGCGCGCCGCCCCGGAGAGTTCCGGAGCGAGCCGGAAATGCAGCGCGAGGCTGTGGCCCTTGTCCTCCAGCAGCATCCCGGCATGGCGGGCGGCGAAATCGCCGAGCCGGCGAGCCGCGCGCCGCAGCGGCTCCGCCGGGATCGCGTGCCGGTGCACCGTTCCTCGCGCGTCGCGGCGCTCGACGCCGTGCTGTCCCGCCGCCGGAAGGCGCAGCGGCGCGAACAGCGCGTCCATCTCGGCCACCGGGCGCCCGCTGATCAGCGCGAGCGCGCCACCGCAGGCTCTTTGCAGCCCGGCGAGCAGCCTCCCGAGCGCCGGGTCGGCGCGCACCGCATCCGGCCGCTCGGCGTGTTCGAGCAGCGTGCCGTCGATATCCAGGAAGAACGCCCAATCCGGGGAGAACGCCGGCGTCCGGCCGTATGCGGAGCCCGCGCCCCCGGTTTGCTGCGACCGAGGCTGCATCAGCGGGAGACGGGGCGCAGGCGCGCGACGCGCGCGCGCGCGAGCACGCGGCGCCGGTGGCGTATGCGCGCCGCGTCCATCAGCATGCGTCCGGCCCAGCGGTACACGTTGAACTCCTGCACCAGGTTTCTCATGCTGCGCATGCGGGCGCGCTGCTCCTCGGGGGGCATGGTGAGCGCGAGGTGCAGCGCCGCTGCGCACTGCTCGATGTCGTAGGGATTGACGATCAGCGCCTCGGTCAGCTCGCGCGCAGCGCCGGTGAACTGCGACAGCAGCAGCACGCCGCGTTCGTCCTCGCGCGCGGCCACGTACTCCTTCGCCACCAGGTTCATGCCGTCGTGCAGGCTCGAGACATAGCACAGGTCGCTCGCGCGGTAGTAGGCATAAACGTCGCGCGTATCGTGATGCTCGACCTTGAGAATGATCGGCTGGTAGCCCTCGCTCCCGAAGCGGCGGTTGATCCGGGTCGCGAGCGCCCGCACCTTGTTTTCGAAATCCTGGTACTCGTCGATCGAGGAGCGAGACGGCGCTGCGATCTGCACGAACGAGAACTTGCCGATCCAGGCGGGCTCCAGCTCGAGCAGCCGCTCCACGGCGAGAAACCGCTCCAGGATCCCCTTGGTGTAGTCGAGGCGGTCCACCCCCAGGCCGAGGCGCAGATCCTGCGGCACTCCGAGGCGCGCGCGCACCTGCTTGCGGCATTCCTCCACCGGGGGCTCGCTGCCGAGCGCCTCCGGCGGCCACTCGATCGAGATCGGATAGCGCCGCACCTCGGTCTGCTCTCCGCCGTAGGAAATGGTGAAGGTCTCGCGGTCCACGCGCGCCTCGAGGTAGCGGTCCACGGTGTCGAAGAAATTGTTGCAGTGGAATTGGGTATGGAACCCGAGGATGCTCGAGCCGAGCAGCCCCTCGAGCACCGCTTCGCGCCAGGGCAGGATGCCGAACGCCTCGGGATTGGGCCAGGGAATGTGCCAGAACGTGATGATGGTCGCGCGCGGCAGCCGTTCGCGCACCAGGCGCGGCAGCAAGGCGAAATGATAGTCTTGCGCCAGCACGATCGGGTCCTCGGTGCGCGCTTCCTGGACCACCACATCGGCGAAGCGGCGGTTCACCGTGCGGTAGTGCTCCCAGTCGGAGGCGCGGAAGGTCGGCCGCGTGTGCGCGATGTGGCACAGCGGCCACAGCCCCTCGTTCGCGAACCCGTAGTAGTAGCCCTGTTCCTCCTTCTTGGTGAGCCATACCCGCCGGATGCGGTACGCCGGGCGTTCCGGCGGCACCATCACGTGGTCGTTTGCGTCCACCACCTCGCGATCCGCCGAGCCGCTGCCGTGCGCGATCCACGTTCCCGAGCACGCGCGCATCACCGGCTCGAGCGCGGTGACGAGCCCGCTCGCGGGGCGCAGGACCTCGACCGCGTTCTGCCGCCTGACGTGGATGTAGGGCTCCCGGTTGGATACGATCATGATCTCGTCGCCCTTCAAGTCCTCGCGCAGAATGCGGCGTAGCGCCTCGGGCCCCCAGTGGATCTGGCTCTCGTCGCGGCTGCGGCGCTCGGCCTCGAGGTCGCGCACCAGCGCCTGGAGGTCTTTGACGATCGGGCGCAGTTCGGGGACGCGCACCTGCTCCGGTGAGCGCAGCAGCCCTTCTCCGGCGATCAGCGCCTTGATCCCGGCGACCCAGCCGCGCCAGCTGATCTCGGCGATCAGCACGGTGATGAGCGCCACGACCGCGGCGATCGCCGCGAACAGGTAGTACACGTATTTCTTGGTGTCCTCGCTTCGCCGCAGCACGAAGCTCATGTCGTGCACGATCACCAGCTCGCCCAGTTTTTCGCCCTCGAACAGGAGCGGATTGGCGGCCACGTGCAGCGGTCCTTTGGGGCTCTGCAGCAACCGGCTCCGCTCCGGGGCGTCGGCCGGAGGGCACGCCAGGGATTCCGGAAACGTCCTGGTGGCGTAGGCGAGCTTGCCGGAACTGTCGCAGAACCCGAGCGCGAAGACGCGCTCGTCCTCGATGATGCGCTCGAACAGGCGCATTATTTTCTGCCTGGCGCGCGGCTCCCGCACGAGCGCGCCGAGCGGCTCGTGCGTCGCATTGGTGAGCAGCTTGGCGCGCATCTCCAAGTCGCGCACGAACCAGTTCAGGGTCAGCCGGTCCACCAGCGGAACGACCGCATAGGCGATCGCCGCGAGGGCCAGGGCGAGAGGGATGATGAACCGCAGGGAAATCCGCATGCGTGACGTCCCGTCGCGCGGAAAGGAAGCGCCGCGCAGGCGCATTCCGTCCCGTGGCGCGGAGCTTAAGGACATATTGTCGCGCGCGTCAAGTCGCGTCCGCGCCGCGCCGTGCGGTCGGGTTCCCGAAATATCAACGCGTTGGCCGCAAGGGGGAACTTTTCGCGGCGCAGCGGTCACAAGTTGGAAACAATGCGCGGCATTCGCCGCTCCGGCGCGCCGGTCGAGGAAAACCCGAGGAGGCAATCTGAGGAAGAATTCATCGGTTTCGCCGGCGTGCAGCCGTCACCGCGCGCCGGTGCCCGCTCGTGACCGCACGCCCGCGCCAGGGCGCCGCCGCGACCGGCCGATCGCTGCGGCGAGGCGAGGCACGCGAGCCGTGCGATGACGAGCTTGCTGCCCCAATATCCGTTTTCCCCGAATCCGGTGCTGCTGTTCGGGTTGCTGTTGCTGCTGGGGCTCGCCGGCGGAGAGCTCGTGCGCCGCGTGCTGCGCCTGCCGCGCATCGTGGGCTATGTTCTGATCGGCATGGCGCTCGGCGCGAGCGGGGCGAAGCTTCTCGACGCGAGGCTGCTCGAGGACTCCTGGGTTTTCGTCGAGATCGCGCTCGGGCTGGTGCTGTTCGAGCTCGGGCGCCGGCTCGACCTCGCGTGGCTCGCGCGCGAGCGCTGGCTGCTCGCCACGGGCCTCGCCGAGAGCGCGCTATCCTTCGGCTTCGTCTATTACGCGCTCACCTGGTTCGGGGTGAGCCCGCTGCACGCCGCGGTCGCGGCCGCGATCGGGGTCTCCACCTCGCCTGCGGTGGTGATGCTGGTCGCGCAGGAGCTCAACGCCGAGGGGCAGGTGACGGAACGGGCGTTCGCACTCACGGCGATGAACGGCGTGGCGGCCCTCGTGCTGGTGACCATGCTGCTCGCCTGGATCCATCACGAGTACCGCGCTGGCTGGACGGTGGTGGTGCTGCACCCGGTATACCTGCTCGGAGGCTCGCTGCTGCTCGGCTACTGCGCGTTCTGGCTCGCGCTCGCTCTCTCGCGCTGGCTCGGCAAGAGCGCCCAGGGCCAGTTCGCGCTGGTGCTCGCGCTCATCCTCGCGGCGATGGGGCTCGCGCGCATGCTGGAATTGCAGGTGCTGATCGCGCTGCTCGCGTTCGGCGTGTTCGCGCGCAACCTCGACGAGCGCCACGACTTGATGGCGGTGGACGTGAGCCGCATCGGCCAGGTGTTCTTCGTGGTGCTGTTCGTGGTGAGCGGAGCCCGGCTCGAGCTCGCGGAGCTTGCCGCCGGCGGCGCGCTCGCTGCCGCCTACATCCTCGCTCGCTTCGCGGGCAAGTCGCTCGGCGTGATGGCGTTCACCTACTTCTCGGGGGCGCGCGCGGGAGCGGCGGGACTGCTGTGCCTGGCGTTGACGCCGATGTCGGGGCTCGCCCTCGCCATGGTGCAGGGCACGGCCAGCCTCTACCCGGAGTTCGGCGCGAAGCTCGCCGCGATCGTGCTCTCGGCGGTGCTGATCCTCGAGATCGCCGGCCCGCTCGCCGTGCAGTTCGCGCTGCGGCGCGCGGGCGAGGCGGCGCAATGAGCCGCGGAGCACGGCCGTGAGCGCGCCCGCGATGGAATTCCGCTCCTCCTCCGGCCACACGATGGGGGTCGAGCTCGAGCTGCAGATCATGAACGCGCGCGACTACAACCTCGCGCGCGACGCTGCAGACCTGATCGGGCTGCTCGAGAGAAGCGGCCACCCCGGCGCGATCAAACCCGAGATCACCGAGAGCATGGTCGAGCTCAATTCCTCGATCCACGCGACCCACGCCACGCTGCTCGCGGAGCTCGAGAACCTGCGCGATGCCGTGGCGCGGGCCGCCGAGCGGCTGAACCTGCGCATCGCGGGCGGCGGCTCCCATCCCTTCCACGAGTGGAGCGAGCGGCGCATCTATCCCACCGAGCGCTTCAAGCACCTGCTCGAGCTCTACGGCTACCTCGCCAAGCAGTTCACCATCTTCGGACAGCACGTGCATCTGGGGTGCCCGGATGGGGATTCCGCCGTCTATCTCACGCACGCGCTCGCGCGCTACGTGCCGCACTTCATCGCGCTCTCCGCCTCCTCGCCGTTCCAGCAGGGCGCCGATACCGCGTACTGCTCCTCGCGGCTCAACACCGTCTCGGCGTTCCCGCTCTCGGGCTGCATGCCCTTCGTGCACTCGTGGGGCGAGTTCCTCGGCTACTTCGAAAAAATGCGCGGCTACGGCATCGTCGAGAGCATGAAGGATTTCTACTGGGACGTGCGCCCCAAGCCCGAATACGGCACGGTCGAGATCCGCGTCTTCGACACGCCGCTCACCGTCGGGCGCGCGGCGGCGCTCGCCGCCTACGCCCAGGCACTCGCCCGCCGCCTGCTCGCCGAGCGGCCGCATCCCCCCTCGCGCGAGGTCTACATGCTCTACGGCTACAACCGCTTCCAGGCCTGCCGCTACGGGCTGGAGGCGGTGATCGTGGATGCCTACCGCGGGTGCCCGGTGAGCCTGCGCGAGGACATCCTCGAGACGCTGGAAGTGCTCGCGCCGCATGCGGCCGAGCTCGGCTCGGGGGCGGTGCTGGAAGGGATCGCCGCCGGGGTGAGCGCGGGCGAGAGCGATGCGGCGTGGCTGCGGCGCGTGCACCGCGAGCGCGGGTCGCTCAACGATGTCGCGCGCCTGCAGAGCGAGCGCTGGATGGGGCGGCTTGACGCCGGCCCCGAGGCGGCGGCGGAGCGTTCCCGGGCGGGATGAAAATCCTCTGACGCCCCGCCCCGGCGCAGGTATCATAAAGAACCATGCGATTGCCCCGCACGAAACTCGCAGCCGCGGCCCGGCTCGCTGCAGGCGCGTTGCTCGCCGCCGGCCTGGCCGGGTTGCTCGCCGCCGCGGCGAAGAGCCCCCCCGGGCCGCAGGTCGTGCTGCTCTCGATCGAGGGGGCGGTCTCCCCCGCCACCGCGGACTACGCCGCGCGCGGCATCCGCAGCGCCGCCGAGCGGGGCGCGGCGCTCGTCGTGCTGCGCCTCGACACCCCGGGCGGGCTCGATACCTCGATGCGGCGCCTGATCAAGGAAATCCTCGCCTCGCCCGTGCCGGTGGCGACCTTCGTCGCGCCGAGCGGCGCGCGCGCCGCCAGCGCCGGCACCTTCATCCTCTACGCGAGCCACATCGCGGCGATGGCGCCGGCGACGAATCTCGGCGCGGCGACCCCGGTGCCGATCGGCATCGCTCCCGGCGGCCAGCCGCAGGAGCCTGCGGGCGGGAAGGACGCCGCCAAGGACAGGGACAAGGACAAGGCCAAAGCCAAGGGCAGGGCCAAGGAGGAGGAAGCAGCGCCCAAGGACAGCATGAGCCGCAAGACGGTGCACGACGCCGCCGCCTACATCCGCAGTCTCGCGCAGTTGCGAGGGCGCAACGCGGAATGGGCCGAGCGCGCGGTGCGCGAGGCGGTGAGCCTCTCGGCGGAGGAAGCGAAAAAGATCAAGGTGATCGATCTCGTCGCGCAGGACGTGCCGGACCTGCTGAAGCAGCTCCACGGCCGCAAGGTGACGGTGCAGGGCGTGGAGCGGGCGCTCGAGACCCGGGATGCGGCGCTCGTCGCGCTCGAGCCCGACTGGAGGAGCCGGCTGCTCGCGGTGATCGCCGAGCCGAGCGTGGCGCTGATCCTGATGATGATCGGCATCTACGGGCTGCTGTTCGAGTTCTCCAACCCCGGGTTCGTGCTGCCGGGCGTGGTGGGCGGCATCTGTTTGCTGCTCGCGCTCTACGCCTTCCAGCTGCTGCCGGTCAACTACGTGGGGCTCGGGCTGATCCTGCTCGGGCTCGCCTTCATCGTCGCCGAGGCATTCCTGCCCAGTTTCGGGGTGCTCGGCATCGGTGGCGTGGTGGCGCTCTTGATCGGGTCGGTCATCCTGTTCGATCCCGAGGCCGCCGGCGACTACCGGCTGCCCACGGCGTTCGTGGTGGCGTTCACCACGCTGAGCGGGGCGGCCGTGTTCCTGATCGTGACGCTCGCGCTCAGGGCGCGCCGCCGCCCGGTGGTGAGCGGGGCCGAGGAGATGGTGGGCAGCCGCGGGGAGGTGCTCGAGGACTTCGAGGCGGAGGGCTGGGCACGCGTGCACAGCGAGCGCTGGCGTGTCGTCGCGCCGCGACCGATGCGCCGTGGCGAGCGGGTGAGGGTCACCGGCGTCTCCGGCCTCACGCTGCGCGTCGAACCGGATGAGGAAACGTCGGAAGGGAGGAAATCATGATTTTCGATATCGGGCTGGGCGGCATACTGGTGCTCGTCGCCATTCTGGTCGTCTCCGCGCTGCGCATCCTGCGCGAGTACGAACGCGGCGTCGTGTTCATGCTGGGGCGCTTCTGGAGGGTCAAGGGGCCCGGACTGATCGTGGTGATCCCGGGTATCCAGCAGATGGTGCGGGTGGACCTGCGCACCGTGGTGATGGACGTTCCAAGCCAGGACGTGATCTCGCGCGACAACGTATCGGTGAAGGTGAACGCGGTGATCTATTTCCGCGTGATGGACGCGCAAAAAGCGATCATCAACGTCGAGAACTACCTGGAGGCGACCAGCCAGCTCGCGCAGACGACGCTGCGCGCCGTGCTCGGCAAGCACGAGCTCGACGAGATGCTCGCCGAGCGCGACAAGCTCAACGCCGACATCCAGCAGAGCCTGGATGTGCAGACCGACGCCTGGGGCATCAAGGTCTCCAACGTCGAGATCAAACATGTGGACCTCGATCCCTCGATGGTGCGCGCGATCGCGCAGCAGGCGGAAGCCGAGCGCGCGCGGCGCGCCAAGGTGATCCACGCCGACGGCGAGCTGCAGGCCGCCGAGAAACTGCTGCAGGCGGCGCAGATGCTCGCGCGCCAGCCGCAGGCGATGCAGCTGCGCTATCTGCAGACGCTCGGCTCGATTGCGACCGA
Organism: Burkholderiales bacterium; assembly: GCA_035574195.1. Classification (GTDB taxonomy): domain Bacteria; phylum Pseudomonadota; class Gammaproteobacteria; order Burkholderiales; family SG8-41; genus SG8-41. The sequence goes on along the minus strand of DATLZE010000142.1, from coordinate 5,262 downwards.
CAAGAGCAACACCATCGTGTTCCCGGTCCCGATGGATCTGCTCGCGCCTCTCGGTCTCGCGCGCGGGAACCCGGACCGCGGCTGACGGTCCGATCGAGAAAGGAACGCCTGCCCCGCGCGGCGAGGGCGCGCGGGGAGCGTTGGTCGTCATTTCGATCGGTCGAGACCGCCATGGCACTAGGGAAATCGTTCGTTCGCGCGGCGGCGCTTCTCGCTGCGCTTGCGGCGCCGGCGGCGGGCGCGCAGACGGGTCCGGAGCGCGGCGGGGCGATCGCCCACGCCTCCGGCGGCATCGGCGTGGACGAGCAGGAACGGCTCCTCGCGCGCGAGAAGGAATTCAATCTCAAGCTCGTGTTCTCGCTCGTCCAGGGCAACTACGTGGCCGACGTCGCGGTGAAGATCGCCGATGCGAAGGGGCGAAGCCTCCTCGAGCACCTCGCGCCTGGGCCGTTCTTCCTCGCGCGGCTTCCCGCCGGGCAGTACACGGTCGCCGCCACCTACGAGGGCCGCACCCTCACGCGCAAGGTGAAGCTCGCCGAGGGGCGGCTGCGCACCGAGTACCTGCGCTGGCCGGCGAACCCCGAGACCGACTCTCCCGTCTCGCGCTGGCTCGATCCCGACGGCGAGCCCCCGCGCAGGGCCGGGCCGCCGGCCGAGAAGCGCTAGAAGGCGCCCGCGCCGCGCGGGCGCGCCCCCCGCCTTCATCGGGGCGCAGGCCGCCGGGCGCCGGCGGCCTTGATGCTAGAATTCGCAATCTTGCGGGGAGGGATCCATATCCGTGCAACGCTCGGTCTGGAGAACGGCTGCGCGACTCATCGCGCACGAGAGGGGGCTTTTCGTCGGCGCCGTGCTGGTTGCGGCCACCGCGGCCATCATCGGAGTGCCCTTCGACTTCGTGCTGTTCGGCCTGACGCTGGTCGGCGTTGCGCTGTTTCACCACCACACCCTGCCCGTGGCGCTCACCGGGCTCGCGGTGATCGTCGCCTACAAGCTCGGCTTCACCGGCTTCAAGACCGGGCCGGGCCTCGAGGGGCTGGCGCGGCACATGCTGCACGAGTGGGTGATCCTCACGAATCTCCTCGCCCTGCTGGTCGGCTTCGCGCTGCTCTCGCGCCACTTCGAGGAGAGCCGCGTGCCCGAGGTGCTTCCACGCTTGCTGCCCGACGACTGGAAGGGCGCATTCGTGCTGCTCGTCATGATCTTCATCCTGTCGGGCTTCCTCGACAACATCGCCGCGGCGCTGATCGGCGGCACCATCGCCGCCACCGTGTTCCGGCGCAAGGTGCACATCGGCTATCTCGCCGCGATCGTCGCCGCCTCGAACGCGGGCGGGGCGGGCAGCGTGGTGGGCGACACCACCACCACCATGATGTGGCTCGACGGCGTGAGCCCGCTCGACGTGCTGCATGCCTACATTCCGGCGGCCGTCGCACTGGCCGTCTTCGGCATCCCGGCCTCGCTCCAGCAGCAGCGCCATTCCCCGATCGTCAAGCAGGAGCAGCATCATGCACCGGTGGACTGGGCGCGCGTCGCGATCGTCGCCTTCATCCTGATCGCGGCCATCGCCACCAACGTGACCGTCAACCTCGAGTTCAAGCACCTCTCCGACCGCTTCCCGTTCATCGGCGCCGCCGTGTGGGTGGCGATTCTGCTCTGTATCCCGTTGCGCAGGCCCGAGTGGTCGCTGGTGCCGGCGGCCTTCAAGGGCAGCGTCTTTCTCCTGGCGCTGGTGACCTGCGCCTCCCTCATGCCGGTGGAGAAGCTGCCGCCCGCCTCGTGGCAGACCGCGTTCAGCCTGGGCTTCATCTCGGCCGTGTTCGACAACATCCCGCTCACCGCGCTCGCGCTGAAGCAGGGCGGCTACGACTGGGGCATGCTCGCCTACACCGTGGGCTTCGGCGGTTCCATGATCTGGTTCGGCTCGAGCGCGGGCGTGGCGATCTCCAACATGTATCCCGAGGCGAGGTCGGTGGGTGCGTGGCTGCGGCACGGCTGGCACGTCGCCGTCGGCTACGTGATCGGTTTCTTCGCCCTGCTCTGGACGCTCGGCTGGGAACCCGCCGAACCTGCTCGCCCCTCGGCGGCGCCTGCGCCCGCGGGCATGCCGGCGCTGCCGCGCTGAGAAGCCGCCGCCCGGCGCGCGATTTGCGGGAGGCTCGCTGTCAGGTTCATGTAAGGTTTTCCATGCCGCAGCATGGCGAGCGCGCGGTGCGCGCTTGATTTCGCCCGCCTCGGGGTATAGCATTTGCCGCAGAGTAGTAAGGCATTCCGCATAACAAAATTCACCCGTTGCGCCGAGTTCGCGATGCCTTGCTGCCTGGTTCCGTTACCATGAGCGTTCCCTGAGTCACCAACCACCCCACCGGAGGACCGACATGCTCAAGAAACTGCTGAAGAAGAAAGCGAACGTGCAAGGCGAGCCGAGCGCCGAGCGCCGCAAGTTCCTCACCGGCGCCACGGCGGCGGCGACCGGCGCCGCGATCGCGGGCTTCCCGATGATCGTCAAGGCGCAGGGCCCGATCAATTTCCGCTGGCAGAGCACGTGGCCGGCGAAGGACATCTTCCACGAGTATGCGCTCGACTTCGCCAAGAAGGTGAACGACATGACTGGCGGGGAGCTGCGGATCGAAGTGCTGCCGGCGGGTGCGGTGGTGCCGGCGTTCGGGCTGCTCGACGCGGTGTCGAAAGGCACGCTCGACGGCGGCCACGGGGTGCTGGTCTATCACTACGGCAAGCAGACTGCGCTCGCGCTGTGGGGCTCGAGCCCGGCCTACGGGATGGATGCCAACATGCTGCTCGCCTGGCACAAGTACGGCGGCGGCAAGGCGCTGCTCGAGAAAATCTACAAGCAGCTCGGCGCGAACGTGGTCTCCTTCCCCTACGGGCCGATGCCGACCCAGCCGCTCGGCTGGTTCAAGAAGCCGATCACCAAGCCCGAGGACTTCAAGGGGCTCAAGTTCCGCACCGTGGGTATCTCGATTGACCTCTTCACCGGGCTCGGGGCCGCGGTGAACGCGCTGCCGGGCGGCGAGATCGTGCCGGCGATGGACCGCGGGCTGCTCGACGCCGCGGAATTCAACAACGCGACCTCCGACCGCATCCTGGGCTTTCCGGACGTCTCCAAGGTCTACATGCTGCAGAGCTACCACCAGAACGCCGAGCAGTTCGAGATCCTGTTCAACAAGACCAAGTTCGACGCGCTGCCGGCGAAGATCAAGGCGATCATCGAGAACGCGGTGGAGGCGGCCTCCGCCGACATGTCGTGGAAGGCGATCGACCGCTACTCGCAGGACTATATCGAGCTGCAGACCAAGCACAAGGTGCGCGTCTACAAGACACCGGCCTCGGTGTTGCAGCGCCAGCTCGTGATTTTCGACGGCGTGGAGAAGAAGAAGGCGGCGGAGAACCCGCTGTTCAAGGAGGTCGCCGAGTCTCAGAAGAAGTTCGCCGAGCGCACGGTGAAATGGGACCTCGACACCAACGTGCGGCGCGAGATGGCCTACAACCACTACTTCGCCAAGAAGCCCGCGCCGGCGAAGAAGGCGCCGGAGAAGAAGAAGGCCTAGACGGGGCGCGCCGCGGGAAAAACACCATCCGGACATCCGGATGGTGTTTTTTTTGAATGCGGCGGGCGCGGGGGCACGGTCGGCGCGCGGGAACGGTCTAAGAGAGAGCTTCGGAGCGGATCGATGCAGAAGCTGCTGCTGTTCGTGGACAAGGTGAGCACCTGGGTCGGGCACGCCTTCTCGTGGCTGATCGTCGCGCTCACCCTGCTCGTGTCATGGGAGGTGTTCTCGCGCTACTTGTTCGATGCGCCGCACGCCTGGGCGTTCGACGCGATGATCATGCTCTACGGGACGCTGTTCATGATGGCGGGCGCCTACACGCTCGCCAAGAACGGCCACGTGCGCGGCGACGTGCTCTACGGCTTTTTCGCGCCGCGGGTGCAGGCCGCGCTCGATCTCGCGCTCTACATCGTGTTCTTCATCCCCGGAGTGGTCGCGCTGGTGTGGGCGGGCTACTTCTACGCGGCGGAATCGTGGGCCATCCGCGAGCACTCGAGCGTGATGGCCGAGGGCCCGCCGATCTATCCGTTGAAGACCGTGATCCCTCTCGCCGGCGCGTTCCTGCTCGCCCAGGGCGTGGTGGAGATCATCCGCTGCGCGATCTGCCTCAAGCGGGGCGCATGGCCCTCGCGCGAGGCGGACGTCGAGGAAGTGGACGTGGACGAATTGAAGAAGATGGTGCACGTGGGAGACGAGGACATCGCGAAGCTCGATGAAGTGATCGCGCGGCGGGAGGGCGAGCGGTGAAGCTGCGCAAGGAACTGTGGTTCGGATTCGCGCTGATGGCGATCATCGTCACCGCGGTGATCGCGTTGACGCCGTGGTCGAATCTACTCGACGGGCATCTCGCGCGGGAGGACCTCGGGATTCTCGGGCTGCTGATGCTCGCGTTGATCGTGGTCGCGATCATGCTCGGGTTCCCGACCGCCTTCACCCTGATGGGGCTGGGCGTGTTCTTCGCCTGGCTCGCCTACTCCAGCGTCAACCCCAAGCTCGCCGTCGCGCAGACGCTCGACCTCTTCGTGCAGCGCACCTACGGCGTGATGCGCAACGACGTGCTGATCGCGGTGCCGCTGTTCGTGTTCATGGGCTACCTCGTCGAGCGCGCGGCGCTGGTGGATCGGCTCTTCAGGAGCCTGCATCTCGCCACGGTGCGGGTTCCGGGTTCGCTCGCGGTGGCGACCATCGTCACCTGCGCCGTGTTCGCGACCGCCACGGGCATCGTCGGCGCGGTGGTGACGCTGATGGGCTTGCTCGCGTTTCCGGCGATGCTGAAAGCCGGCTACAACGTCAAGGTCGCGGCGGGCGCCGTGACCGCCGGCGGTTGCCTGGGGATCCTCATTCCGCCCTCGGTGCTGCTGATCGTGTACGGGGCGACCGCCGGCGTCTCCGTGGTTCAGCTCTACGCCGGCGCGTTCTTCCCCGGATTCATGCTCGCCGGGCTCTATATCGGCTATATCGTGATCCTGGCGAAGCTCAAGCCGGCCCTCATGCCCCCTCTTTCCGAGGAAGAGCGCCGCGTGCCGCTGCCCGACTACATGCGCTCGCTCGCGCAGCGGGGGCAGAATGCGCTGTTCGTGCTCGGGCGCGCGCTCGCGCGGCCGCGCGCGACGGGGGTCGCCGCGCGCACCGTGGCCGGCCAGTTCCTGGTTTCCCTCGTTCCGTTGCTCGCCGTCGCCGGGTTGCTGTTCTTCGT
>DATLZE010000141.1:0-3495 GCA_035574195.1 Burkholderiales bacterium | reverse complement strand
ATCAACCACGGCAATCTCACACTCTCGGGCCTCTCTTTCTCTGGCACGAGCGCGGCGATCTACGCCTCGACCCAGTTCGGGGCGCCTTCCGGCACGCTCTCGCTCGGAAGCGGCGTCGCGGTTTCGGGCAATCTTTCACTGCTCTCCGACACCGGCATGACGATAGACAAGAACGTGACCGCCACCGGCACGCTCGCGCTCGGCGGCGGTGGGGGCACCCTCGCCGTGGTGCCGGGCGCGGGAGCGACCACGGTCCAGTCGGGCGGCGCGATGGCGCTTGCAGGCGCGAACGTCGCGCTCGGCTCCGCGAGCCAGACTTCTAACCTCGACATCGTCGCCGGCGGCGGCATGGCGATCGGCACCGGGAATCTGACGGTGACGGGTGGCAACGGCGGCTACACGTTCGTGCGCACTTCCGCCGGGAACATGGCGATCGTCACGACCGGAAACGTGACTGCCACCGGCGGCAGCGCGGGCGGCTTCGCGCACGTGCTAGGCTCCCCGGATCTCTTCATGACAGTGGGCGGCACCGTGCAGATGAACGCAACCGATCCGACGGCCCCTGCGCGCATCGAATCCGCGGCTCCCACGACGATCAACCTCAACTTCCCGAACCTCGCCTCGGGCGGCTATTTCGTAAACGGGCAGGAAGGGGTGGTCGCCGATCCCGCTCTCGGCACCGGCTTCTACGCCGACGGCCAGCCGGCGGTGTTGGGCGTCAACCTGATCGTGGCCTACGGCACCGGCGGCACGACAACCACGCCGCCGGTGGAGCAGGCCATCAACCAGGTGATCGCTTCCACCAACCAGCAGACCACGATCGCCGAGACCGAGACCGCAGCGGGCGCGGGCACCGGCACCGCGCCGGAAGAAGACGACAAGAAGAAGAAGGAGCTTCCCGTCTGCCGCTGAGCCGGAAGCGCGCGGCGGAACCGGCGCGCCTCGACTGGATGGGCAGCGAGGGCCTGTTGCGCAGGCACCCCACCCCTGCGGCGGCGCGGAGGCTGCCGCGCGGGCGGCTCCAAGGTGCGCGGGCATCTTCTTCGAAACCTCGCATCGCCTTCATCCGAGGAGGAAAAAGCTCGGCTTTCTCTCCCCGACCGGTCCGGTTCCAGACCGGAGAGGGGCCTGTTCACGCCTTCGCTTTGGAGCGAGAGTTCCATTTTTTTCTATGGGATTTTTGCCGCCGTGGTGATACGATCGGGCGAAATGCTCCCGTCATCGCAGGCTCGGGAGGAAAGATCCAGGCTTCGCGGCGCATCGCTTTACTGCGCGGGCGATAGAACACAGAATGTTGTAGAATCAACGGCCTGAGGCGTAAATCTCGACTCCAACACGAGCTCGGGTGAAATCTTGCAAACCATAAAGCTCGGCAGCACGACAGGGGGGGTGCTGGCTCTGCTCCATGCCCTCGCGCTGGGCTTGTCCTGCGCATTCAGCGCCGCGCTCGCCCAGCAGCCGGCCGATTTCGTGCCGCCGCCGCGCTTCGAGATCAAGCGCTTCGAGGTGACCGGCAACACGCTGCTGCCGGGGCAGGAAGTCGAGCGCATCGTCTCCCCCTTCACCGGGGCCAACAAGGATTTCTCCGATGTCCAGCGCGCGCTCGAGGCGCTGGAAAACGCCTATCGCGACCGCGGCTACGGGGTGGTCCAGGTGCAGCTCCCCGAGCAGGACATCACCAGGGGCATCGTGCAGCTTCACGTGCGCGAGCCGCGCGTCGGGCGCGTGCTGATCGAGGGCAACACGCAGTTCGACTCAGGCAACATCCGGCACAGCCTGCCCACCATCCGGGAGGGCGAGACGCCGAATTCGCTCGCCGTCGCGCGCAACCTCCAGCTCGCGGGCGAGCACCCGGTGAAGCAGACGACGGTGCTTTTCCGCTCGGGGGCGGCCGAGGACCAGGTGGACGTCGCGGTCCGGATCGCCGATGACAAGCCGTGGCGCGCGTTCCTGACGCTCGACAACACCGGCACCGGCGAGACCGGCTACTGGCGCTCCGGCGTCGGCTATCAGCACGCCAATCTGTTCAACCGCGACCACACGTTCACCGGCCAGTACGTCACCTCGCCCACCAACGCGAGCAAGGTCTCGATTTACGGGCTCGGCTACCGCATTCCGTTTTACGGTGTGAACAGCTCGCTCGATCTCATCGCCGGCTTCTCCGACGTCAACTCGGGGACCGTGCAGGGGCTGTTCGACGTCTCCGGCAGCGGCACCATTTTCGCCGCGCGCTGGGGCTATCATCTGCCGAAGTGGCGGGAGGTCGAGCAGAAGGTGACGCTCGGGCTCGACTACCGCGCATTCAAGAACGAGGTGTTCTTCGCGGGCGTGGGGCTGGTGCCCGACATCACGATCCACCCGCTGAGCCTCACCTATTCCGGCACCTACCGCATGACCGCCGCCGAGCTTTCCTTCTACGGCGGCCTCTCGACCAACATTCCGGGCGGCAGCGACGGGCGCGCCGCCGACTTCCGGCGCTCACGCGCCACCGCTACCGAGAATTACACGATCCTGCGCTACGGCTTCAACTACGTGCGCCAGTTCCGCAACGAGTGGCAGACGCGGGTCGGCTTCAACGGCCAGTACACCAGCGACTCGCTGGTGTCCGGCGAGCAATACGGCATCGGCGGCCCGGACACGGTGCGCGGCTACCTGGTGCGCGAAGTCACCAACGACCGCGGCTATTCAGGCCAGATCGAGCTCTACACGCCGGATCTCGCGCGCCGCATCGGGCTCTCCGACAGCTACCGGCTGCGCGCGCTCGCCTTCTACGATTTCGGCGCCGTCCAGCGGAACAACGCGCTCGCTGGCGAGACCGCGCGCGACTCGATCGCCTCCGCGGGCCTGGGCGTGCGCTTCGGTTTCCGCAAGATGGTGAGCCTGCGCCTGGATGTCGCGCAGATCCTGCAGCCGACCGCGAGCCGCCAGACGAGCGACCAGCGCGTGAGCGCGGCGCTGGCGATCGTTTTCTAAGCGCGCCTGAAACCCTGTTGCCGAGGCGGGGTGCTCGCGCAGGCGGGCGAGGTGGTCGAGGCTGGCTACCACCCCCGGTTACTTCGCAGCCCGCTTCTTCGAGGGAAGTCAATGGGCAATTGTCAGGTGTTTTGAGCGGGTTTGCACCGCCTCCCCGTGAGTCGTTTCCGCCCGTTAAATATTTCACACACAGACCCCGACGGGGCTCGACACGGACGGGAATAGGCTTATACTGACTACTCCGGCTGCGCCTCTGCCGTGCGGGGCGGGTCGGTCCGGATGGGCCGCACGATCGCGTTCCGACGCGGGGGGAGGGCTCAATGAAGAGCGCGCAGCGCGGACAGACCCCCAGCCGCTCAGCGGTTGCAGTGGCGGTTGCGGCGTGCTTCGTCGCGGAGGCCGCTCTCGCCAATCCCACGAATCCTGTGGTGGTGCACGGCTCGGCGGTGTTCAGCAATCCGGCCGCCAACGTGCTCAACGTGCAGACGCTCACGCCCCAGACCATCATCAACTGGGGCGGCT
>DATLZE010000140.1:0-39573 GCA_035574195.1 Burkholderiales bacterium | reverse complement strand
GGCCCGCCCGGAAAGCCCGTATCGGGCTGGCGCTGGGCGGGGATCGGCGCAGCGCTGATCGTGCTGGTGGTTGCGGCGAGCGCCTGGAACGAGCAGCGCGCGGCGCGGGAGCAGGCGCGGCAGGAAGCGGCGCGGCTCGAGGCCGAGCGCGCTGCGGCCGAGCGACGCCGGATCGAGGAGCGCGAGGCCAAGCTGCGCGAGGCGCAGCAGCGGGCCCGGGAGCGGGAGGAAGCGCTGCGGCGCGCGGAAGCAGAGCGCGCGCGAGAGCGAACGGCTGGCGTGGCGCCGCTTGTCGCCGGAGACCCGGGGCAGCTCCCCCGTCCCGAGTCCTGGCGCGAGCGCCCGACGCGCGAGCGCGCAGAGCGCCCCGGCGGGACCGATCCGGAGGAATTCAGGCGCAGGGCGGAGGCCGATTTCCGATCGGCGGACGCGAACGGCGACGGCTATCTCACGCCCGACGAAGTGCGCGGGCGCATGCCGCTCGCGGCGAGGGAGTTCCACCGCATCGACGCCGACGGCGACGGGCGCATCTCCCCACGGGAGTTCATGCGCTTTCGCCGGGCGCTGCACCAGCAGCGCTTTCAGAAGTAGCGCCGGATCCGAGCAGGCGGTGGCGCCGCCCCAGGCGCTCGGCGACCTTCTCGAGATAGGCCTGTTCGACGCGCGGATCGCCGCCGAGCCGGCCGAGCGCGCCGCGCGAGAGCAGGAATCGGGCGCGGGAGAGCAGGCGCCGGCGCTCGCCTTCCTCCTCGACGGCTGCGAGCAGCCCCTCCAGCTCGCGGATCTCGCGGTGCGACTCGAGCTCCGGCGGGAGGAAGCCCGCGTTCCGGAGAAGGCGGTAGGCGGCGCGCAACTCTTCCGGGACGAGGGGCGCTTCCTCGAGCGCGAGCGGCTCGCCTGCGCCGGGCAGCGCGTCGAACTCGCCGCGCTCCTGCGCTTCGCGTATGCGCCGCTCGGCGATCGCGTCGAGAATCGTCATATGTGCGGGTGCAGGCTCGCGGTTTTCGGGCAATCCGAGAGGCGCCGTGCGCGCCGGTGCCGGTCCAGGTCCCGAAAATTATACGGCGTGCAACGGCGCTCGCCTCGGGAGGCTTGCGTGCGCCATGGGTGCTAGCCTGCGAGCAGGAAGGTCCTGACCGCCTCGATCTGATCCCTGGCCATCAGCATCGGCGCGTGGCCGACGCCCTCGAACTCCACCAGCTTCGGCTTCGGGCCGCGCTGCGTCATGGCGATTGCGGTTTCCCTGGGCAGCAGATCGGATTGCGCGCCGCGCAGCAGCAGCGTCGGACAGGTGACCGCGTCGTAGTAGCGCCACAGGTCCACGTCGGCGAGGAGCCCCCGGCGGAACGGCGCGGCGATCTCGGGGTCGTAGCGCAAGCTCCACGAGCCGTCCTCGTGGCGCTTTGCGGCGTGCAGCGCGAGGTGGCGCCACTGCGCGTCGGTGAGCGGTCCGAAGGGAGCGGAGATCGCGCGCATGTAGGCTTCCAGCTCCTCGAACGACGCAAAGCGCGGGTTCTTGCCGACGTAGGTCGCGATCCGCTCCAGCGCACTCCTCGGAATCACGGCGCCGACGTCGTTCAGCACCAGCTTCTCGATCGGCGACCCGGCCTGCGCGGCGAGCACCATGCCGATGATCCCCCCCATCGAGGTGCCGACCCAGTAGATGCGCTTCTTCTGCGCGCGCGCGCGCCCGAGCAGGCGCGCGATCCGGGCGCGCAGCCCCGGCCAGGCCGCGCTGGCCGTCACACGCGCGATCAGCACCGCCATGTCGGCGCAGTACTGGGGGTAGCCGTAGTCGTCCTTGTTCGCGAGCCAGTCGCTTTCGCCCCGGCCGGCGATGTCGGGGCACACCACGCGGAGATCGGGCGCGAGCGCGCGCGCGAGATCGTCGAAGTCGCGGCAGTTGCGGGTGAGCCCGTGCACGCAGATCACGATGGTATCGGCAGCGGGGTCGCCCCAGTCCACGTAGTGCACGCGGTGAAAGCCCTTGCTGGAGAGGCAGAGGACGTGATCTTCCCGCATCGTTGTGAATCCGCCTCACAGGAGGAGCGCGAGGGTGCCCGCGCCGATGAAGATGAAGAGGTGGACAGCGCTCCACAAGGCGTAGCGGCGCCCGATCCGCTCGGGCAGCTCGTCGGCCAGCAGGAAAAGCCTCCCGTCGCGCGGCTTGCGCAGCAGGTGCACGCCCTCCACCGAGCGCGCGAGCGCCTGCGCGCGGCGGCCGCGCACCTCGCGCCGAGCCTGCAGCCGCGCGAGCTCCCATTCCTTCATATCGAGGGTGCCGTCGCGGTTAAGGTCGAAGCGCTGTTCGAGGCTCCGCGGATCGCGCTTCCATTCGGCGATCAGCGCGCCGACCTCGGCTCGCTCCTCGGCCGCAGAAAGCGGCTGGGCGGAAACCGTGACGAATTCGCCGAGGGCGTAGAGCCGGCCCTTGGGCAGAAGCAGCCACTCCGTATAGCGGCGATCGCCCTCGCGCCAAGTCTGCTTGCGCCTGGTGATCACCTCCGCACCCTCGGGCGAGACCACGCATTCGCCGGTATCGTCCACCAGCAGAAAATGCGCGTTGCTCTCGCCGCTGTCCTCGGGCACCCACTTGCCGTCGTGCGACCCCCTGCGCTCGACGGTGTAGCGGAACCAGCAGCAGGGAAGTCCCGTGAGCCTGCTCAGCACCGGCGTGCCCTCGATCTGCTCCGAACGGCCGAAGAGCTCCACGTAGCCCTGCGCGGCGGTGGCGACCTTGGAAGTCGGCAGGTCGTGCACCAGCCGGTAGCGGCGGTAGGCGGCGATCCAGGCGAAGAAGCTCACCGCGGAGATCGCCGCGAGCGCGTACGGCCACACTGCGGCCGTCTCGGCCTGCACCGCGATGGACAGGATGATGAAGTGCAGGCCGCAGGTGAGCCACTCGGAGGTGTAGAACCGTAGCGTGCCGGCCATGGCGGGACCGGGCAGGGGCGGCTACGACCCGAACAGCTTCTTCACGTCCACGTCGGACCTCTCCTCGGGCTGGAATTCGAGCAGCGGCATCGGCTTGAAGTTGAACATGGACGCGATCAGGGCGTCGGGAAACTGCTCGATGCGGACGTTGTTGACGTTGGCCGACTCGTTGTAGAACTCGCGCCGGTCGGCGATCGCGTTCTCCAGCGCCGAGATGCGGGACTGCAGCTGCTGGAAGGTCTGGTCGGTCTTGAGGTCCGGGTAGGCCTCGGCGAGCGCGAAGAGGTTGCCGAGCGCGGCGCGCAGCGCCCCTTCGGCCTGCCCCAGGCCGCGGATGTCCTGGGTCTCGCGCGCCGAGAAGACACGCGAGCGCGCCTCGATCACCCGCGCGAGCGTCTCCTGCTCGAACTTCATGTACTGCTTGCAGGTCTCGACCAGCTTGGGCAGCTCGTCGTGGCGCTGCTTGAGCAGCACGTCGATGTTGGCCCACGCCTTGGAAACGTTGTGCTTGAGCTGGACCAGATTGTTGTAGATCATCACGGCGTAGACCGCGATCGCCAGCAGCACCCCCAGCACGATGACGGTGCCGATCCCCATGGCGCCTCCCCGCGAGCGTATGACCCTGAACGATTCTATCATCGCTTACAATGGCGGCCGGCCTGCACATCGGGGAAGGGATGAAGAGCGTCTGCGTTTTCTGCGGCTCCAATACCGGCCGCGGCGGGACATACGCCGAGGCGGCGCGCTCGCTCGCGCGCGCGGCCGCCGCGCGGGGGCTGAAGCTCGTCTACGGCGGCGGCAGCATCGGGCTGATGGGAGTGCTCGCCGAGGCGGCGCTCGCCGCGGGCGCGCAAGTCGTCGGGGTGGCGCCGCGGCGGTTGCTGGACCGGGAGGTCGTGCACCGGGGGCTCACCGAGCTGCACGTGGTGGAGACCATGCTCGAGCGCAAGTCGCTCATGGCTGCGCTCGCGGACGGCTTCGTCGCGCTGCCCGGGGGGCTCGGCACGCTCGACGAGCTCTTCGAGATGCTCACCTGGACCCAGCTCGGCTTCCACCGCAAGCCGTGCGCGCTGCTCGACGTGGACGGTTACTACGCGCAGCTTGCCGGCTTTCTCGACCACGCGGTCGAGGAGCGCTTCATCACGCGCGAGCACCGCGCCATGCTGATCGTCGAGCGCGATCCGCGGCTCGTCCTCGAGCGGCTCGCCGCGGCACAGCTGCCGGAGGCGAGCAAGTGGATGGACCGCTAGGAATTCGCTGGATGCGACGCCGGCGGATTCCTCGACTCTCGCAGGCCCGTCCCGCGCCTCGCGGCGGCCGCCACAGCCCCCCCGGGGCTCGTGCTCGAAATGGGGCTGCGACCCGTGCCGGCGGTTGAGTCCGGAAGGAAAAGCCGGTAGCCTAACCGTCCCCCGGCGTTTGACCGTTTTCCCACAGCAGAGGACCCGAGAGGAAGCCATGACCACCGAAACCGCCGTCACCAAGGAGAAGCTCGTCCAAGACCTGAAGACCGTGATTTCCGACGCGGAAGAGCTGCTGCGCGCCACTGCGAACCAGGCCGGCGAGAAAGTCGCTGCCGCGCGCGAGAAGGTGCAGGACAGCCTGCGCCGCGCGAGGGTGAAGCTCGACGAGATGGAAGACGTGCTGGTGGACAAGAGCCGGCAGGCGGCGCGCGCGGCCGACGAATACGTGCACGAGCATCCCTGGCGCGCCGTCGGCATCGCGGCCGGCATCGGTTTCGTCATCGGGCTGCTGATCGGCCGGCGCTAGCGCTCGGGTCGGACCGGAACCGTGACCGAATCCGCTCCCGGAGCGCCCGGCACCGGAATACTCCACTCGCTGCGCAACCTCGCGGCGACGCTGGTCGCACTGCTCCACACCCGGCTCGAGCTGCTCGCGACCGAGCTCGAGGAGGAGCGACTGCGGCTCGCGCAGATTGTGCTGTGGGGCTGCATCGCCGCCGCCTTCCTGCTGCTCGGCGCGGTGATGCTCACGGTCTTCGTGGTAGTGCTGTTCTGGGATACGCAACGCGTGCTCACCACGGGACTGCTCGCCGCGCTCTACCTCGCGCTCGGGATCGCGGCGGCGTTCGCCGCGCGGGCGCGCGCGCGGCGGCGTTCGCGCCTCTTCTCCGCGAGCCTCGCCGAGCTGGCGAAGGACCGCGAGGACCTCGGCGCCCGATGAGCGCAACCGAGCGCCTGATCGAGCTGGCGCGCCGCAAGGAGCGCCTCATCGCGCGCGCCGCGGCGCAGCGCGCCGAGATCGCCGCCATCTTGCGCCGCTGGCAGGCACCGCTCGAGGTCGCCGACCGCGCGCTCGCGGTGGCGCGCTTTTTGCGCGCGCACCCGCTGCTGGTCGCTGCGGCTGCGGCGGCGGTCGTGACGCTCGGGCGCCGCAGGCTGCTCGGGCTCGCCGGCCGCGGTCTTGCCGCGTGGCGCCTGTTGCGGGCGCTGCGCGGCTGGGCGGCGAAGCTCTCGGCCTGAGCATTCGGAGCTCGCCGTGCCCCGCCTGAGCGAGATCGGTGCGAAACCGGCCGTGCTGGCGAGAAGGATCCGCGAAATCGCCCTCCGGGAGCGGCAGCACCTGGTCGAAGAAATCCTCCAGGTGCGCGGGCTCATGCCGCTGCTCATGAAACCGCGCAATCGCCAGCGCTGGACGCCCGAGGACAAACGCGAGCTCGCGGCCCACCTGAAGCGCCTTTCCTCGATCAGCCCGTACCTGGTGGTGCTGGCGATGCCCGGGGGGATGCTGATGCTGCCCGCGCTCGCCTGGTGGCTGGATCGGCGGCGCAACGGCCGGCGCGAAGGGGGCGGTTCTCGCCGCTGAGCGCCCTGGCGCGAGCGCGGAGTTTCCCCTAATATTGCGCGCGCCGGAGACCGGGAGTGAGTTCGGGATGGCGAAGGCGGTGGACAGGGCGTACAACATCTGGGACCTGCGCGCGCTCGCGCGGCGGCGCCTGCCGAAAGGCCTGTTCGAGTTCATCGACCGCGGCACGGAGGACGAAGTCGCGCTCGCCAACAACCGCGCGGTGTTCGAGCGCATCCGCTTCCGGCCGCGCACGCTGGTGGACGTCTCCGGGCGCAGCCAGCAGGTGGCGCTGTTCGGCAGGACGCACGAAATGCCGCTCGCGATCGCCCCCACCGGAACGGCGGGGCTGTTGTGGTACGAGGGCGAGATCGCGCTCGCGCGCGCCGCGCGCGCGGCCGGCGTCCCGTTCGCGCTCGCCACCGGCTCGATGACCGCGATGGAGAAAGTGGCGCAGGAGGCGGGCGGCACGCTCTGGTTCCAGCTCTACATGTGGCCCGACCGCAGCCTTTCCCACAAGCTCGTCGAGCGCGCCCGGGCGGCGGGCTACCAGGCGCTGATCGTCACCGTGGACGGCGTGGTGCCAGGCAACCGCGAGTACAACTTGCGCAACGGCTTCACCGTCCCGTTCAGTTTCACGCGGCGCAACGTCGCCGACGTGCTCGCACACCCGCGCTGGCTTCTCGGCGTGCTCGCGCGTTATCTCGCGACCACCGGCATGCCGCGCTACGAGAACTATCCGAGCGAGATCAAGTATCGCGTCACCGCGCGCCCGATGGGGCGCTCCCAGATGCGCAACGACTCGCTCAACTGGGACGACCTGAGAGCGCTGCGCCGCATCTGGCCGGGCACGCTCATGGTGAAGGGCATCCTGCACCCCAGGGACGCAGCCGCCGCAGCCGAGTGCGGCGCGGACGCGGTAATCGTCTCCAACCACGGCGGGCGCAACCTCGACAGCGCGGTCTCGCCGATCGAGGTGCTGCCGGAAGTGGTGGACGCGGTGGGCCACCGCATCACGGTGCTCGTGGACAGCGGCTTCCGGCGCGGCTCGGACGTGGTGAAGGCGCTCGCGCTGGGGGCGAAGGGGGTGCTGATCGGGCGCGCGACGCTCTACGGGGTGGCCGCCGGAGGCGAAGCCGGCGCGCGGCGCGCGCTCGCGCTGCTGCGCGAGGAGATCGACCGGGTGATGGCGCTGATCGGAGCGCGCAGCGTCGCCGAGCTCTCGCCCGAGTTCCTGGCGGCGCCGGAGTTGCGCGCGCCCGAGCCCGTGCGCCCGGGCCTGAAGCTGCTGGAAACCGCGAAGGCCGCGGAGAGCTAGCCGTTGGCATGGTATCTGTTCCTCCTGATCGCGACCCTGCTGGTCGGCTACGCCCTCTGGAGCTACCGCAGGAAGGCCGCGCAGCGCGCGGCCGCGAGCCGGGAGCGCTTCGAGAAAATATTCGGGGAGCTTGAGCGCGCGGCCCGCGCACCGGCACCGCCCGCAGCGCCCGCACGGGAGACCTCATCCGCAGCGGCGTTCTCGGCGCGGGAGCGGCTGCTCGGCGAGACCGAGGCGCCGCTCTACCGCCTGCTGCGCGCGGAGCTTCCCGACCACGAGATCTTCGCTCAGGTGCCGCTCGGCGCCGTGGTCGGGGTGCCGGAGGGCCTCGGCGGCGCGGAGCGCGAGCGCCGCCTGCAATGGCTCGCCCGCCACCGGCTCGATTTCGTGGTCTGCGACCGCAGCTTCAGGATCGTCGCGGCGGTCGAGCTGGAGGCGCCGGGCGGCGCGGAGGAGGCCGGAGCGCGCCGCTTGCGGGCCGAGTGCCTGGAGGCGGCCGGCGTGAGGCTGGTGCGGGTGGATCCCGCGGCGCTGCCGCAGCGCGAGGCGCTGCGGGCGCTGGTCTGCGGCGCGCCGAACCCCTGAAGCCGCTTTTTTGACAAACGGCGCGGATGCGTGTATCGTGCCGCCCGCAGTCGATCAAGCCGTTAGTCGTTGGTTCCGCAGTCCCCGCCTCCGGGCGGCGCGCCTTCAGTTCTCAACCACTTCGTTTGATTCGTTTGCAGGCCGCGGGCTCGCGCCCGTGTTCGTATATTCATTCAGGAGAGCAGCAATGGCAACTGGTATCGTCAAGTGGTTCAACGAGGCGAAGGGCTTCGGGTTCATCACGCCGGACGAAGGCGGCGAGGATCTGTTCGCGCACTTCTCGGAGATCCAAGGCAACGGCTACAAATCGCTGAAGGAGCGGCAGCGCGTCGAGTATCAAGTCACGCGCGGCCCCAAGGGCCTGAAGGCCACCGCGATCAAGCCGCTGTAGAAGCGCGGTTCCTGCGCTTTGAAAAAAGAACGGCCACCCTCGGGTGGCCGTTTTTTTTTGGTGGAGGCGGCGGGAATCGAACCCGCGTCCGCGAGCCCTACACAGCCGGGACTACATGCTTAGCCTGGTCGTTTGGGTCTCGCCTCGCGCCCGCCGGCCGGCAGGCTGGCGCTCGGCCAGTCGCTTCGACGGTTCCGTCCGGCCAAGCGACCCGGCCGGGCGGAGAGGCTGATGTGAATGACGCTGCACCCCGTTTCCGGGGCCTAGCCCATCAGCAAGCTAGTGCAGCGTCTCGCCGGAGTTAGGCGGCGAGAGCGTAACGCTCGTCGTTGGCGTTTGTGGGTTTCCAGCGGTTTTACAAGGTGACTGGACCTTGGCATGCCCCGAACTGCCTCGTTGCCCACGTCGAGACCAGTTCGCCCCCATGATTCGGGATTCGATGTAGCCGTATTATCGCAGATGTGGGCGATTGCCCAAAGTTCAATCGCGGTTCCGGCCTTCTCCTCGGCCCCGGATGGAATCCTAAAGAATCCCCAGCAGCTCCTGCGGGCTCTTGATCAGCCAGTCCGCCTCCCAGCTCTCCGGCTCTTCGCCGCCGAGGTAGCCCCATTCGGCCACTGCGATCCTCATTCCAGCGGCGCGCGCCGCCTCGACGTCGCGCCGGTCGTCGCCGACATAGATGCACGCGCCGGCTTCCATCCCCAGCGCGCCGCACGCAGCGAGCAGCGGCCCGGGGTGCGGCTTGAACCAAGCCGTGGTATCGCCACCGATCACGCAAGCCGCGCGGTTCCGCAACCCGAGCCGCTCGAGCAGTGTGTGTGCGAGATGCTCTTGCTTGTTGGTCACCACGCCCCAGCGCAGCCCGCTCGCCTCGAGCGCGCCGAGCAGCTCCGGCACGCCGGGGAAGAGCCGCGTCTCGCGGCAGAGGTCGGCGCCGTAGGCCGCCAGGAATTCCTCGCGCAGCGCGTCGTAGCCGGGATCGCCGGGCGCAAGCCCGAACCCTGCGCCGAGCAGGCCGCGCGCGCCGCGGGAGGCGTGGCAGCGGGTGGCGGAGAGCGGCAGCGGGGCGAGCCCGCGCGCTGCGCGCACCCGGTTGAGCGCGGCGTTGAGATCGGGCGCGGTGTCGGCGAGCGTGCCGTCGAGGTCGAACAGGACAGCCCTGACCATCGTGAATCGTGCGTTGTTCCGCGGTTACGATTCGCCGCTCACGATCGGCGGCTCACGGCTTGCGTGCGTGGAGGAAGTAATTGACGTCCGCGTCCTCGGAGAGCGCGTAGACGCGGGTGAGGGGGTTGTAGGTCATGCCGGTGATGCCTGCGACGTCGAGGCCTGCGTTCCGGCACCAGCGCGCGAGCTCGGAGGGCTTGATGAAGCGCGCGTAGTCGTGCGTTCCTCGCGGCAGCAGCCGCAACACGTATTCGGCGCCCAGCACCGCGAGGAGATAGGACTTGAGATTGCGGTTGAGGGTGGAAAAAAACACCCATCCGCCCGGCTTCACGAGCGCGGCGCAGGCCGCGACCGTCACCGCGGGCTCCGGGACGTGTTCGAGCAGCTCCATGCAGGTGACGATGTCGAAGCGCTCCGGCGCCTCGCGCGCCAGCGCCTCGGGCGCGATCAGCCGGTAATCCACGTCGAGCCCCGACTCGAGCAGGTGCAGCTGCGCGACCTTGAGCGGCTTCTCCGCGAGGTCAATGCCAGTGACGCGCGCCCCGCGCGCAGCCATTCCCTCCGCGAGGATGCCCCCGCCGCAGCCGACGTCGAGCACGGTCTTGCCGGCGAGACCCGCGATGCGCTCCAGGTAATCGAGGCGCAGCGGATTCAACTCGTGCAGCGGCCTGAATTCCGCGGCAGGATCCCACCAGTTATGGGCGAGCTGGCTGAATTTCTCGATCTCGAGGGGATCAACGTTGATCATGGTCTCGGCCCGGGTTCTCAGCGCAATCGTCGAGAAAGGCGCGGCAGGAAGAAAGGCCAGCAGCCGGGCGCTGAACTACCCCTGGATTTTTTCCTTCCAATAAGCCGCCTTTGCGGCGAGCTCGGCGAGGTCGAGCCGGGTGAGGCGGCCTGCCTCGACCAGCAGCTCGCCGTTCACCCATACGTGGGTGACGTGCTCGCGGCCCGCCGCGTAGACCAGATGCGAGAGCGGATCGTAGCACGGAGCGAGCTCGGGTGCGGCGAGGTTCACCGCGACCAGGTCGGCGCACTTGCCCGGGACGAGCGAGCCGGTGCGCTCCTCGATTCCGAGAGCGCGCGCAGCGTTCAGCGTCGCCATCGCGAGCACGGCGTGAGCGGGCAGCGCGGTCGCGTTCCCGCTCGCGCCCTTGGCGAGAAGCGCGGCGAGCCGCATTTCCGTGAATACGTCGAGCCGGTTGTTGCTGGCCGCCCCGTCGGTCCCCAGCCCGACGTTCACGCCCTGCGCGGCGAGGCGGGCGACCGGCGCGATGCCGCTCGCGAGCTTGAGGTTGGAGGACGGGCAATGGGCGACGTGGGAGCCCTGCGCGGCGAGCGTGGCGATCTCGTCCTCGGCGAGGTGCACCGCATGCACCGCGATGAGGTTCAACCCCAGCAGCCCCAGCCGCTCGAGCCGCCGGATCGGCCGCAGCCCGTACGCGCGCAGGCTCTCCCGGATCTCGTCCTCGGTCTCGTGCAGGTGAATGTGCACCGGGAGATCGAGCTCGCCGGCGTAGGTGACGAGCCGCTCGAAGGCGCCGTCGCTCACGGTGAAGGGCGCGTGCGGCGCGAGGCAGAAGGAGAGCAGGGGCTCGTGCTTGAGCGCATCGCGCGTGGCGAGCCCCTTGGTGAGGTAGTCCCCGGCGTCGGTTGCGTACGGGGAGCGGAACTCGATCACGATCAGGCCGAGCGCAGCGCGCATGCCGGCGGCGAGCGCCGCCTCGGCCGCCGCCTCCGGGAAGAAGTACATGTCGTTGAAGCAGGTGACGCCACCGCGCAGCATCTCGGCGCAGGCGAGCAGCGTCCCGTCGCGGACGAACTCGGGCGAGGCGAGCCGCATCTCGACCGGCCAGATGTGATGGTTGAGCCAGTCCATGAGCGCGCGGTCGTCGGCGAGACCGCGCATCAGCGTCATCGCCGCGTGGGTGTGCAGATTGATCAGGCCCGGGATCAGCGCGTGGCCCGGCAGCTCGACGCGGCGCGCGCCCGGGTAGCGCTCGCGGGCCGCGCGCGCGGGGGCGATCTCCCGGATGCGGCCGCCGGCGAGGACCACGGCATGGTGCTCGAGCACTGCCTGCGCGGGCTCGACCGGGATCACCCAGCGCGCCTCGATCAGGGTAACGGCATTGTCGGGGTTCATGTGCTTGTGGAGCGTGGAAGCGGATGAGGCGTGGCGAAAGCCTGTCCGATGCCTCGGGGAATAAAAAAAGCCCTGCCGAAGCAGGGCTTTTCAATGACGCTCCTCGTGGTTGTTTTAAGGCTTGACCTTGGGCTTGACCTTGGGCTTGGCATCCGCCTTGGGCTTGGGCTTGGCGAGCGACTCGGCGCGGCCCACCACTTCCACGGTCACGCGGCGATTCGGCGACAGGCACTCGATCAGCTGCTTGCGCTTCATCTTGTTGTCGCAGAACTTGGTCACCGGGATCGGCTGCTTCGGGCCCTTGCCTTCCCAGAAGATCAGCTTCTGGTCCACGCCCGCGGCGACGAGGTAGTCCTTGACCACCACCGCGCGGCGCTCGGAGAGCTTCATGTTGTACTTGAGGCTGCCGATGCGGTCGGTGTGGCCGGTCACGACCACCGCCCCGAACTGCACCGGGCCGCGAGCCTTGGTCGCCTTGCGCAGGTCGGCCAGGAACTTGTCGAGCTCGGCCTTGTTGTCGGCGGTCATCTCGGCCTTGCCGAAGGGCATGCCCTGGAGCTCGATCTTCTCCTCGATGTTGATGAGCTTGGGCTTCTCCTTCTTCGGCTCGGGCTTGGGCTTCGGCTTTTCGGCGGGCTTGGGCGCGGGCTTGGGCTCGGGCTTGGGCGCCGGCTTCTTGACGAGATCCGGGTCGCACTCGGCCACCGCGAGAGCCGGAGTCCAGTCGCTGGTGCGCACGCAGACTCCGGCGCCCGCGGCGCGGACAATGGCGCCGGTGCTGTCGGTCAGATAGCCCTGGTTCTTGAACTGTGCCGACGCGGGCGCGGGCAGAAACACGCCTGCGGCTGCGAGGCCAACGAGCGTCGTCCGGATTGCTGAATTCATGATTGTCGATCCTCCTGCTGTTATTGCGAAATTAGGGACCCGCCGGAGTGCCGGTTAACCTTTTTAAGGAGTCTCCCCGGGGCTACTTAATATCACAACCTCGATGGCAAGGCAAATTATGCCGAAATCATAACATGGCCTTGAGATAAAGGGCATAGCCGCCTGTTGCCTAAAAGAAACGCTCCGCGCGCCGCCCCCGCCGGAGGAGCGAATTTCAATTGGTGGACTTACCGCAGCCGCCGGCCGCACGCCGGGGAGACATTGCGGGCCGGCCCCTGGCTTGCCCGCGCCTCCGATCCGGAGGCGAGCCGCCCGCATGATAAAATTAGCGTTTTTTAGCGACCGCAAGACCCCCCTTCACCCCTTTTTTTCCGTTTCATGGACCAGATCGCCAAGGAAACCCTGCCGGTCTCGCTCGAGGAGGAGATGCGCCGTTCCTACCTCGATTACGCGATGAGCGTGATCGTCGGCAGGGCGCTGCCCGATGTGCGCGACGGGCTGAAGCCGGTGCACCGCCGCATCCTCTACGCGATGCACGAGGCGAACATCGTCTGGAACCGCCCCTACGTCAAGTGCGCACGGGTGGTGGGCGACGTGCTCGGCAAGTACCACCCTCACGGGGACGCCGCTACCTACGAGGCGCTGGTGCGCATGGCGCAGGACTTCGCCATGCGCTATCCCCTCATCGATGGCCAGGGCAATTTCGGCTCGGTAGACGGCGACTCCCCCGCGGCCTACCGCTACACCGAATGCCGGCTGCAGCGCATCGCCTCGGAGATGCTGGCCGACATCGACATGGAGACGGTGGATTTCGTGCCGAACTACGACGGCAAGGAGCGGGAGCCGGTGGCGCTGCCGACCCGCATCCCGAACCTCCTCGTGAACGGCTCCTCGGGGATCGCGGTCGGCATGGCGACCAACATCCCGCCGCACAACCTCTCCGAGGTGGTGGACGCCTGCCAGGCGCTGCTCAAGGACCCGGGGATCGATATCGAGGAGCTGATCAAGATCGTCCCCGCCCCCGACTTCCCCACGCGCGGCATCGTCTATGGGCTGGAGGGCGTGCGCGAGGGCTACCGCACCGGCCGCGGCAAGGTGGTGATGCGCGCGCGCACCCACTTCGAGGAGGCGGAGAAGGGCGGCCGCACCTACATCGTGATCGACGAGCTGCCCTACCAGGTCAACAAGGCGAACCTGCTGATGAAGATCGGCGAGCTGGTGCGCGAGAAGAAGATCGAGGGCATCGCCGATATCCGCGACGAGTCCGACAAGAGCGGCATGCGCGCGGTGATCGAGGTGCGGCGCGGCGAGAACGCGGAGGTGATCCTCAACAACCTGTGGAAGGAAACGCAGCTCGAGGAAACCTTCGGCATGAACATGGTCGCGCTGGTGGACGGCCAGCCGCGGTTGCTCAACCTCAAGCAGCTGCTGGAGGCGTTTCTGCGCCACCGCCGCGAGGTGGTGACGCGGCGCACCGCGTTCGAGCTGAGAAAAGCGCGCGAGCGCGGCCACGTGCTGGAAGGGCTCGCGGTGGCGCTGTCCAACGTGGACGAGGTGATCGCGCTGATCAAGGCGGCGGCGACCCCGGCCGAGGCGAAGACAGAGCTCATGGCGCGCTTCTGGCGCTCGAAGCTGGTCGAGGAGATGCTCGCCCGCGCCGAGGGGCAGGCCTTCCGCCCCGATGGGCTCGCGCCCGAGTTCGGGCCGCAGAAGAAGGGCTACCGGCTCTCGGAGGTGCAGGCGCAGCAGATCCTCGACATGCGGCTGCAACGCCTGACTGCGCTCGAGCAGGACAAGATCGTCACCGAGTACCGGGAGACGATCGAGCGGATCACGGATCTCCTCGACGTGCTGGCGAAGCCCGCGCGGGTGACCCGCATCATCTCCCAAGAGCTCGCCGAGGTGAAGAAGCAGTACGGCGACGCGCGCCGCAGCGAGATCGTCACCCAGACCCAGTCCCTCTCGACCGAGGACTTGATCGCCCCCGAGGACGTGGTGGTGACGCTCTCGCACGGCGGCTACATGAAGTCGCAGCCGGTGGCGGACTACCGCGCGCAGAAGCGCGGCGGGCGTGGCAAGCAGGCGACCGCGACCAAGGAGGACGATTTCGTCGAGAAACTGTTCATCGCCAACACCCACGACCACATCCTGTGCTTCTCCAACCGCGGCCGCGTCTACTGGCTCAAGGTCTACGAGGTGCCGCAGGGCAGCCGCTCCTCGCGCGGCAAGCCGATCGTGAACCTGGTGCCGCTGATGGAGCACGAGAAGATCACCGCGGTGCTCCCGGTCGCCGAGTTCGACGAGCAGCACTACGTGTTCATGGCGACCGCCATGGGCACGGTGAAGAAGACGGCGCTCGCGGCGTTCTCGCGCCCGATGTCGAAGGGTATCATCGCGATCAACCTCGAGGACGGCGACTATCTGATCGGCGTGGCGCTGACCGACGGCAAGCAGGACGTGATGCTGTTCTCCGACGCCGGTAAGGCGGTGCGCTTCTCGGAGTCCGAGGTGCGCCCGATGGGGCGGGCGGCGGCGGGCGTGCGCGGCATGAAGCTCGCGAAAGGGCAGCGCGTGATCTCGCTCCTCACCGCCGAGGACGGCAAGCTCTCGGTGCTCACCGCCACCGAGAACGGCTACGGCAAGCGCACGCCGCTCGCCGAATACACGCGCCACGGGCGCGGCACGCAGGGCATGATCGCGATCCAGTGCAGCGAGCGCAACGGCAGGCTCGTCGGCGCGCTGCTGGTCGCGCCGGAGGACGAGATCATGCTGATCACCACCGGCGGCGTGCTGATCCGCACCCGCGTCTCCGAGGTGCGCGAGCAGGGGCGCTCGACCCAGGGCGTGCGCCTGATCAACCTCGACGAGGGCGAGCGGCTCGCCGGGCTCGAGAAGATCGTCGAGCAGGACGAGGACGGCGAAGGGGAGTGAGGCGGGGAGCGAAGCGCGAAACGAATTCCCCGTGCCCTGCAACCGGAGGATAGAGCGGGGTGAGAGGACGCTTTTCACGTTTCGCTTTTCGCTCCACGAAGTCGGTGGCCTGTTAACCTTGCATCGAAGCGATCGCATCAATGACTCGCGTCTACAACTTCAGCGCCGGGCCGGCGATGCTGCCCGAGCCGGTGTTGCGCCGGGCCGCCGAGGAAATGCTCGACTGGCGCGCGAGCGGCATGTCGGTGATGGAGATGAGCCACCGCGGCAAGGAGTTCATCGGCATCCACGCGCAGGCCGAGGCCGACCTGCGCGAGCTGCTCTCGATCCCGCAGCACTACAAGGTGCTGTTCCTCCAGGGCGGGGCGGCGGCCCAGTTCGCGCTCGTGCCGATGAACCTGCTGCGCGGCAAGAACAAGGCGGACTATGTCGCCACCGGCTACTGGTCGAAGAAGGCGATCGCGGAGGCGAGGCGCTACTGCACGGTGAACGTCGCGGCGAGCTCCGAGGCTGCGGGCTTTACCTGCGTGCCCCGGCACGAAGAGTGGCGGCTCGACCCGCAGGCGGCCTACGTGCACATCACCTCCAACGAGACGATCGAGGGCGTCGAGCACCACCGCATTCCCGACACCGGGGCGGTGCCGCTCGTCGCCGACGCCTCCTCGCATATTCTCTCGCGCCCGCTGGACGTCTCGCGCTTCGGCCTGATCTACGCCGGGGCGCAGAAGAACATCGGGCCGGCGGGACTGACGCTGGTCATCGTGCGCGAGGATCTGATCGGACAGGCCTCGCCCGCGACGCCCTCGGTCTTCGACTATCGAGTGCAGGCCGCAGCCGACTCGATGCACAACACGCCGCCCACCTACGCGATCTACATCGCGGGCCTGGTGTTCCAGTGGCTGAAGCAGCAGGGCGGGCTCGCGGCGATCGAGCGGGTGAACATCGCCAAGGCGAAGCTGCTCTACGACTATCTCGACGAGACCGAGTTCTATCACTGCCCGGTGGCGAAAGAGGACCGCTCGCGCATGAACGTGCAATTTCGCCTGCGCAACGAGAAGCTCGACGCGGAGTTCCTCAGGCAGGCCGAGGCCCGCGGTCTGACGCAGTTGAAGGGGCACCGCGCGCTCGGGGGCATGCGCGCCTCGCTCTACAACGCGATGCCGATCGAGGGGGTGCGGGCGCTGGTGGATTTCATGCGCGACTTCGAGAAAAATTATGGCTGATCGGCTGCGCATCCTGACGCTCAACTCGATCTCGAGCGCGGGACTCAGGCGCTTCCCGCCGGCGCGCTACGAGGTCGGCAGCCAAATCGCCAACCCCGACGCGATCCTGGTGCGCTCCCACGACATGCACGCGATGGAAATTCCGGCGCGGGTGAAGGCGATCGGGCGCGCCGGTGCGGGCGTCAACAACATCCCGGTGGAGAAGATGAGCCGGCGCGGCGTTCCGGTGTTCAACACCCCCGGGGCGAACGCCAACGCGGTGAAGGAGCTGGTGATCGCGGGCATGCTGATCGCGGCGCGCAACCTGGTGCCGGCGCTCGGCTTCGTCGCCGGGCTCAAGGGCGACGACAAGACGATCAACAAGCTGGTGGAGGACGGCAAGAAGCAGTTCGCCGGCATCGAGCTGCCGCGGCGCACGCTCGGCGTGATCGGGCTCGGCAAGATCGGCAGCCTGGTCGCCGACGCCGCGATCAAGCTCGGCATGCAGGTGCTGGGCTACGACCCCGAGATCACGGTGGACGCGGCGTGGAGCCTGCCCTCGCAGGTGAAGAAGGCGCACAGCGTGGAGGAGGCGCTGAAGGCGGCCGACTTCGTCACGCTGCACGTGCCGTTGCTGGATGTCACGCGCAACATGATCAACGCGAGCCGCATCAAGCTCATGAAGCACGGCGCGATCCTGCTCAACTTCGCGCGCGAGGGCGTGGTGGACAACGAAGCGGTGCTGCAGGCGCTCGAGGAGAAGCGCCTGCGCTGCTATGTGTGCGACTTTCCGGCGCGCGCTCTCATGGGACACCCGCACGTCGTGGCGTTGCCGCACCTCGGGGCCTCGACGCGCGAGGCGGAGGACAACTGCGCGGTGATGGTGGTGGACCAGGTGCGCGATTTCCTGGAGAACGGTAACATCGTGAACGCCGTCAATTTCCCGGATGTCGTGATGGCGCGCGAGGCACCCTACCGCGTAGGCATCGCCAACGCCAACGTGCCGAACATGGTGGGGCAGATCTCCGCCGCGATGGGCAAGGCGCGCCTCAACATCCACAACATGATGAACAAGTCGAAAGGCGAGATGGCCTACACGCTGGTGGACGTGGACAGCCCGGTGCCGGCGGAGGTGATCCGCCGCATCGGCGCGATCGAGGGCGTGCTGTCGGTGCGCTACCTGCCCGTCGAGAACCCGTGAGCGGGCGAGCCCCTCCGGCGCCGGCCGATGAGCGACGATCTCAAGAAACTGCGCGACCGCATCGACGCGCTCGATGAGCGGCTGGTCGGGCTGCTTTCGGCGCGCGCGCGCCTCGCCCAGCGCATCGGGCGGCTCAAGCGCGGCCCGGTCTACCGTCCCGAGCGCGAGGCGCAGGTGCTGCGCCGCATCCTCAAGCTGAACCGCGGACCGCTCGCCGACGGCGCGCTCGCCCGGCTCTACGCCGAGATCATGTCGGCGTGCCGCGCGCTGGAGGACCAACTGTCGGTGGCCTACCTCGGGCCCCAGGGCACGTTCAGCCAGGAGGCGGCGGCCAAGCACTTCGGCGGGCTCACCACCCTCGTTCCGTGCGCCTCGATCGACGAGGTGTTCCGCCAGGTCGAGACCGGCGCCGCCGGCTACGGCGTGGTCCCGGTGGAGAACTCGACGGAAGGGGCGGTCGGACGCACGCTCGATCTGCTGCTCTCCACCTCGGCGATGATCTGCGGCGAGGTGATGCTGCCGGTGCGCCAGTGCCTGATGAGCCGCGCGCGGCGCGCCGCCGACGTGCGCCGGGTCTATTCCCACGCGCAGAGCTTCGCCCAGTGCCAGGGCTGGCTCGCGCGCAACCTGCCGAACGCGGAGCGGATCGCGGTGGTGAGCAACGCCGAGGCGGCGCGGCTCGCGGCACGCGCCCGCAGCGCCGCGGCGATCGGCCCGCAGAGCGCGGCGCGCTACTATCGGCTCGCGCTGCTCGCGCGCAACATCGAGGACGATCCCAAGAACACGACGCGCTTCCTGGTGCTGGCGCAACACGACGCCGCGCCCTCCGGCCGCGACAAGACCTCGCTCGTCATGTCGGCGCCCAACCGCCCCGGCGCGATGCACGATCTGCTCACGCCTTTCGCCGAGCATCAGATCGATCTCACCAAGCTGGAATCGCGCCCTTCGCGCACCGGCCTGTGGGAGTACGTGTTTTTCGTGGACTTCCAGGGGCACCAGAAGGACGCGCGCGCGGCCGCAGCGCTCGAGGAAGTGCGCCGTCGGGCCTCGTTCCTGAAGGTGCTCGGTTCCTATCCGGCCGCCGTCGCCTGAAAAAAGCGACTCGTCGCCTGTTTCCCGTGAACCGGTCCAACGGCGAAGGACAACGAGCGGCGAGAAACGAGTCACCCGCACCCGTTATGGACATCTGCGAGCTCGCTCCCTCCCACGTGCGCTCGATTGCCCCGTACGAGCCCGGCAAGCCGATCTCGGAGCTCGCGCGAGAGATGGGCATGGAGGAGAGCGCGATCATCAAGCTCGCCTCCAACGAGAATCCCCTCGGCCCGAGCCCCCTCGCGCTGCGCGCAGTGGAGCGCGCGCTGGGCGATCTCGCCCGCTATCCCGACGGCAACGGCTTCGAGCTCAAGCAGGCGCTCTGCGCGCGCCTCGGCGTCGCGCCGGAGCGCATCGTGCTCGGCAACGGCTCGAACGACGTGCTCGAGCTCGCGGCACGCGCCTTTCTCGTGCCGGGGCTGGAAGCGGTGTATTCGCAGCACGCGTTCGCGGTCTACCCTCTGGCGGTGCAGGCGAGCGGGGCGCGCGGCGTGGAGGTGCCGGCGAAGGACTACGGCCACGATCTCGCGGCGATGCGGCGCGCGGTGACCGAAAAGACCCGCATGGTGTTCGTCGCCAACCCCAACAATCCGACCGGCACGTTCGTGGCGCCGGCCGAGCTCGAGGCGTTCATCGCCGACCTGCCGCCGCGGGTGCTCGTGGTGCTCGACGAGGCCTACCGCGAGTACCTGCCCGAGGCGCTGCACGCGGACACCGCGGGCTGGCTCGGGCGTTTCCCCAACCTGATCGTCACGCGCACGTTCTCCAAGATCTACGGGCTCGCCGGGCTGCGCGTGGGCTACGCCCTCGCCGCCCCCGGCGTCGCCGACCTCATGAACCGGCTGAGGCAGCCTTTCAACGTCAACAGCCTCGCGCTCGCCGCCGCGACGGCGGCCCTGGACGACGCCGAATTCGTGCGCCGCGGCTACGAGCTGAACCGCGCGGGCATGAGCCAGGTCACCGCGGGGCTCGCGCGGCTCGGGCTCGACTACATCCCGTCCCACGGCAATTTCGTCAGCTTCAGGGCGGGCGACGCGGCGAGAGTGTTCCGCAAGCTGCTCGCGCTGGGCGTGATCGTGCGCCCGATCGCCTCCTACGGAATGCCGCAGCACCTGCGCGTGACGATCGGGCTCGAATCGGAGAACGCGCGGTTTCTCGCCGCGCTCGAGCAGGCGCTCGCTGCCTAGTGCTTTGGCCCGGAGGCACGAAGCCCGCGGAGAAATCGCCGGAATTTCTCTTGGACCGGGCGCCGCGAAAAATTCGATCCCCCGCGCTCTCCGTGACTCTGTGGTGAAATAGCGAAATGCGTTCGCGACTGCGCATCGACAAACTCGTCGTGATCGGCGTCGGCCTGATCGGTGGCTCGTTCGCAGCCGCGCTGAAGAGGGCGCGCGCGGTCGCGCGCGTGGTCGGGGTGGGGCGCACGCGGGCGAACCTCGCGACGGCGCTCAGGCTCGGGATCGTGGACGAGGCGAGCCGCGACCCGGCAGGCGCGGTGCGCGACGCCGATCTGGTGCTGCTCGCCGTGCCGGTCGGGCAGATGGCGGCGGCGATGGCGGCGATCGCCCCGGCGCTGCCCTCGCGCGCCGTGGTGACCGACGCCGGCAGCACCAAGTGCGACGTCGTCGCCAACGCCCGGCGCTTCCTGGGAACGGCCTTCCCCCGCTTCGTGCCGGCGCACCCGATCGCAGGCACCGAGAAGAGCGGGGCGGCGGCGGCCTCGCCGGCGCTGTTCCGCGGCCGTACCGTGATCGTCACGCCCCAGCCCGAGACGGCGGCTGAGGCGCTCTCGCTCGTGCGGCGCGCGTGGGAGGCGTGCGGCGCGCGGGTGAGGCGGCTCGAGGCGCAGGAGCACGACGCGATTCTCGCGGCGGTCAGCCATCTGCCGCACGTCGTCGCGTTCGCGCTCGTCGGCATGCTCGCGCGCCGCCGCGACCCGGCGCGGCTGTTCGGATTTTCCGCCGGCGGGCTGCGCGACACCGTGCGCATCGCGGGCAGCTCCCCCGAGATGTGGGCCGACATCTGCCGCGCGAACCGCGAGGCCCTGCTCGCCGCGATCGAGGACTACGAGGACGAGCTCGAGCGCGTGCGCGGCGCGATCGAGAGAGGGGATGCCGCGACACTGCGGCGCGTGTTCGAGCGCGCGCGCGCCGCGCGCGCGCGCTGGCTCGTCAAGGCGGAAAACGGCCGCCGGGGCGCCGAGGCCGCCAGCCATACCAAGACGGGAACCAGGCCTCCCGAGTAGCTTCCCCGATGAGCGCGTACCCGATCGTCCCGGTGCCCGTTCGGCGCGCCGCTCGCGCATTGGATCGCGCTCGGAGTTTCTGGCGCTTTGGCGACTGATGTATGCCGCTCACTTATAGGGTCGAGCCGGGCGGGGTGCTGAAGGGGCGCATCCGTGTCCCGGGGGACAAGTCCATCTCGCACCGCGCGATCATGCTCGCCTCGATCGCCGAGGGCGTCTCGCGCATCACCGGCTTTCTCGAGGGCGAGGACGCGATCGCGACCATGAACGCGTTCCGCGCCATGGGCGTGAGGATCGCCGGGCCCGACCGCGGCAATGTCACCGTCTACGGGGTGGGGCTGCGCGGGCTGAAGGCGCCGCCTCGCCCGCTCGACTGCGGCAACTCCGGCACCGCCATGCGGCTGCTCGCGGGACTGCTCGCCGGACAGGACTTCGACTGCGAGCTGACCGGGGACGCGAGCTTGAGCCGCCGCCCCATGAAGCGTGTCGCGGATCCCCTGAACAGAATGGGCGCTTGCATCGAGACCGCGGCGGACGGCTGCCCCCCGCTCAAGGTGCGCGGCGGGCGCGCGCTCACCGGCATCCGCTACGCGATGCCGGTGGCGAGCGCCCAGGTGAAATCCGCGCTGCTGCTCGCCGGCCTCTACGCGCAGGGGCGCACTTGCGTGGCGGAGCCGGCGCCCACCCGCGACCACACCGAGCGCATGCTCGTCGCGTTCGGCTGCGCGGTGCAGCGCGAGGGCGACACCGCCTGCGTGACGGGCGGCGCGAGGCTGCGGGCGACCACCATCGAGGTGCCGGCCGACATCTCCTCCGCGGCGTTCTTCATGGTCGGCGCCTCGGTCGCCGCGGGTTCCGATCTCGTGCTGGAGCAGGTCGGGGTCAACCCCACGCGCACCGGCGTGATCGAGATCCTGCGGCTGATGGGCGCGAAGATCGAGGTGTTGAACGAGCGCGCCGCGGGCGGGGAGCCGGTGGCCGACATCCGGGTGCGTGGCGCGAGGCTGCACGGGGTGAAGGTGCCGCCGCAGCTGGTGCCGCTCGCGATCGACGAGTTTCCGGCGCTGTTCGTCGCGGCGGCCTGCGCCGAGGGCGAGACCGTGGTGAGCGGTGCTGCGGAGTTGCGGGTGAAGGAGTCCGACCGCATCCAGGTGATGGCCGAGGGGCTCAGGGCGCTCGGGGCGAGAGCCCAGCCGATGCCCGACGGGATGCTGATCCGCGGCGGGCCCATGCTCCGCGGCGGCACCGTGGACAGCCGCGGCGATCATCGCGTGGCGATGGCGTTCGCGATGGCGGCGCTGCACGCAACCGGCGGTATCGCGATCCGCGACTGCGCCAACGTGGCGACCTCGTTCCCCGGCTTCGTCGAGCTCGCCCGCGCCGCCGGACTGAGGATAGCTGCCGCGTGAGCCGCCGCACCGACGCTCGCGCTCCAGTCATCGCCATTGACGGGCCGGCGGCCTCGGGCAAGGGCACGGTGGCGCGGGGCGTGGCCGCAGCGCTCGGGTTCCATTACCTCAATAGCGGCGCGCTCTACCGCGCTGTGGCGCTAGCCGCGCTGGAGCGCGAGCTTGATCTAGAAAAAGAATCAACTTTATCCGATATCGCATTGAATCTCGACGTTGAATTCGACGGCAAGACGGTCAGGCTCGAAGGCCGTGACGTCAGCGAGGCGATCCTCGGCGAGAACCTCGGAGAGGTCGCCTCGCGGATCGCCGCGCTCCCGGCCGTGCGCCGTGCGTTGCTCGAGCGCCAGCGTGCTTACCGGCAGCCGCCCGGGCTCGTCGCGGACGGGCGCGACATGGGCACGGTGGTGTTCCCCGATGCGGCGCTCAAGATCTTCCTTACGGCGAGTCCCGAGGAAAGGGCGAGACGGCGATATAACCAGTTGATGGAAAAAGGGATGAGTGCTAATATGGGCGCCCTTTTGCGGGACATCCGGGCGCGCGATGAGCGTGACAGCGCACGCGCTGCCTCCCCCCTGCAAAGGAGCCCCGAAGCCGTCCTGCTCGACACCACCCGCATGACGGCGGAGGAGGCGATAGCGCAGGTGCTGGCGCTCTACAAGCGGGCACCACGGGCGCCCTGAGCCGCACCCCGGCTGCAGGGCTTGGTTTAACCAACCCCGTCGCAGCCGACGGGCATACCTAGAGCTCCAATCTGAATGATGAAAACATCCTCCCCGGCAGCCGCCGCCCCGGAAAGCTTCGCCGCACTGTTCGAGGAAAGCCTCTCGCGCAAGGAAATGCGGGTAGGCGAAGTGATCACCGCCGAAGTGATCCGGGTTGACGAAAACTACGTCGTCGTCAACGCCGGGCTCAAGTCCGAGAGCTACATACCCGTCGAGGAATTCCGCACCGACCGCGGCGAGATCGAGGTCAAGCCCGGAGATTTCGTGAAGGTCGCGATCGAGTCGCTCGAGGACGGCTACGGCGAGACCCGGCTCTCGCGCGACAGGGCGCGGCGGCTCGCCGCCTGGCTCGAGCTCGAGGAGGCGCTCGAGAAGGGCACGGTGGTGACCGGGGTGGTCAACGGCAAGGTCAAGGGCGGGCTTACCGTGACGGTGAACGGCATCCGCGCCTTCCTGCCCGGCTCGCTGGTGGACATCCGCCCGGTGAAGGATACGACACCCTACGAGGGCAAGCAGCTCGAGTTCAAGGTCATCAAGCTCGACCGCAAGCGCAACAATGTGGTGGTCTCGCGCCGCGCCGTGCTCGAGGCCAATCAGGGCGCCGAGCGCGAGGCACTGCTCGCGAGCCTGCAGGAAGGAGCGGTGGTCAAGGGCATCGTCAAGAACATCACCGACTACGGCGCGTTCGTGGACCTGGGCGGCATAGACGGGCTGCTGCACATCACCGACCTCGCATGGCGCCGCGTGAAGCATCCCTCCGAGATCCTCTCGGTGGGCGACGAGGTCGAGGCCAAGGTGCTCAAGTTCGACCAGGAGAAGAACCGCGTCTCGCTGGGGTTGAAGCAGCTGGGCGAGGATCCCTGGGTCGGGCTCTCGCGCCGTTACCCGCCCGGCACCCGCCTCTTCGGCAAAGTTTCCAACCTGACCGACTACGGCGCCTTCGTCGAGATCGAGCCCGGCATCGAGGGCCTGGTGCACGTGTCCGAGATGGACTGGACCAACAAGAACGTGCATCCGTCCAAGGTGGTGCAACTCGGCGACGAGGTCGAGGTGATGGTGCTCGAAATCGACGAGGAGCGCCGCCGCATCTCGCTCGGCATGAAGCAGTGCATGCCGAATCCGTGGGAAGAGTTCGCCATGAACCACAAGAAGGGCGAGCGGGTGAAGGGCACGATCAAGTCCATCACCGACTTCGGCATCTTCATCGGGCTGCCCGGCGGCATAGACGGCCTGGTGCACCTCTCGGACCTGTCCTGGACCCGCCCCGGCGAGGAGGTGGTGCGCGAGTACAAGAAGGGCCAGGAGGTCGAGGCCGTGGTGCTCTCGATCGACGTCGAGCGCGAGCGCATCTCGCTCGGCATCAAGCAGGTCGAGGGCGATCCCTTCAATGCCTACATCCAGACGCACGAGAAGAACTCGCTCGTCACCGGCACCGTGAAGTCGGTGGACGCCAAGGGCGCGGTGATCCAGCTCGAGAACGACGTCGAGGGGTATCTGCGCGCCTCCGAGATGTCACGCGAGCGGGTGGAGGATGCCCGCACCCGGGTCAAGGAGGGCGACACGGTGACGGCGATGATCATCAACATCGACCGCAAGAACCGCACCATCAACCTCTCGATCAAGGCCAAGGATCTGGCGGAGGAGGCCGAGGCCATGAAGAAGCTGGCGGAGGAGAAGCAGGCGGCGACCGGTACCACCAATCTCGGCGCGCTGCTCAAGGCCAAACTGGACGTGGCCAACACTCAACAATAACGGGAATGGGACAAGGGAGCACCATGACCAAGTCCGAATTGATCGCGAAGCTGGCGGCACGCTACCCGCAACTGGTGGCGAAGGACGCGGAATTGGCGGTGAAGATGATTCTCGACGCGATGGCGAAGAGCCTCGCGCAGGGGCAGCGCATCGAGATCAGGGGGTTCGGCAGCTTCGGGCTCAATTACCGGCCGCCGCGCACCGGGCGCAATCCCAAGTCGGGCGAGAAGGTGCAGGTGCCGGCGAAGTACGTGCCGCACTTCAAGGCGGGCAAGGAACTGCGTGAGCGCGTGGATTTCAAGAAATAACAACCACACTCTTTCAGGCATCGTCTGCTTGCGGGCGGCATCATCGAAAGATCATGCCGCCTTTTTTATCCCCGAGGCATCCGCCGCAGCCGGCGGCCCCGGGTTGCCTGCCGGGATCATGACATCCGTGCCGCCGACCCGAGAGCAGGACCTCGCCGCGCTTGTCGAGGCGCCCGTCGCCGGTCATTGGACGAGGTGCCGTTCGAGGATTTTCTCGCCGCGGCAGGCGGCACAATCCCCGCGGAGGCAGGGGCCATGAGATATCTGCTGTGGGCGCTCAAGCTCGCCCTGTTCGTGCTGGTGCTGCTGTTCGCCGTCAAGAACACCGAGCCGGTCGCAGTTCGCTACTACCTCGGGGGCGAGTGGCGGGCGCCGCTCGTCTTCGTGCTGCTCACTTTCTTCTGCGCCGGGGTCGCGGCCGGCATCGCCGCGTGCCTGCCGCGGCTGCTGCGGCAGCGGCGCGAGATCGGCGCGCTGCGGCGCGAGCTGCAGGAATCCCGCCGCGGCAGCCCGGCGGCGGAGGAGCAGGCCGCCAGGGCGGTCGGGGGCTGAAGGCTGCGCGCCGCACCGGCGAACGGCAAGGCTGACATCGCGATGGAACTCGTCGAGTACTGGTGGCTGCTCGTCCCGCTGCTGTTCTTGTTCTTCGCGCTGGGATGGCTCGCCGCGCGCATCGACATCAAGCAGCTGCTCTCGGAATCGCGCGCGCTGCCGATGTCCTATTTCAAGGGGCTCAATTTCCTGCTGAACGAGCAGCCGGACAAGGCGATCGAGGCCTTCATCGAGGTGGTCAAGGTGGATCCCCAGACCATCGAGCTGCACTTCGCGCTGGGCAGCCTGTTTCGCCGCCGCGGGGAGGTCGAGCGCGCGATCCGCATGCACCGCAATCTGGTCGAGCGCGCCGATCTCGATCCGGAACAGCGGCTCGCCGCGCTCTACGAGCTGGCGCAGGACTATTTCAAGGCCGGGCTCCTCGACCGGGCCGAGGAGCTATTCCTCAAGCTCGAGGGCACCGCGCGCGCCGAGGAGGCGCTGCGCTTCCTGCTCGAGATCTACGAGCAGGAGAAGGACTGGATGAAGGCGATCGCCGTCGCGGAGAAGCTGGAGTCTGTCACCGGCCGCTCGCACCAGAAGGAGATCGCCAATTTCTACTGCGAGCTCGCCACCAACGAGATGATGCATTCGCGTCCCGAGGCGGCGCGCCCCCATCTGGCGCAGGCTCTCGCGCACCACCGGCTGTGCGTGCGCGCGAACATCCTGCTCGGCGACCTCGAGGCCGCCGCGGGACGGCTGGAGGCTGCGATCGAGGCGTGGAAGCGCATCGAAAGCCAGAACCCGGCCTATCTCGCGCTGGTAGCGGAGCGGATCTTCAACACCTACCGGCAGCTCGGGCGGCTCGAAGAAGGGGTGAATCTGCTGCGCGGCTACCTCGCCAAGTATCCCTCGCTCGACCTCCTCAACGTGGTGTTCCAGGGCGTGTTGGAGCGCGAGGGGGCGGGGCCCGCCTATCGCATGGTGCGCGACGAGCTGCGGCGCACCCCGACGCTGCTCGGGCTCGACCGGTTGCTGGAGGCGCAGCTGTTGGAGGCGCCGATCGAGCGCCGGCGCGACCTGGAGCTGGTGAGGCAGCTCGTCAACCAGCACACGCAGAGCCTCGCCATGTACCAGTGCGACAACTGCGGCTTCCGCGCCCGCCAGTATTACTGGCATTGCCCGGCGTGCGCCGCGTGGGAGACCTACTCTCCGCGCCGCACCGAGGAAGCGAGGCTGCCGGCGTGACGCCGACGGGGAGCCCGCGGCGTGAATGACCCGCGCGTCATCGTTGCGCTCGACTACCCGGAGGCCGGGCAGGCGCTGGCGCTCGCCTCCCGGCTCGACCCGGGGCTGTGCCGGGTGAAGGTCGGCAAGGAGCTCTATACCGCCGCGGGCCCCGCGCTCGTCGGCAAACTGCGCGAACTCGGCTTCGACGTCTTTCTCGACCTGAAGTACCACGACATCCCCAGCACGGTCGCCGCAGCTTGCGCGGCCGCCGCGCGCCTGGGCGTGTGGATGGTGAACGTGCACGCGCTCGGCGGGCGCGCCATGATGGAGGCGGCGCGCGCGGCCCTGGCAGATCGGAGCGCGCCGCCCAGACTGGTCGCCGTGACGCTGCTCACGAGCATCGACGCGGCCGACATGCAGGAGATCGGGATCGCCGGAGATCCGCGGGAGGCCGCCCTCAGGCTCGCGCGTCTCGCGCAGGCGTGCGGTATGGATGGAGTGGTGTGCTCGGCGCAGGAGGCGCAGCAGATGAGACGCGAGTGCGGCGCAGGCTTTCTGCTGGTCGCTCCCGGCATCCGGCCCGAACCGCAGACGGCCGGGGACCAGAAGCGGATCGCCACCCCGCGCGCGGCGCGCGCGGCCGGTGTGGATTACCTCGTCGTCGGGCGTCCCGTCACGCGCGCCCCCGATCCGCTCGCGGCCTTGCGTGCCATCAGCGCGGAGATCGCGGGATGAAGGCCCGCGGAGTTAGAATTTCGGGATGACGGCCGCGAGCGGGAGGCGGAAGGAAATGGGCCGGGCGCAGCTGCCCGCGAGCTCGTCCTTCCTGCTCCGTCCTTCATCCTTCGCGCGCGCCCGCGTGCTGGTGGTCGGCGACGCGATGCTCGACCGCTATTGGTTCGGGGAGGTCGGCCGCATCTCGCCGGAGGCGCCGGTGCCGATCGTCAAGATCGAGCGCGAGGAGGAGCGGCCCGGAGGCGCCGCGAACGTCGCGCGCAACGCCGCGGCGCTCGGCGCGCGGGTGAGCCTGCTCTCGGTCGTCGGCGCGGACGAGGCCGGGACCCGTCTGCGGCGGTTGCTCGGGCGCGACGGCGTGCACGCCGAGCTCCACCGCGACCGCGGTTTCCGCACCACCGTGAAGCTGCGCGTGATCGGGCGCCACCAGCAGTTGCTGCGCGTGGATTTCGAAAAACCGCCCGGCCACGAGGTGCTCGCCTCGAAACTGCGCGCGTTCAGGCGCATGCTGCGCAGCGCCGACATAGTGATCCTGTCCGACTACGGCAAGGGCGGGCTCGAGCACATCGCGCACATGATCGCAGCCGCGCGCCGCGCCGGGGTGCCGGTGCTGGTGGACCCGAAGGGCGAGGATTACTCGCGCTACCGCCACGCCACCGTGATCACTCCGAACCGGGCCGAGTTCCGGCAGGTGGCGGGAGACTGGGCGAGCGAGCGCGAGCTCACCGCGCGCGCGCAGCGGCTGCGCCGGCGGCTGAACGCACAGGCGCTGCTCCTCACCCGCAGCGAGGAGGGAATGACGCTCTACGAGCGCGGGCGCAGGGTCCACGTGCCGGCTCAGGCGCGCGAGGTGTTCGACGTGAGCGGCGCCGGAGACACCGTGATCGCGACGCTCGGAGTGGCGCTCGCGGGCGGCGCCGGCCTCGAGCAGGCGGTCCGGCTCGCCAACCGCGCCGCCGGCATCGTGGTCGGCAAGTTCGGCACCGCGGTCGTTTCACCGGAAGAGCTGTTCGGGGAAACGGCTTAACGATCGGGATCCGGAACATGTACTACGTGGTGACGGGCGCTGCGGGGTTCATCGGCTCGAATCTGGTGAAAGCGCTCAACGAGCGCGGCGTGACCGAAATCCTGGCCGTGGACGACCTGCGGCAAGGCGAAAAGTTCTCCAACCTCGCCGACTGCGACATCGCCGACTACCTCGACAAGGACGAGTTCCTCGAGAAGCTCGAGGAGGGGGCGTTCGACGGCGCGATCGAGGCCGTGCTGCACCAGGGCGCGTGCTCGGACACGACCGCCACCGACGGCCGTTACGTGATGGAGACCAACTACCGCTATTCGCGCCAGCTCCTCGACTACTGCATCCGCGACGAGGTGCACCTGATCTACGCCTCGTCGGCGGCGGTCTACGGGGCGAGCCGCGAATTCCGGGAGGCGCGCGAATGCGAGGCGCCGCTCAACCTCTACGGCTATTCCAAGCTGCTGTTCGACCAGCTGGTGCGGCGCCGTTTCGAGGAACGCACCGCCCAGATCGTGGGGCTGCGCTACTTCAACGTCTACGGCGAGCGCGAGGCGCACAAGGGGCGCATGGCCTCGGTCGCGTTCCATTTCTTCAACCAGTACCGGGCTCTGGGGCAGGTGCGGCTGTTCGCCGGCAGCGGTGGCTACGGCGACGGCGAGCAGCGCCGCGACTTCGTGGCGGTGGAGGACTGCGTCAGGGTGAACCTCTTCTTCCTCGAGCATCCCGAGAAGTCGGGCATCTTCAACGTCGGCACCGGCGCGGCGCAGAGCTTCAACGAGGTGGCGGTGGCGGCGGTCAATGCCTGCCGCAAGGCGCGCGGCGAGTCCCCGCTCACGCTCGCGGCGATGCGCGAGCGCGGCGTGATCCAGTACATCGCCTTCCCCGAGGACCTCAGGGGCCGCTACCAGAGCTACACCCAGGCCGACCTCACCGCGCTGCGCGCCGCGGGCTACGAGGCGCCGTTCGCGCCGGTGGAGCAGGGTGTGGCGCGCTACTGCCAGAGGCTCATCGCGCGCGCGGGCGCGTGACGCGGCGCGCAGCGCGATCGGTTATCATAGGAGCGTGGACACCCGCTCACGCCCCGCCTTCAGAACGCTCGAGGACTGCGTCGGCAACACGCCGCTGGTGCGGCTGAAGCGCCTGCCGGGGCGCACCAGCAACACGCTGCTCGTCAAGCTCGAGGGCGACAATCCCGCGGGCTCGGTCAAGGACCGTCCGGCGCTCTCCATGATCCGGCGCGCGCAGGAGCGCGGTGACATCCGCCCCGGCGACACTCTGATCGAGCCGACCAGCGGCAATACCGGCATCGCGCTCGCGATGTGCGCGGCGATGATGGGCTACCGCATGATCCTGGTCATGCCCGAGCACCTGTCGCAGGAGCGCCGCCAGGCGATGGCCGCGTTCGGCGCCGAGATCGTGCTGACGCCGAAGGAAGGCGGCATGGAGATGGCGCGCGACGTCGCCGAGCGCATGCGCGAGGAGGGCCGGGGCGTGATCCTCGACCAGTTCGCCAACCCCGACAACCCGCTCGCGCACTACGAGGGCACCGGCCCCGAGATCTGGCGCGACACGGGCGGCACCATCACGCACTTCGTCTCCAGCATGGGCACCACCGGCACCATCATGGGCTGCTCGCGCTTCTTCAAGGAGAAGAACCCGGCGATCCAGGTGATCGGCTGCCAGCCCACTGAAGGCTCGCAGATCCCGGGCATCCGCAAATGGCCGCCGCGCTACCTGCCGAAGATCTGCGACTGGCGGCGCGTGGATCGCGTGATCGAGGTCTCCCAGGCGGACGCCGAGGAGATGACGCGGCGGCTCGCGCGCGAGGAGGGCATCTTCGCCGGTGTCTCCTCGGGGGGCGCGCTGTGGGCGGCGCTGCAGGTCTCGCGCGAGGTGGAGAATGCGGTGATCGTCTCCATCGTGTGCGACCGCGGGGACCGCTATCTTTCCACGGGTGTGTTTCCGGGCTGAGGCGCCCCGCGCCGCGGGCCTGCTCGCAGCGCTCGCGTTCGCTGCGACGCTTCCCGCGGCACGCGAGGTCACCGTCACGCTCGGCGCGCTCGAGGCGCCCGGAGTCGCGGCGCGAGACGTCAGGCTGGAGCTCGCCGGCGGGAAGCTGCGGCTCGCGGTGGGCGAGCTCGCGGCGCTCGGCCGCACCTGGCGCGACATCGGCATCGCGTGCGCCGGCCCGCGCCTGGGGCCGGCCCGCATCGAGTGCCGCGACGGCGTGCTCGAATCCGGCACCCGCTTGCCCTTCGCCTTTTCCTATGCGCTGCGCGAGGCCGAGCTCGAGGTCGCGCTCGATCCCGCCCCCGGGGAGCGCTGGCGGCTGCGGGCGCGCTTCGGGCGCGCTCCCGCAGCGCGCCTCGCGATCGAGAACGGCGATCTCGCGCGCCTCGCGCAGTGGCTGCCGCGCGATCTCCCGCGGCTCTCCGGCGGCCGCGCCGACGGCTCGATCGAGTGGCAGGATTCCGCGCTCGGCGCCCGGCTCGCGCTACGCGAGATCGCGTTCAGCGACGAGAAGGGGCTGCGCGCGGGAGAGCGAATCGGCGGCGGCATCGAGCTTCACGCCGAGCGCCACGGCGCGCAATGGCGCTGGCGCGCTCGCCTCGACTGGAGCGCGGGCGAGGCCTACTGGCAACCGCTTTACCTGCGGGGCGAGGGGCATGCGCTGCGCGCCGAGGGGCGGCTCGGCCCGGAGGCGCTCGAGATCGAGCGCGGGCGGCTCGAGCTCCTCCACGTGGGGGCGGCGGAATTCGGCGCGCTCTGGGACCGCCGCGGCTCCACGCTCGCGCGGCTCGATCTGCGCAGCGGCAAGCTGCGGGCGGGGGCGCTCTACAGCACCGTGCTGCGCCCGTTTGTCTTCGGGACCGTGCTCGGGGAAGCGCGCGCCGCGGGAGCGGCCGAGATCGCGCTCGCCGTGCGCAGGGGCGGGATCGAGGCCGCCGAGGTCGGGCTCGAGGATTTCTCGTTCGAGGACCCGCACCGCCGCTTCGCGGTGTTCGGCGCGAACGGCCGCGTTCCCTGGCACGGCACCAGGGAGACTCGGGCCGAGGTCGCGGTGAGCGGCGGCGAGTTGCTCGGAATCCCGTTCGGCGCAGCGAGGCTGCCGCTCGCGTTGCGCGGCATGCACTTCCGGCTCGATTCGGTCGAGGTGCCGCTGCTCGACGGCACGCTCGCCGTGCGCGCGTTCGCGGCCGAGCAGCCGCAGCGAGGGTGGCGCTGGGCGTTTCGCGGCAGCCTCTCGCCGGTTTCGATGGAGCGCTTTGCGCAGGCGGCGGGACTGCCGGCGATGCACGGAACGATCTCGGCGGAAATCCCCCGGGTGAGCTACGAGCGGTCAACGCTCAAGGTGGACGGCGCGTTGCTGTTCAGGGTGTTCGACGGGACAGTGACGGCGAGAAACGTGGAGCTGACCGACCCCTTCGGCAGGGTGCCGCGCCTGCGCGCCGACCTCGAGGCGCGCGGGCTCGATCTGGATCTCCTCACCCGTACTTTCGCCTTCGGGCGCGTCACCGGACGGGTGGACGCGACCGTCGCGGGCCTGGAGCTCTCCGGCTGGCGTCCGGTCGCCTTCGACGCCCGCATCGCGAGCAGCCCCGGCGACTACCCGCGCCGCATCAGCCAGAGCGCGATCAACAGCATCACGGCGCTCGGCGGCGCGAGCGCGGGCTCCGCCATCCAGGGCACGTTCCTGCGCTTCTTCGATCAGTTCGGCTACGAGAAGCTCGGGCTCTCCTGCCGGCTGCGCAACGGGGTGTGCGAGATGGGCGGGATCGAGGACGCGCCGCAGGGCTATGTGATCGTGAAGGGCGGCGGCATCCCGGCGCTCACGGTGATGGGCTACAATCGGTCGGTCAACTGGCGCGAGCTGGTCGAACGCCTGGGTCGCGTCCTGCAGGACAACGTGCGGATGATCGTGCAATGAACTCGCGCAGGCTCATGCTTCGCGCGGCGGGACTCGCCGGCGCGGCCGCGCTCGCGGGCTGCGTCACGATCAACATCTATTTTCCGGCGGCGGCTGCGGAGAAGGCGGCCGACCGCATCATTGACGAGGTGTGGCAGTTGAAGGACGGCGGGGCGCCGGTCAACGTCAAGCCCGCCCCGGAGGAGAGGAAATGAGGCTGTCGGTCTTGTTGTGCACCGCGCTCGCGGCGGCGCTGATCGGCGCCGGCGCGGCGCACGCCCAGGCGAATCTCGAGATCGACACGCCGGCGATCGCGGCGCTGCGCTCGAGCATGCAGAGCCGCCACGCCCAGCTCGCCCCCTTCTACGCGAGCGGCGCGGTGGGGCTCACGCGCGAGGGCTTCGTCGCGCTGCGCGACGCGGCCGCGGTGCCGCTCGCGCAGCGCCAGCAGGTGAACGCGCTCGTCGCGGCCGAGAACCAGGACCGTGCGGCGCTCTACCGCGAGATCGCGCGCGCCAACGGGCACCCCGAGTGGGAGAACGACATCCGCGCCACCTTCGCCCGGCGCTGGATCGAGCGCGCGCAGCCGGGCTGGTACTACCAGAACGCGGGCGGCGCCTGGGTCCGGAAGTAGATTCGGCCGCGGATCGACACCGGCCAGAATCGAAGACCGGCTGCGGAAAGCGCACGAGGACACGGAGGAGATTCAAAGAACTCGCGCGAGATGCGGGATGCCGATGACGGCGACCCGTCGTGCGCCTGCATTCCGCGTCTCGTGTCGAATCCCGCATCACGGCCCGGCCGCCGCGAGCCCTGTGTCCTCTATGATTTGATTCCCCATGGTTCCGGTGCTCGCCTTCGATATAGAGACCGTGCCCGACGTCGAGGGGCTGCGGCGCCTGCACGGCCTGGGCCCGGAGATGTCCGACCGGGACGTCGCCGCAATGGCGTTCCAGCTGCGCCGGCAGGCGACGGGCGGCGATTTCCTACCGCTCCACCTGCATCGCGTCCTCGTCATCTCGTGCGCGCTGCGCGAGCGCGACAGCTTCAAGGTGTGGACCATCGGCGGCGCGGACGAGGGCGAAATGATCCAGCGCTTCTTCGACGGCATCGAGCGCTATACGCCGCAGCTCGTCTCGTGGAACGGCGGCGGGTTCGATCTGCCGGTGCTGCACTACCGGGGACTGATCCACGGCGTGAGGGCGCGCCGCTACTGGGATCTCGGCGAGGACGATCGCGACTTCAAGTGGAACAACTACATCAGCCGCTACCACTCCCGCCACCTCGACCTCATGGACCTCCTCGCCCTCTACCAAGCGCGGGCGAGCGCGCCGCTGGGGGAGCTCGCGCAGTTGATGGGGCTGCCGGGCAAACAGGGGCTGGAGGGCGCCGGCGTGTGGGACGCCTACCAGGCGGGCCGGCTCGCCGAGATCCGCAGCTATTGCGAAGCCGACGTCGTCAACACCTATCTCATCTTCCTGCGCTTTCAGCTGATGCGCGGCGCGTTCGACGAGGCCCAGTACCGCGCGGAGACCGAGCTCGTGCGCGCGACGCTCGGCAGATCGGGCGAGCCGCATTGGAAGGAATTTCTCGACCGCTGGCGCGCGTGACGGGCTGCGGGAAGGATGCCTCCGGAGGTTCCATATCGTGGTGGCGCCGGCTCTGGTGAACCAGCCGGGTCTTTGGTTTATCATTTTTTTCGCAGGCCGTAGGGTTGCGCGGGGGTCGAACGCAGGGCGCAAGCGCGCAGAGGGGGCGGGGATGCCATTGGCCGCATGGCTCGCGGTGGTGCCGGGTGCGAGGCTCGGGTTGCTCCTCGCCGCGCTTTTCCTCGCGGCGCAGCCGGCGGCGGCCCAGACCGCGATTTATCCCGCGAAACCGATCCGGGTGGTGATCCCCTTCAGCGCCGGCAGCCCGATCGAGGTCCCGGCGCGGGCGGTCACCCAGCGGCTCGCGGACCGGTTCGGACAGCAGTTCGTGTTCGACTACCGCACCGGCGCGAGCGGCACCATCGGCACGGAGGCGGTGGCGCGCGCGGCGCGCGACGGCTACACGATGCTCGTCACGAACTGCGCGCACACCTCGAACCCCGCCTACATCCGCAAGCTCGCCTACGATCCGATCGCGGATTTCTCTCCGATCATGCAGATCAACGTGACCTACGGCAATCTGCTGGTGGTGCATCCCTCGCTGCCGGTGCGTTCGGTGAAGGAGTTCATCGCGCTTGCGAAG
Source organism: Burkholderiales bacterium (assembly GCA_035574195.1). GTDB lineage: Bacteria > Pseudomonadota > Gammaproteobacteria > Burkholderiales > SG8-41 > SG8-41. The sequence goes on along the minus strand of DATLZE010000140.1, from coordinate 4,830 downwards.
AAGGTCCCGGGCAGACTCAATTATGCGACCGCGGGCATCGGCAGCCCGCCGCACGTGACCGGGGCGCTATTTGCGGCGATGGCCGGAGTCGAGCTCGTGCACGTTCCGTACAAGGGCACCGCGGTCGCCTTCACCGATGTGCTCGCCGGAAACGTCGAGGTGATGTTCGTGAGCCAGACCTTCGCCCGCCCCTGGATCGAGGCAAGACGCGTGCGGCCTCTCGGCATCGGCGGGCCGCGCCGCTCGCCGCGCTATCCCGATTTGCCTACCTTCGAGGAGGCCGGGCTCGCGGGCTTCGACGTCACCTGCTACCACGGGATGTGGTTCCCTGCGGGCGTGCCGCGCGAGATCGTACGGACGGTCTACTCCGAGGCAGCGAAGATCGTGGCGCTGCCGGAGGTCAGGAAATACCTCGAGGAGAGCGATCTGCTCCCCACCGGCCTTTCGCCGGAGGACTTCGCGGATTTCCTCAAAAAGGACGTCGCGCGCCAGCTCGCGATCGCCAGGCGCATCGGCGTCGAGCCGCAGTGAAGCGGCACGGGCGCGCTCAGGCGGCCTTGGCCGCGGGCACGCGCGCGAGGATCCCGGTGCGCTCGAGATCGGCACGCAGCTCCCGCCGTTCCTGATCGCTGATCTGCGGCAGCCCTGGGCGCACCGGTCCCCCCGCCATGCCGAGCAGCTCGCACCAGGCCTTGAGATAGGCGATCGGGACCAGGCGGCTCCTCACCCAAGGGCCCCTCATCCACTTGTCGTAGACCTGCCGCAGCGGTTCGAGCCGCTGAGCGATTTTCTCCGCCTCCTCGAAGCGTCCGGCGAGCCCGAGTTCCGTGTACTCGCGCATCGGCAGCCAGGAAGGCGTCTGGAACAGATAGGGCGCAGGCGAGGACTGGTGCACGCGCTGGCCGAAATCCTTCATCAGCCGCAGCCAGTCCGTCTCCGAAGGATGGCTCATGACGATGCGCTCGCCGCACAGCTTGTGCACCCGGGCGTAATGCTCGAGCGGGCGCGGGATCTTGATTCCGCACACGTTCTCGATTTCGGCGATGCGCGCGGTGAGCTCCGGCGACATGCCCCAGCCCGAGTACTCCGCGTCGAACATCCAGATGCCGATGTCCACCCGCTCGGCCACGAACTTGAACCACTCGTACATGGTCTGCTCGGAGGCCGGCGGATAGTACTGGTTGATCAGGATCACGAAGTCGGCACCGACCTGCTGCGCGTGGCGGGTCAGCTCGACGGTCTCGTGCGCCGAATGGTGGGCGGTATGAGCGATTACTTTGCAGCCGCCGCGCCGCGCCTCCTCGACCACGATCTCGACGACGCGCTTGCGCTCTTCTTTGGTCAGCGACCAGAACTCTCCCATCACCCCGGTGCAGAACACGCCCTCGATCTTGAGGCCCGAGGTGAGGCGGCGCATGTTGTGGCGCAGACCCTCCTCGTCCACCCGCAGATCGGCCGTGAACGGCGTCGGTATGGCAGCCCACAGGCCGCGAAATTGAGCGCGCGACGCTTCCTTGGCTTCGGATTTGCGGTAGTTCATGGTTCCTCCTTGCGCCGGGACACGAGGCTCGGGCTATGCTAGCAGAGCGTTTCTTCCGCCCACAAGCGGGACCGTCCGGTATCACCTGGCGAGACGTGCCCGCCGCTGGCGCCTTTGCCGGGCAGCGCGGAGAGGGTACACTTCGCGCACCGCACCCGCGGCGCACTGGGACTCCGCCGCAGCGGCCATCATGGAAGCGCTTCAAGTCGAATCCCTGGACCAGGAAGGGCGCGGCGTCGCGCGCCGCGGCGGCAAGGCCGTCTTCATCGAGGGCGCGCTTCCGGGCGAGCGCGTGACATGCGTTACCCGGCGCAGCAAGCCAGGCTACGAAATTGCGGAGCTCGGGAGCATCCTGCGAGAGAGCGCCGCGCGCGTCGCTCCGCGCTGTCCGTATTTCGGGCGCTGCGGCGGCTGCAGCCTCCAGCATCTCGATGCCCGCGCCCAGGTTGCCGTCAAGCAGCGCGTGCTGGAGGACGCGCTGTGGCACATCGGGCGCGTGCGCCCGCAACAGGTGCTCGCGCCGATCCACGGACCCGAATGGGGCTACCGGCAGCGCGCGCGGCTCGCGGTGCGCCACGTGCCCAAGAAGGGCGGCGCGCTGGTCGGCTTCCACGAGCGGCGCTCGAGCTACGTCGCCGACATGGAGGGATGCGAGGTGCTGCCGCCCCGCATCGGCTCGTTGCTGCGGCCGCTGCGCGATCTCGTCAACGCGCTCTCGATCCGCAATCGGCTGCCGCAGATCGAGGTCGCGGTGGGAGAGGCGGCCGAAGTGCTGGTGTTGCGCGTGCTCGAGCCCCCGGACGAGCCGGACGCGGCGCGGCTGCGCGAATTCGCCGAGGCGCACCGCGTGCACCTCTATCTCCAGCTGCACGGGCCGGAGTCGGCGCGCCCGTTCCATCCTCCGCGGCCCGCCGATCTCTATTACACGCTGCCGGAATTCGGCTTGAGGATCGGCTTCGGTCCCACCGATTTCACCCAGGTCAACCACGCGGTGAACCGCGTGCTGGTGCGCCGCGCGGTGGCGCTCCTCGATCCGCAGCCGGGCGAGCGCGTCGCCGACGTGTTCTGCGGGCTGGGCAATTTCGCGCTGGCGATCGCCCGGAGCGGGGCCGCGGTGGTCGGCATCGAGGGCAGCCCCGAGCTCGTGCGGCGCGCCGTGCGCAATGCCACGGAGAACGGCCTCGCTCAGCTCGCGCGCTTCGTTGAGATGGATCTCTACCGCAGCGCGCCGGGCTTTTCCGCGCTCGGACGCTTCGACCGCATGCTGCTCGATCCCCCGCGCGACGGGGCGGTCGAGCTCGTCAGGGCGCTGGGGCAAGACGCCGCTTCGCGCATCGTTTATGTCTCGTGCAGCCCGGCGACGCTCGCGCGCGATGCCGCGGTGCTGGTGCACGCGAAGGGCTATGCGCTCACGGCAGCGGGTATCGTCAACATGTTTCCGCACACCTCGCACGTCGAATCCATCGCGGTTTTCGACCGCGCCGGATGATGCCGGACACGAGAACGAAAGGGGCGCCCGAGGGCGCCCCTTTTTCATCGTCGGCCGCGAGGGCCGGTCATTCCCGCTCGCCGGTCAGCGCCATCAGGATCTGGAGCAGATTGGCGAAGATATTGAACAGGCTCAGGTAGCAGCCCGTCGCCGCCATGATGTAGTTGGTCTCGCCGCCGTTCACGATGCGGCTCACGTCGTGCAGCAAAAACAGCGAGAACACCACCACCACTATCGCCGAAACGGCGAGCGCCAGGGCGGGGATCATCAGGAACATGTTGGCGACGAGCGCAGCGAGCGCCACGAGCATGCCCACGAACAGGAATTTGCCCATGAAGCTGAAATCCCGGCGCGTCGCGGTCGCGACGCCAGCCATGGCGAGGAAGATCAATCCGGTGCCGGCGGCCGCGATACCGACGAGCTGCGGGCCGTTCTTGAGCGCGAGGGCGACCGCGAGCAGCGGTCCGAGCCACCAGCCGAGCAGGAAGGTGAGCGCCAGGAGCAGCAGCACGCCGACGCCGCTGTTGCGGTGGGCGGCGATCGCGTATTGCAGCCCGATCACCGCGGCGAGCAGCACGAAGAAGCTCGCGATCGGGTGCTGCATGATGATGCCGCCGGTCGCCATCCCGATGAAGGCGCCGACCACCGTCGGCACCATGGTGAGGGCGAGCAGGAGATAGGTGTTGCGCAGAACCTTCTGCTGCTCGAATGGGATTGCGCGCGCACCGGCGCGGTACGCCGCCGGCTGGGTCTGGAATTCCGGTTGCATAAAAGGCCTCCTCCTGGTTTCGTCGAGCGTTAGACTACCCGAGCGGCGCCCGGGTTTCAACGTTTCGCGCGGCGGCGCCAGCGCTCCGGAGAGCGGGGATCGCGTGTATGATGATGAGCCGCACCCGCTGCGGGACGCGGATGGGTGGCAGAGCGGTCGAATGCACCTGACTTGAAATCAGGCGTACCCGCAAGGGTACCGGGGGTTCGAATCCCTCCCCATCCGCCAGCGACAGCCAGGCACAAGGGCGAGATGGAGCACGATGCGCCCGTTGGAAGGGCGTGAATTCATCCTTCCGCCTGCGTGGCATCCGCCCAGCAGTTGGGAGTCTCGTAGATCCGCACTCGCTCGAGCCGCAGGCCGTCGGCGTAACGGTCGCGGTAGGCGGGCTCGAGGGCGCGGAAAGCGACCGCCGCGAGATGCTCCGCCGTCGGCGGCTCGTCGAAGAGCACCGTCTTGTGTCCGGGAAGAGTGTGCAGGAACCCGACCACTTCGGCGTCCTCGCGCCAAGCGAGAAAAGCATGATCCCAGGCGTCCACCAGCTCGCGCCACGCGATGTCGCGCACTTCCGAGAAGTCCATCACCATGCCGCGCTGTGCGGCGCCTTCCTCGGTGATCACCTCGCCGACGAGCGTGATCTCGATCGCGTAGCGGTGGCCGTGCAGATGCCGGCACCGGCTCTGGTGGTGGGGGATGCGGTGGCCGGCGTCGAACTCCAGCCTGCGGGTGATGCGCATGTGCGCGGCAACGCAAACGTCGCCTGATTATAGCAACAGCCGATGTCGGGTTCCGAGCTCCGGGTCGCGGGTTTTAGGCCCGCAAGACCGCACCTCGCCTCGGGCCTGCGCGGGAGTGACGCGAGGCGGCGGGGCCCCGCTTTTCGTGGGCGATGCCGGACGCCGATACCCGAAACCGGATTTGCCGGCGGGTTACTTTGTTCGGGAGCCGTTTTTCCGGTGGGCGGCCTTGCGCAAGCGGCGGTAGAGGCGGGGATTCGTCTTCTTGAGGTAGGAGGCGATTTCGAAATCGCTT